>JAJZAV010000307.1 GCA_021799255.1 Bacillota bacterium
ATGATCCAAGCCAAGGCAAGAATGATAATGATGACGCAGAGGCTCCCTCTGATGGGAACCCTATCGAGTCGGGACAGCAGGTTCGCTTGTTGGTCTACCGCTGTATCACCCATCAACATCCTCCTCACATCGAAATGAGTGCGAAATATCCTCCAGCCAACGTAAGAAAGCGCTTACTAAGTGTTTCAGGAACTTGCGGGCAGATAGTCGCGGAACTATCAAGCATAAACCATAGACTCACCGGATTGAGCATCAACTCCTCTCCTGCGGTGGATTTCCGCAAGGAATGTTCGGCCAAATGGTGAAGTCTTGTCTGAATATATGCAAAGTTATACCTCTGCAGAATAGGCCTGTAAATACAATAATGTAAGGGACATCTTATATAGAGGGATATACGGCTACACTAAATCGTGTAAATGGAGTTGCCCACAGGTCCCTAGACGGCGGGCTGCCGTGGTAGAAATCCTTGGCTTCAGTTGTGAACCCCCACGACATACCGCTCCAAAAATTCGTTTCGAAATTTCCCTTGTGGGTCGCATTCAAGCATCAAATGCCGGAAATCTGGTAGTTTTGTGTAAAGCGGTTGGAGCCCATCAGGCGACATCGTGAACAACTTGCCCCAATGGGGTCGGGCTTGGAACGGGGCAAGCTGATCTTCGATGATGGGCAACACTTGCTTAACGCCCTGCCAGTCCGATTTCCACGTGAAGTGAATGCCTACCGAGTCTTGTTTATAACAAGGGCTCATCCACAGATCATCGGCCGCCACCGTGCGGATTTCGGAGACATGAAGCAGAGGTGATATGTGCTGGCGGACGCGGTGAACCTCACGTAACGCCTGATACGCCGCAACACGTGGCACGAGGTATTCGCTTTGCAACTCATCCCCGGTGCTTGGGGTGAAGTCCATGCGAAAGTGGGGCAGTCGCTCGTGCCAAGGTCCTGGCACGCCAAGTTGCTCATTGCAGTTTTCTGCCGTCATACCGCGTACGGGATGACGATGCGCCGTGGCTCGTGTCGTGCCGAAAAACTCACCCTCCATCTCCATGGGGTTCTCGCGCGTAAGTTTGAACTTGCGCCAGACTTGATGAACAGAGCCGTCCGTCCAGTCCGTGAACAGGCTGACACTATAAGCGCTGGAGAAAACCTCATCCAAGTGGTCTTCAAGATACTCGAGGGGCAAGCTTTCGTATACGTATTGGCTCATCAGGAAACTTGGAATCACATCCAGCATGATTTTGGTAACCACACCGAGTCCCCCTAGTCCGACCGCCGCTCCCGCGACATCCCTCTTCTCATCACCACGAGAAAACGTGACCTTCTCTCCATCCGCTTTGACAATTTCCATAAATCGCACCGCGGCCGCGAGATTTTTGTTCCCATCCCCGGAACCGTGCGTTGCGGTCGCGCAGGCACCCGCAACGCTTATGTGAGGAAGTGACGCCAAATTGTGCAGCGCGTAGCCTCGACCATGAAGATAGTGGCAAAGTTCTCCGTACCGTATTCCGCCTTCCACAGTCACGGTGTTGTTCACTGAGTCCAGGTCTACGACGCGGTTCAGCTTCTCAAGCGATAGGAAACTCTCGGTACAATCCGCGATCCCGTTAAACGAGTGCCGCGTGCCCAGCACCTTGATTCGTCGGCTTTGAGCCACCAACTCTTGTACCTGCTCGACGTTTTCTGGAACATAGAGTTGCGAGCCACTGTACCTGAAGTTCCCTGCCCAGTTGTGAGAGTTCTCCACAATTGTTGCACTCCTCAAAGGATTCCGTTTGATATAAGGCGAGTGTACACTATTGTTTTGGCTAAAATCTCTACTTCTGCAGCCGAAGTCAGCACGTTTTGTGGGCCTCGACCGCCTTTGTAAGGTATACCACCGAGTTCGCGCATGTATCAGAAAAGACTCAACGGGTACCAGGCGATGGGGTACATCGAACGGAATTTGCGAGATTAGCGAATCTATGGTGTTTTCACGCCGCCGCGAGGTGGTACAATTTAAACACCAAGATGGAATGCCCGCTTTAGGGGCAGTCTGTTCCGAAGAAACATACCATTTATCCTAACGAACGCGGTATAATCAGCGCACAATTCAGACTATTTCCATCCCAATTTAGCCCCACATCATCCACCACAATGGAGGCAACCGTTCATGAGCCAATTCGACCACCTAATCCCGGTGATGCAGCGTGTTCTGGAATCGGAAGTCATCCTCGGCCCGGCGGTTGCGAGTGCTGGAGTGGGAGGACTGGATAAGAACACTTACGACATTGTCTACCAACACGCATCAGAGTTGACGGCGGAGGTCTGTGGAAACAAGACCTTTTCAATATCCATGCACCCAGGAATTGAAGTAACTCCACCCGTAGTGAGGTCCGTATTGGTTGAAGCTATCTCGAGTACAGCCGCCTACCTGTCCCATATTCGTCTTGGATACCTGAATATCGACGAATCGATGGTTTTGGTGGCGCACCGACTCGTGCGCAAGGTGCTCCTGGACTGTGGAAGGGACGACGTGGTTACACTAAGTTTGGTTGTGAACACGTACGACAACTGCAAACTGGTTCACCACTACGGGCGAGTGTTAGTGTCGCAATTCGTTTCGGGAGAATTGCATCGTCCGTGGATTCAATACGCTCTCGATTTGGAACTTGCTGCGCATTTGTTGACGGAGACCATGAAAATTGTCGTCGAAGACGGGCAGCAGTATGTTGTGTTAACGGACGTCGGGGAGCACCGATATCAGCAATTTGCGGAGTTTCTCAGAGATTCAGGTTTCCTTCGGCGGCGCGTCGATATCGCGAGACGGTCCCAATTTAGCCAGATGGCAGACTACGATGGCATCGTTCAGAGCGTGAGCACCATAGAACAGGCGCGCAGCCAAATTTTACACGAATGTGGCATCCGTCCGGGCATGCGAGTTCTTGAGGTGGGATGCGGCACAGGTGAGATGACCTTAAGTTCGGGACTGTACCAGCTGACTGGTTCCGAAGGTCACGTAATGGCTACGGACCCGTCCATCGGCATGTTGGCTAGGGCTCGTGAGAAACAGAAGTCGTTTCCGGAAGCCAACGTACAGTTTGTTGAAGCTGCCGCAGAAGATTTGCCTTTTGAGGACAACAGCTTTGATGCTGTCGTCGGGTGTGCATTTCTGCACTTCACAGACATTCCTCGGGTCCTAAAGGAGATCCATCGGGTCTCGAAGCCGAACGCGGTTTTCACGACAAATTATGCGTTGCAGTTTGCAAACAGGAGTAACAGTGAGTTCTTTCTTGAGTGGTTTGCTCCCGTTCTGACCTCGAGGAATTCACAGGATGAGAGCAACATTCTACCATCGGAGACGAGCGTATCAAACGCGATTAAGCCGTTGCCGTACGAAGACGTCCGCATCGAAGCCTACGAAGTGATTGGAAGCTATCAATCTCCCGAAATGATGGTCAAGTTCATGGTGCAGGTTGGCAACTTCTTCGATGACACCATGGAAGAATTGCCGTGGAAAGCTCAGCAGGATATGATCCGTCTATTAATAGGGCGGGGGCATGATGTCTTGAAGAAGTACGGTCCTGAGCGATTGGTCCAGAGCGCTCCGTGGCAGTTTCTACAGGCACGTGTGGCGAAATAGAGAATGGCCTCGCAACGAAACAGTATATGGAAGCGTTGATTGCGAGGGAAGGCTTCGTGGGACCTATCGTGGGACCTATCGTGGGGCCCATCGTGGGCGAACCGACCTTGAGCGTGGAACGAGCTAGGCGTAGGGGCCCTGCGGTGATTGACACCGAGTCGTCATTAGAGATGTTGCTTGTGTTGGCAGAGTTGACTCTGGAAAGGTAGGAGCTGTTCACACATTGTACACCAGCCGAAACTTGAAATTGCCCTACGGGGGCAGTTGCGGTCCAAGCAATGTCGAAGTGCGTTTCGTCGCTACACTGGATGATATCAATCTCACGCGCCAATGAGGATGACTTGGGTTAAGAAAATGGAACAGGAGTTGGAAGGTGTCGCTCTCGGGCGAATGCATCGGTGGTCGTTTCTTGCTGCCGTGTTAGTCATCGG
>JAJZAV010000032.1 GCA_021799255.1 Bacillota bacterium
TACGCGAGTTCCGAGTCTTCCAGGGTGAGCCCGTTTGCTTCGAGGGCATCCCGCACGGCCGCAAACTGCTCCGGAACGCAGATCACCTCGTATTCATCGTCGGACTCGCGCACGTCGTCCGCACCACTTTCAAGCGCGGCCAAAATCACGTCGTCCAACGTAAAATTCGTCGATTCCTTCGAAATTGTCATCCGGCCGACGCGACGGAACATCCAAGCAACGCATCCACTCTCGCCCAAGTTTCCACCGCGTTTGGAGAGAATGTGACGAACGTCAGCGGCAGTTCGGTTGCGATTGTCAGTGACAATTTCCATCAAAAGAGCCACGCCAGAAGGACCGTAGCCCTCGTAGACCAATTCTTCGTAAGTGACGCCCTCAAGGGTGCCGGTTGCTTTAGCAATCGTGCGATTGATGCTCTCCATCGGCAAATTGCTCTGACGCGCTCTGTCAATGGCGACCTTCAGCCGAAAGTTAACGTCGGGGTTTCCCCCGCCTTCCTTCGCAGCCTGATATATGTCGCGAGACAGCTTGGTAAAGAGCACCCCGCGAACGGAGTCCTGCTTTCCTTTGCGACGCTGGATATTATGCCATTTAGAATGCCCACTCAAGACCGTGATCCTCCATTATTCCTAAGTCCGTATCGTAACCTCCTTCAGTATAACCTCATGGGACATTCCTGCGTCAACCTATCCACCCGCGTTTGTTCTTTCAGAACAGCTTGACGCACGGTTTCCTCCCCTTCGTCCCGATACCCTTCTTTCGCCCACTCGAGAACAGAGCGGACGAGAACGTCCGGAAAGGAAAATAACTGCCACAGCCACCGCTCCTCGGCGGGATTGAGCCCATAGAGCCTTCGGTACACTTCGACGGTATCCACAAACAGGCCCCTATCGACATCGGATAGGGTCACAGAATGGTTCACGATTTGGACCAGGTCGACGAATGGATGATCGAAGCCAGCGAGATCGAAGTCAATCACGGAAATCTTGCGACGAGTGTCGTCCACCAGAAGATTATGCGGAGCGAAGTCCCGATGGCAAAAGCATCGGGATGGGGACGCCAAAGCGACCGTCGACGGCTCCCTGTCCCATACGAACAGCGCGTGAAGCATGGCCCGCTTGTTCGCGCGGACGTATGGAAGGCGGCTTTCGACTTCGGGAAACACGCGCAGGAAAGCGGCTCGTTTTGTAGCCAGTTTGCGCGCAAGGGGCAGACCGACCGGGTAGCGGAGCCACTTGACGCTCATTCGGGATCCCAAGCGGTGCAGGTGCGCAGCGGCCGCCGTGCTCATCACGCGGTCGGAACGTAGCCGAAAGTCCGCGTGCCTCCCCGGCAGTGCAGGTTGAACATAGCCGAAGACCCCGTCGTCCAGGGTCACAAGATAGCGGCCATCTCGAGAAAGGATGGGAACCGCAAGGCGTAATCCGCTCTGGCTTAGCCGGGTAGCCACCTGGTGTAATTCCGCAATTCGCTCGTCGCTTTGGTGGTTGCATGGTTTCACGTAATAGATGGTGCCGACGGGGTCCGTCACACGGTAAACGGTTTTCACCACATCCACGCTCTTTGCTTCGATACCAAAGTGTTCCGACAGAACGAAGGGAATGCTCTCGACGATTTTCAACGGGTCTATTTCAGGGAGTCTTGCCATCGTTTTGGTCCCACACGGAATCGTCTGACCAACTCGACTCCATCGAAGAACTCTCAAAAGAGCCGCCAAAGGCCGCCTCTTGTCCCAATGAGGCATCCCACATTCGATTGACGGCGTCCCAACTCATCGGTGGACACGCCTGTGGAAAGTAGGCGTAGGGTCCGGCACCATGGTGATGTTTGTATCGCATGTTCTCATACACGGTGGTACCGTTGCCGTAAGGATAACCAGCCGCGTAAGCTGGATACCCGTACGCCATGATGGGTACGCCCCATGCGTAGTTCCACGCCGGACACGAAAGATTGTGTGGCAACCCATAGATGCCGTAGTTTTGCGACGGGCCGCGCGATCCTTGCGAAGCGGGTTCACTAGGGGCTGACGCGGCCTTTTCCCCGTTGTCACTCACCCGTGATTCCATCACGACATTCGGGATGTAGAGGATATCACCGGCGGCCAGTTCGCGGTTGGCAAACGTAGCGTTCATCCGCAGTAGTTCCCCCAAAGGAACCTGGTACTCTTGCGAAACCGTGCTCCAATCTTCTCCGGAGCTCACCACGTGCGGCCAGACGAGTCCAAAGTATCCGGGCATTTTTTCCTCAGGCTGTTGTTTGTCAGGCCTTTTCGCCTTTTCTAGAGCGGGGTTTGGGGCGTACTCTGAGCCCTGAACGCCCGCGGGTTGATGCCGTATCGCCCCATTGCCGATGTCGGGGACGGCGATGACTTGCCCCGGGGGAAGAACGCGTCGGCCGTCCACTCCCGGGTTCGCGGCCACCAGCAGTTTCCATTCCACTCCGGTCTCGTGACTAATGCTCTCCAGCGTGTCGCCCTCGCGAACGATGTACTTTTTCAACGCGGCAACCTCCTTGTCGCGACCTCGCTTGAACGGTCTGCCACAGTATATGCACCTGCCCACCACTTGCGAAAATGCGTGCGCGAGAACCACCTTTCGTCGGTTAGCCGCCGCACAGTGTAAACACAGGCAGGCTTCCGATGTGCGCGTTCATTCTATTTCTCCTGGTTCGGTGTGACCGTAGCAAACGAAGAGGTGAAGGAGTCTTGACCCTTGCCGAGGTAGGTTTTCGGAACTTCGCCCATAAGCACCACGTAGGCGACGGGGATGCGACTGGTAATGGTAAGTGGGGTGCTGACCAACGGGGACACGACGCTCATGTCCGCGGAGATGTCCAGATAAATGATGTGCACGGACTGATTGACTCCGACCGTCCGTGTGTCCATTTCCACCGAGGAATGGGCGTCTCCCATCAACGTCATGCGGACCGGAATGATGGGGGTGAACGTAGTGAACAAAGAGCCGCCCACGACCTGAGCGAACGGCAGGCTAAGCGTGCTTTGGGAAAGACTGCGCAACGCAGCGTCTGCCCTTTCGGTGGCGGCCGCCTGAAGCTCGGTGACCTTCGCCAAATCGAAATTGGCCGTCGTTAGTTCTCCTTGTTTCCCCTGGATCTGCACAATCTTCTTGTAATCAACATCTTCGGCCAATTCCGCCGTGACGGCTTCGTTCAAAGCCTCGGTTGCAGCTCGTTTGGCAATCATGCGAGCGCTGGCGGCGACCATGGGACGCACGCGCAGATCCGCGTAGATGACGAGGGAGAGTACCAGAACCATAAACGTGAACACGAAAATCATTACGCCTCCACCGCGAGGCGTCGCTTTGGCTCCGGTGTTATTTTGAGATCGCACAGCGCGAAAACGACGAGGCACCCTGCATCCCCCCATCGATTTATATGCGGACAGGGGGCAAGCTAGCCCGTCGGCGCAACACGGTCGCGGACGACAAAGGCTCTAGATTACCATCGAAGGAGGCGGATGCACACGGCATCCGCCTCCTTCGCGTTCATGGGGTGTGCAATCGCTTCACTCAAACCTGGCCAGGAAGTAGTTCTTCTTCCCGCGGCGAATGACGGTTGTGGTTCCCCCAATCTTGTCTTCTTCAAGGATCATGGCGCCGGGTTCGGTTCGCTTGACTCCGTTTACGAGCACGGCCCCGTTCTGTATGTCTTCCCTCGCTTGGCGCTTCGAGGGACAAGCATGAAGCGCGACTAACACGTCGACGAGCGCCATCTTGGAATCCTTCGGGAACGTGGCGGAAGGAACATCAGAAAATGCGTCGGAAATCTCGCTGGCGCTCAATTCCGAGACGTTTCCCTCAAACAAGATCCGAGAGATCTGTTGCGCGCGAAGGAAGGCGTCCGGCCCATGAACGAGCGTCGTGACCTCTCGTGCCAGTATCCGCTGAGCTTCCCTCGCTCCCGGATTCTCTTGAACCTCGCGTTCCAGCGCCTCTATCTCCGACTTGGTAAGGAAGGTGAAGTACTTAAGGAACGGCACGACGTCCCTGTCGTCAACGTTTAACCAAAACTGATAAAACTGGTACGGTGACGTCTTTTGCTCATCGAGCCAAACGGCCCCGGATGCGGTCTTCCCAAACTTCTCTCCGTCCGCCTTCGTGACAAGCGGCACGGTGAGTCCGAACGCTTCGTCTCCGCCCAGCTTTCGGATCAGCTCAATCCCGGCGGTGATGTTCCCCCACTGATCGCTCCCGCCCATTTGTAAGAGGCAACCATTCTCTCTGTACAGGTTCCAAAAGTCAAAGGCCTGAAGGATCATGTAGCTGAACTCCGTGAACGAGATTCCTCGTTCCATTCGCGAATTCACCGACTCCTTCGCCAACATGTAGTTCACGGAAAAGTTCTTGCCGATGTCCCGCAGAAAACCGATGACGTCAAGATCCTTGGTCCAGTCGTAATTGTTCACTAACTTCGCAGGGTTCTTCACCCCATCAAAGTCAAGGAATCGTGCAAGTTGACCGCGAATTTTCTCGGACCAGCCTTCCACGACGGTGAAGGTATTCAGGGATCTCTCGGATTGGCGTCCGCTCGGATCCCCAATGAGCCCAGTGGCGCCCCCGACCAATGCAATCACGTTGTGCCCTGCCTGTTGAAAGCGGCGCAAACAAAGAATGGGCAGCAGACTGCCAATATGCAGGCTGTCTGCCGTAGGGTCGAACCCGATGTACATGGTAATTGGTCCCTCATCTATCCGCTTTGATAATTCATCCAGATTCGTGGCCTGGTTGATGAGGTTGCGAAACGTCAAATCTTCCAGCAATGGATTCATTCTGTAGCACGCTCCTGCCCTTCGCAGCGATTTCACCCTCCGTGTGGCCAGCCAAATGCTTCGGCCCCGCCAACACGCTTGTCGGGAATTTCCCTCTTCTGGATCTCACCTCTTCGCCATGGCGATGGATGTCAAACCGAAAACAAAAAAGCCCGCCCCCAAACGTTCCGGGACGAGCATTGCTCGCGGTACCACCCAGTTTGTCCGAGACGGTGTCCTGGATCACAAAACGCAAAGTTTCGATCCAAGCGTCAACGAACCCCTCTGTCGGTCGATAACGGAACCCCCGGGGACGACGCGTGCCGCCCCATCTCTTGAGGTGTATTTCCTTACGCTGACGTGGCCGATTCGCACCTTCCATCGGCTCTCTGATCACGCTCTCAACGAAGTACCGTCCACTCACTCTCGCATGATTACGCAGTGCGGGTGGACCCCTGCCCTGCAGGGCAGATTGCCTCAATCATCGACGAAGTATCCCAATAATGCCAACGCACGAAGATGTGCATTTACGTTAGCAGGACTCATTTCTCATGTCAAGGGCCAGCGATAAACGGAGATTCCTGGAAACCCGTCTCGTGCAGAGAATCTTCCATAGTAGGGCACAATTGAGGGCAAGGGAGGGATTTCGAATGCGAGGGAAACACTTCCGCCGGCACGCCTGGTTTGGCCGGGTAGGCATCGGGCGGCGTGAACCGCGGCATAGAAATAGTCAAAACGCGTCTGTATCGCCAAGACCATCTCCTAGAGCCGAGACCTTCGCGACGTCGCGAAGGCTCGCCGCTCGGAACAGCCGGAGCGTGAGGAAGCAAGGATGGTGGCGCTCCCTCGTACGCGCTGTGGCGCTGTGCACCCTAGGTACCGGACTCGCCGCGATGGTGGCACTCATCGTTTACTTGTCAAATATGCTTCGCGGCCTGCCGTCCGTCACGGCCGAGACCTTCACAAACAGAAGCGTCTCTTCGTGCGTGGTGGATAAGCACGGCCGTGTGATTGGATGGTTCACGAAGGAAGGCGACAGGCAGCCGATTCAGTCGTTGCACGAGGTGACTCCGGTACTCATTCACTCATTCATAGCCGCGGAAGACAAATCGTTCTATCACAACCTCGGAATTGCTCCAATCGCCATGGTGCGAGCGGCCGTCCAGGACTTGATGGGCCACGGCATCCACAGCGGGGCGAGCACCATCACGCAACAAACCGTGAAGTTAGCCGTATTCCCGGAGCAGGAGCGCACCATGAAGAGGAAGATACAAGAAATCGCTCTCGCTTTGCAGGTGAACCGGATGCTCAGCAAGGACGAGATCATGACGGACTACATGAATTGGGTATATATGGGCCGCATGGGAGCCAAGAATGTGTACGGTGTCAAAATGGCATCGAAGACCCTGTTCCATCGGCCGCCCAATCGTCTCAACTTACCGCAGGCCACGTTCTTGGCCGCGATACCAAACAACCCGTCCTACTTTTCTCCCTATGCTTATCCGTCGCATACGGTCGCCCGTCAGCACTACATTCTCAAGCAGATGCTGCAAAACCACGTCATTTCGGACGCCGATTATTCGGCGGCGATGCATTATCCTATCTTGCGAGACCTCGCCCCGCCCCCAACCTCCACGTGGCGTTATCCGTACGTGATGTCCCGCGTGGAGGCAGAAGTAGCGAAGGAGTTCGTTCAGTCGGGAATCTATGCGTCACTGGCAGAGGCGGACGCGGCTTTAGCCACCGCTGGGTACCGCATCGAAACCACCATCGACTTGGACCTGCAGAATCGCATGGACGCATCCCTTTCAAGAGACAAACTGTTTCGAAACACCACCAAAAGCGTGAAAGGGAAATCGCAGTCGGATCTGTACCAAGTTGGCGCCATGATTGTCGATAACGGCACGGGCGGAATCGCGGCGCTTGACGGTGGACGACCGAATCACTATCTTCTCGATCAGGTGGATCACACCGACTCTCCCCGGGCACCCGGTTCCACCATAAAGCCGCTCGTCGTATACGGCCCAGCCATCGAGAGCGGTGCCTTGACGGCGGGCACGTTGCTCGACGACGGACCAGGAATTTTCAACGAAGGACTTCCTTGGCAATACGAACCAAAAGACGATGTTCCGTACTGGCATGGTTTCGTCACCGTTCGGGAGGCACTGGTTCAGTCTCTCAATTTGCCGGCCGTGCGCGCCATGAATCAAATCCAGCCCGAGGTGGGCATGAGCTACCTTGACAAATTGGGCATTCACTCAGGCGACACAACGCGGTCCGGACTTCCCACCCTGGTGGACGAAGATACTCATCATCTAGCAAGCGCGGTCGGCGGCCTTTCGCACGGGCTTACCTTAGAACAGCTGACGGGTGCATACACGGTATTTCCCAACGAAGGGATCTGGCGCAAACCCATCCTCATATCGCGGATCAGCGATGCGCAGGGCAGCCTCGTTTACCAGGACAAACCTGTGGCAGAGCGCGTGTTTTCCCGTCAAACCGCAGCCATCATCACGAGCATCCTGCACGACGCCACCGCGAAGCCCACAGGGACGGCGTACGACATTGGACGCCGATTCCGAGACGCGGTCGTCGCAGGCAAGACGGGTACAACGGATCGCCAGGAAGACGGCTGGTTCATCGGCTACACCCCGCAATACACGGCGGGAATCTGGATGGGATATAATCACAACGAGCGGATCCCTACGAGAGTGTACAGACTTAAGTTCAGACTTTGGAACGATATCATGGAACCAAGCGTGCGCGGACGTGAGTCGTGGTCTGAGTGGTCAGAAACGCACCAAGAAGGCTTAAAAACGGTTGAAATATGCCGAAAATCCGGCCTTGTTGCCACCGAGGCATGCCGCGAGTCGGGCGGTGCCTATGGAGAGCTATTCATGCCGGGTACCGAACCCACAAGAACCTGCGACGTTCACCAAGACGCGGGCGATGAAGCGGTAACTGGGGACACCTCAAGTAATTCGCTGCTATCGAATGAACCCCCAACTATCGACGATGTCACCGCCACGATGGACCAAGGCGGAGTGCTTTTCACATTCAAGCCCGTGTCACAGGAGTGCATCTATAGCCTGTGGCGGTCTTCGTCTGCGAATGGGCCAATGCAGCGGGTCGGCCTACCGTCACCATTTCCCACCTTCATAGACGCCAACGTACCGCACGGCTGGTCCACGGCTTACTATGAAATTCACGCGAAGATGGCCGACGGAAGTTCCATCCCCTCAAGGAGAATCCGAGTCGACTTTTCTACAAAGAACGAATGACTAGGCAGGGTCGGCTCAATGGACGGTGACGACGGTCGCGCCGTCGCCTCCTTCTCCCGGTCCTCCTGGCAGAAAGGACGCCGCCCTTGGATGCCTTGCCAGGTAACGCCGTACTCCGTCGCGCAGGGCCCCCGTCCCTTTGCCGTGGATGATGGTCACCCGCTCTATCCCATTCACCAGTGCATCGTCGAGGTACTTGTCGATTTGGGGCAGGGCGTCGTCCACCGTTTCCCCGCGAATATCCAACGAAAGTTTCATTTCCCTCGGCACCCCTCGCCGAGTCGACACGTTTTTTGTCTCCGTCTTGGGAGCGCGGACAAACTCTACGTCCGAAAGGTCAACTTTCGTGCGCAACAGGCCGAGTTGAACCACAAGCGTGGCGCCATCTTTCTCGAGCACCTCCCCGTTCTGTCCGAGGGAATTGACGCGCACTGTCGCGCCCGGCGCAATTTCGCGTACATCCTTCGGACCTCGTCCCCTCGGCCGTGCTTCTCCTGAAGCGGTCGGGCGCAACTCCTCAATCCCCTTGCGGATGTTGACCAACTCGTGGTCTTTCGCGCCGCCGGCTTTCTGAAGCTTTCTTAATTCATCAATCAGCTTGTTGGCTTCACGGGTGGCCGTCTCAACGATTCTGCTCGCTTCGTGTTGTGCCGACTCACGCAAACGGGAAGACTGTTCCTCCAGCGTCGACCACTTGGTTCTCCATTCTTCGCGCAGTCTCTCTGCTTCTTTGGACGCCAACTCCGCCTTATCCCGCTCGTCTTCCGCCTGCTTGCGCGCTTCCTCCATACGGGCAGTGAGCTCGTCAATGCGGATGTCTCCGTGTGTCATTACGGCGCGTGCCCTGTCCACGATGCTCCCGTGCAACCCGAGGCGAGACGCGATGGCAATGGCGTTTGAGCGCCCAGGCACCCCAATCAGAAGACGGTAGGTTGGCCGAAGCGTCTCGATGTCGAACTCGACGCTGGCGTTGATGGCGGCTGGCTCGCCGAACGCGTACCCTTTCAGTTGGGCGTAGTGGGTGGTTGCCATCACGCGGCACCCGACAAACTTTAATTCGTCCAGAATGGCAATGGCGAGGGCCGCACCTTCCGTCGGATCCGTCCCTGCTCCCAATTCATCCAGTAACACGAGGCTGTCTTTGGAGACCTTTTCGAGCGTCGCCACGATAGTCCTCATGTGCGAAGAAAATGTGGACAGGCTCTGCTCGATGCTCTGCTCGTCTCCAATGTCCACGAATATGTCGTCGCAAAAGCCCACTTCACTTCCGGACGCGGCGGGAATGAAGCAACCGCACATCGCCATCAGGGTTAAAAGGCCCAGAGTTTTCAGGGCCACTGTTTTGCCGCCAGTATTCGGCCCAGTGACCAGCAACAACCGGTATTGATTCCCGAGTTCAAGGGAGATGGGGACCGCAACCTCTTTGTCGAGCAACGGATGACGAGCCTGGACCAAGTTCCAGACACCATCGTCGCGAAGCACCGGGCATTCCGCCTTCTCCGACTTGGCGTACGCGGACTTTGCCGTCCACGCATCGACGACGGACAACACCTCTGCGTTTTCCAGGAGGCTGTCCGACACGAGGGCCACAACTCCGGACACCCTTTGTAGGATGCGTTCAATCTCCCGCTCTTCCTCAAGGGCGAGCTCTCTCACCCGCAAATTCGCTTCCATCGCCGCCCGTGGCTCGATGAATACGGTTGCCCCCGAAGCGCTGTAATCGTGGATGGCGCCCGGTACCTGATTCTTGTACTCGACCCGCACCGGCAGGCACAAACTGGACCCCCGCATCGCGATGACCGGATCCTGCAAATACTTCTGATGTGTTCGCAGCATGTTTTCTAGGACTTGCCTCACGCGGCGCTCAAGTTCTCGACGTTCCTGGCGCAGCCTGTGCAGTTGTGGGCTCGCGGAGTCCATCACAAGACCATCCTCGTCGATGGTCTGACGGATCTCGATTTCGGTCTGCCGAGCGTCAAATAAACCGCTCACCTTGCTCCAAAGCGAGGGCAGTGGCAGATTTTCCTGTTTGGTCTGGACCGCCTCGCGCACGCTCCTGCCGCCTCGGATGAACTCCGCGACGGCGAGCAGATCCGAGGCAGACAAAACCCCACCGATGCCGGCCTTTTTGAGTTGTGAACGAACATCGGTGATGCCGCCGTACGGCAGGGTTCCGTATCTGTATATGTAACGAAGCATCTCGTCCACGGCATTGAGTTCAAGGGTTGCCTCGCCAATCGTGGGGTACGGGCCAAGTGACTCAATCCGCTGTTTGCCCAAGCTGCATTGGGCGAAGCTCCGAATTCGTGCTCTCACAGTATCAAATTCCAAGATGCTCATCGTTCGCGTATCCATGGTAACCATTGTACCACATGTGGCATTCACAATCGGGAAGCCTATGTTTAGTCCAAGTGAGGGAGGAGACGTGCGAATGCATCTGATTGGAACCGTGGTTCGCTTCATCGTGTCTGCCCTGGTCCTCATGTTCGTCGGCTATCTCGTGCCCGGATTTGGGGTGATGAACTTCTGGTCGGCTCTGGTGGCCGCCGTGGTTATCGCACTGTTAGGATGGGGCATGGAGGCTCTCTTTGGAAGGCGGATATCACCCTACGGTCGCGGCATCATTGGCTTTATCTCGGGTGCCATCGTGCTGTACGTCGCACAACTATTCGTTCCCGGGCTGCGCGTCACCATCCTTGGGGCGCTGCTCGCATCGCTGGTGATTGGAATTATCGATCTGTTTGTGCCCACCGAATTTCGCAAAAGGACAGACTAAGAAGGAACACGCATTATTCAAGAAGACGCCTTTTTAAAGGGCGTCTTCTTGGATTTTACAGGGAATGCTTTGACGCTGTCCCTTTTCGGATTTGTTTAGATGTCCACTGATTCCACGACGCCTGATTAGAGTCAAGGTAACGAACGATTTCCGAATGCTTTAGTTGCTTTTGAAGCGGGGGATCCTGTATGTAGTGCAGAATGAGCGTAGCAACGTACACAAAAACGACGGCGAGGACCAAACCGACGATTAGGCCTGCAAGCCGATTCACTGTCGACAACAGCGGCAGGCTGAACAAAGTGTCGACTAAGCTCACGACGTAGCGCAACAGAACCAGTGTTACTACGAAGACCAACGCAAAAGACACAGCATCAGTCAGATTGCCGAGGATGGATCCGAGCAATCCGGTTTGCTTTGGCAATATATGCAGATTCGCGATGACCGGAGACACATAAGGCCTCAGCCACATCGAGATGGCGTACGAGATGACCACTCCGAACAGGCGCGTGATCTGTTTGAACAACCCTTGCCGGTACCCGTTCCAACCTCCAAGCGCCACAACCGCCACGATGATCCAATCAAGCGTATCCAGTCATGAGCCCTCCCGGTTCTGCGAAGACCGGCTCGCTTCTTCGCTCTCTTGCAGTTTGACCCATTCTTCCCATTCTTCCTGCAGTTGTCGCAACTCATCAGCAATGTTAATCGCAGCCAAAACGGCTACACGTTTCGGATCCAGCGACGGATTTCCTGCTGCAATCTGGTGCATGACCGTGTCGACCTTCTCGGCGACCCAATGCAGATGTTGAATCGACGTGCGCCCTCGCAAAGTGTATTCCGTACCGTAGATCTCAACGCGCAGTCTAGACACTCCATCCGCTTGCATCGCTCGCCCTCCTTCGCCCCTGCCGACCCGTGATTTACGGCTTTCCATTTGCCAAACTTCCACGCAAAACACCGCGGTACAAATCTGACATCCCGAATCGGCGACAGTATTTATCACAGGTCAACGCGCGGTCTATCCCGTGTGTATTCGTCCTTGCGGCTCAAATTCCTGCCCGTAGTTTTGCATCAAAGTCGCGTTGCCATCGTTCCACCACTCGCGCTTGTGTCGCCTCCACCTCGGCCTCCGTCATGGTTCGTTCCGATAACCGGTAAACGAACGACACCGCAACGCTCTTTTGTCCTTGCGGTATGCCTTTACCGTCGTAGACGTCAAACACCGTGCAATCGATTAACCCGGAGTTCGGTTCTTCCCATGCGGCTGACTTTGCAGTCGCGACCAGTTGACCCGCCTCTACATCCAGCGGAACCAATACCGCAAGGTCTCGTGTCACGCCAGGAAACCGAGGAAGTCGAGCGACCTTCGTTGTTGCCGCGAGCAGCGGATGAATTTCGTCGAGGTAAGCCTCGCCATAAACGGCACGCCCAATCTCGAACGCCGTACCCGTCTCCGGGTGAACTTCGCCGAAGGATAGTATCTTGCGTCCGTCAACGAGAACGTCCGCGCTCTTCCCCGGATGTAGCCACGGATCCTCACTGCGAACCAGCGTTACCCTTTCCATCAGCCCGAGGCTTTGCAACCACAGGAACACGATGCCCTTTGCGTCAAAGAAATCGTACGCGCGCCTCTTCATGCCAAACCATCTGTCCTCGTCTCCAAACCAGAGCATGCCGAGGACGAGCGGTTCATCGGGTATCCTGGTGGGAGGCGAGGCTGGGCTTAGGTACACGCGGCCGATCTCGAAAATTTGACCGCCTGGTTCCCCGTGGGCGAGGTTGTGTCGGGCGATTTCAGATAGTCCGGGTAACAGATGGGTTCGCATCAGGATCCTCTCTTCGGACAGAGGGTGTAGAAGCGGCACCATGATCCGATGGGGATGATCCTTATCTAAGCGAAGTGCATCACCCACGCTGGCATGCGTGAACGTATACGGAAACACCTCAAACATGCCTTGAGAAGTAAGGGCCTCGCGTGTCACCTTGCGAAGTCGCTGGCTCGCATTGCGCAAGCCGACGGTCGTAGCGCCTACGGGCAGGCTGGATGGGATGGCATCGTAGCCGTGAATCCGCGCTACTTCCTCAACCAAATCAGCCTGCATCCGAATATCCCACCTCCGACTTGGAACGGTCACGTTCCAGTCGTCTTCACCTTGCACATCCACCTTGAACCCCAAACGGGAGAATATCGCATCCATCTCCGGCAAAGGGATCTGCGTGCCCAAGAGGCGATTTGCACCATGCGGAGAAAAGGGAACCACCACGTTCGTCGGCGCTGTTTCGTTTTGCGCGATGACAGGCGTCCCCACAGGCGTTGCGGCACCAATCTCGCTTAGGAGTTGCGTCGCACGCAGGAGCGCCTGATGAACGGCGACGCCGTCCACCCCCTTCTCAAAGCGTTGCGACGCTTCGGAATGCAACCCTAATCGCTGCCCAGTTCTTCGGACGCTGGTTGCGTCGAAGGCGGCCGACTCCAACACTACCCTCGCGGTTCCTTCGTGAATCTCTGAATTGGCTCCCCCCATCACTCCCGCGATGCCAATCGGGCGATGGACATCGGCGATGACGAGCGTGTCCTCCGTCAGCTGCCGTTCAACTCCGTCGAGCGTAGTCATGGTCTCGCCCGAGTTGCCCATCCGAACGACGATGGTTGATTCGTGGACTTCATCGAGATCGAACGCATGGAGCGGCTGACCCCATTCCAACATCACATAGTTCGTAACGTCGACGATGTTGCTTATCGGACGAATGCCCATGGCCATCAACCGCATTTGCATCCACAGTGGAGATTCTCCGACCCTGACGTTGGTGAAGACTTGCGCTTCGTAGGCTCGGCACAGGGACGTATCGAGGCGAAGCGACACGCCGTTCAGAGCGGCTGACGATTCGCGCGTCGATTCGGGCAGGGTATCGAAGTGGACCCTGCGATTGAGAAGCGCGCCGACTTCATAGGCAAGCCCGCGCATCGACAGGCAGTCGCTTCGGTTCGGCGTCAAGCTGATGTCGAGAACCGTGTCGTTTAGCCGAAGCAGAGACAAAACGTCCTCCCCCACCTTCGCGGATGCGGGAAGAACATAGAGTCCTTCGGTCTGCTCTCTCGGCAAGAGTCGCGTTTCCAATCCAATTTCCTTGGCAGAACAAAGCATCCCGTGAGACTCAATCCCGCGCAGTTTGGCAACGCCTATGCGTCCTCCCGGAAGCAAGGAGCCTGGCACCGCCACGGGTACTTTTTGCCCCACGGCTACGTTGGGAGCCCCGCACACGATGGTGGACGGGTCCCCCTCGCCCAGGTTCACGAGGCAAACCCTGAGCCTGTCCGCGTTCGGATGGGGTTCTACCGACAGAACCTCTCCTACCTTCACGCCGACGAGCTCACCATCGCACCTCGGTTCAACCCCCTCCACTTCGAGCCCTGCACTCGTCAGCAGATGCGCAAGCTGTTCGGCCGATACACCGTCTAAATCCACGTACGAAGAAAGCCACTCGTAAGACAACCTCATTTTTGTTTTCCTCCCGCATCCAGGTTCCAAAAAACGACGAAACAAAACAGCAGCAAACCCTATCGTGCAAACTGCGACAAGAGGCGCAGATCGTTTTGATACAGCAACCGAATGTCTTCAATCCCATACTTGAGCATGGCTACGCGCTCCGGCCCGAGGCCAAACGCAAACCCGGAAACCTTCTTGGAATCGTAGCCGGCAAATTCGAGCACGTTTGGATGAACCATCCCTGCCCCCAGGATTTCAATCCACCCTGTTTCCTTACAAACGCGACATCCCGCTCCTCCACAAACCGTGCAACGAACGTCCACTTCTGCGCTAGGCTCGGTAAAAGGAAAAAAGCTTGGAAGCCGACGAACCTCTTGATCCGGTCCAAAGATGGCCCGGGCGAACAGCTCCAAGGTGCCTTTTAAATCGCTCATCCGGATCCCCTCGTCCACAACCAGTCCCTCTATCTGGTTGAACGCATGAGAGTGCGTCGCATCGTCTTCATCTCGTCGATAGACCCGCCCAGGAGCTATAACTCGCACGGGCACCTTGCCCTTCATTCGTTCCATGGTTCGGACCTGCATGGCCGACGTCTGCGTACGAAGTAACAGTTCTTCGGTGATGTAGAACGTGTCCTGCATATCGCGCGCTGGGTGATCTTTCGGAAGGTTAAGTTTCTCGAAGTTATACTCGTCGGTTTCGATTTCCGTGCCCTCTACGATTTCGTACCCCATGCCAAGGAACACGTCTTCAATCTCACCGATGATACGCGTGATGGGATGAACCGAACCGAGCGGGTGACGCCTTCCCGGGAGGGTGATGTCTAGCGTCTCGCTTGCGAATTGCTGCTGGCGAAAGAGAGCAGAAAGCCTCTCCTCAAGCCTATCGTGCTGCGCCTCTAGTTCCGCCTTGGTCTGATTCACGAGGCTTCCCAACTTCGGTCTCTCCTCTTTCGAGAGATCCGACATCTGCCTGGACACCTGCTGCAATTGACTCTTTTTTCCGAGATGCGAAACTCGCCACTCGTCGAGTCTCCTTCTCAGTTCGCCCACCGATTCGAGCTTCGCTTGGCGAAGGTCGTCCTCAAGCTGTTGCATCTGTTCTTTCGCCAGGCCGCGCACTTTGTTTATGGCCGCCTCTAATTCTGCTAAGTCCATCTGTCGTCGTCCTCCCTGAACCCTATCGTCGAATCAACTTTTGTGATGTTCTTCGCCTAATCAAACGCAGAAAAGCGATTCTGTCCCTAGGGACGAATCGCTCGCGGTACCACCCTGGTTGACCTGTTGTCCGGATAAAGCAGAACAACGGATCCACTTGACGGCGTAACGTGCCTTTCACGGCGCCATCTAGTCTCCCTGAGGAACCATAGATCTCCTCGTGGAAAGGTCAAAGGCGCAACTCCGAGGTGAACTTCACCAAACCTGTCACGTGACCCGCTCTCAGTCCAAGGCAGGGTCTCCCTGGCACGCACACGCTTTGGCTACTCTCCTCTTCACCGTTGATTTTCATCATATTCGAATTGTTTCTTTCAGGGCAAACCGCACTTGCGTCCTGCCTGAATGATTACACCCGAGTATACCGAAAGAACCCCGTCGTTTTCAACCCGCTCGGTCATTTGTTCATTCCCTGCCGAATAATGTCCGAAACGCGCACCATCTTGACGCCTTCTTTGTCGATGTAGGGCAACATCTCTACGATCCCCTTATAGGTGCTCGCCCCGAACTTCCCCACGTGGCCGATGCCGACGCTCCAGCCGGACGCCCTAGCATCCTCCACGAGTTGCCGCACCTGGCGTGCCACGAAGTCTGGCCGATGCACGTCGTCCAGGAAAACGCGCCGTTTGACGTACGGGACACCCATTTCTCGAGCCACGGTCGCCATTTTGGATTTCATGCTGGTTGCGCTGTCGACGATGTACACGCCTCGCTCTTTGGCGACGTTGACGATGTCCCGAACGACGCGTTCATCCGATGAAGCCTTGGATCCCATGTGGTTGTTTAACCCTACCACGTATGGGATATTGTCCAGATCCTTTCGCACTTGCTCCTTGATCTCGGCGTCCGACATTGAAGTGGTAATGGCGCCGGGACCCAACCAGCTGCGCTTGCCTCGCATTGGTTCCATGGGCAAGTGCAGGATGACCTCATCGCCAGCCTTGTGGGCAGCGATGGCGTCTTCTTTGGAGGAAGGGAGAAATGGCATAATGGCAACGGTCATGGGCCGCTTCAGCGAGAGGATGTCTTTGGTACCCAACATGTGGTTCCCAGCATCGTCGATGATGATGGCGATTCGTGGACCTGCACTCGGAAGAATCTTCTCTTTCAGGCCTGCGGCCTGAGCCGGGACACTCGTACTGTACGCCAACACGCACATAGCGCTCACGAGAGCCGCAAATCGTTTCTGCCCCCCGTGAACGCCACGCGTCGCCGCAATCTTCATGTTGTTCATCACTCCCAAGTCTTAAAATGACTTGGGGAGACGAAAATATACGAGACTCCTGCAGATTTTCCGACTCGACCCATGCGCGAATCGAAGCGAGTTGCGCAATCGGCCGCCTAATAAACGGACTTCTGCGTCTTCGTCTCCTTGATGAGTTCCACCGCTTCGCGAAACCGGATGGCGTGGACCACCTCCCGCTCGCGCAGAAACGTGAGCGTGTCCTTCACGTCGACATCGTCCGTCATGTCGATGAGGTGCTGATACGTCGCACGTGCCTTCTCCTCCGCCGCAATGTCCTCGTACAAGTCGGCAATTGGATCCCCTTTGGCCTGAATGTATGTGGCCGTCCACGGGGTTCCCGCGGCGTTCTGGTAGAACAAGGCCGTTCCGTGGTTGGCATAGTGGTCTCCTAGCCCGGCGGCCATCATTTGCTCCGGCGTGGCGTCCTTTGTTAACTTATAAACCATCGTGGCAATAATCTCGAGATGCGCAAACTCTTCGGTTCCTATGTCGGTGAGAAGCCCTATCACCTTATCAGGAATTGTATATCGTTGATTTAAATACCGCAGCGCGGCAGCGAGTTCCCCGTCCGCACCACCGTACTGCTCCAGAAGATACTTCGCCAGACGGGGATCGCACCGACTTACCCTTACCGGATACTGCAACTTTTTCTCATAGATCCAAATATGGACCACCTCCGCATCGAATCCCGTCGGAAATGGATATGCGGTCTCGGGTTGTACATATTCTGGAAGGTTTGTGCATCAGACCTGCCATGGCCACGGAGCTTGACTCCAAGACCATTCGTCCCCCGTTGGGCTGTTCCCATACTCCTGGAGCGGTCCGTACGACGTCTCGATGGTACGCATCAAGGCCTGCTTTCTCTTCTCGAATTGTTTGAACTGAGTCAGCGCTTCCACGTCGTTCGGGTGCGTGTCCAGATAAAGGGTCAGTTCCACAAGGACGAAGTCGACGGTCTGCAGTTCCAACAAGTGCCTCTCGTACGCGGTGGATCCCATCCGTTCGTTCATGCTCATGAACGCACCTCCTTGTCCATGGGAGCATACGGACTGAACAATTCAGGCCACAGTACCCCATGGCGAATGGCTTCTCGCGGAGACCACTGCTTGATTCCTTGCGGTTGGAACGTGACATACTGATTCGGAGGGACGATATAGGCTCGAGGCTTCGGGGGACAGGGATCGTGAGACCCGTGGTAACGTTTCTCGACTCTCCATTGGGGGTCCATAAGGGATTCCTCCTTTGTCAGGTTGAATCCCCATCATGGTATGTGCGATGGACAATGAAGAGAATCAGTGCAGGTAAAGCGCCACCGAAACCCCGACGATAACCCCCCCTAAAACCTCCGTCGGTTTGTGACCGACATGCTCGTTTAACACGGGCCAATCCATGAGCCACCACGGGGCCTTGGCGACGTTCCAGTTTCGAAGCGAGGAGATTTGCGGTGCTGGCAGTTCAACATCACTGGCAGGATTCTGGCCGCTGGCGTTGCTGCCCGGGATGTGCCCGGCATCCCCATGCGGCGCGGCCAGCGCTCCCCTACCCTGTAAATCGCGCAACAAACGATTCAGAACGGCGGCCTGCCTCCCGGTCTGCCATCTTACGCCCGCCGCATCGTACATCACCACGAGTGCCAGGAGCAGGGCAACACCGAGCACGGCATCCTGTCCGCCTCGACGCAGCCAGAGTTCCGCCACGAGGGCGGTGACCAGGGCGGTGTGCGAACTCGGCATTCCACCGGACTGACGCATCCGCTGCCAATCAAAGCGTCTGAGTTCAATCATGATGAGAACCGGCTTTAGAACCTGGGCGACAATCATGGCTACTAAGGGTCCTATCCACAGATAGGCGGAATCGCGTATCATTATGCTCTACACCTCACGCCTCGAATGGTAGAGAACTACGGGAGCCGTTGACGGTGGGCCTCGTACAGTAGAATGGAACCGGCCATGGCGGCGTTCAGGCTCTCGGCTCGTCCCACCATCGGAATTCGAACCGACACGGTAGCGAGTTGTGCCACTTCGTCGGAAATCCCCGACGCTTCACTGCCGATGAGGATGAGCGTTGGTTTGCCGAAATCAACCTCGTGGCACGGGATCTTGGCGTCAGCCGACGCTGCCGCAACCTGCCCGTCTTCATGCTCTTCCAGAAAGCGAAGGACGTAATCCCGCGTCGGTTCCATGCTGACCGAAAGATGGAACAAGCCTCCCATGGACGCCCGCACCACCTTTGGAGAATACGGGTCTACCGTACCTGTTCCGCAACAAACGGAAGTCACTCCAAACGCTTCCGCGCTGCGAAGCAACGTACCAAGATTACCAGGATCGGCGACGCCATCGAAGGCAACTTGAATCGGCGAAGGGGTCGTCTCACGTTCAGGGCGAAGCGGAATCTTGGCAACCGCCGCGACACCCTGAGATGTCACCGTATCGCTCACCGAGGCAAACGCAGCTGGGGAGAGTTCTACAAGCGAAATGCGCCGCTCACTGATGACGGAAGCGTCCGATTCATCCAGCGGATTCGTCGCTACATCCACCAGTACCGTATCGACCGTCAAGTCGGAAGCTAACACCTCACGGAGCAATCGACGCCCCTCGACGAGGAAACAGCCGCTTCGCAACCGACCCTTCTTGTTCTTCAACTGACCCCAGTCTTTTACTCGAGGATTGTGCGCGGATTCTATGTACAACTGCATTTTCCCCCCAGAGTGTCTGCACCCGTGCTCTCGCGGTTGGTGTTCCCGAAATGCTAGAAAAGCCCGACGGGTTTAGCGTCGGGCTAGACTCATCAGGCCTGCAGTTTCGTCTTCGCAACATTCGCCAAGTCGGCAAACGCTTTGCCATCGGCCACGGCCAAGTCGGCCAACATCTTGCGGTTTACGTCCACTCCAGCCAGTTTCAAGCCATGCATCATGCGGCTGTACGACAGCCCATTGATCCGGGCGGCGGCGTTGATACGGGTAATCCACAGCTTCCGAAAATCCCGTTTACGCACTCGCCTGTCGCGGTAAGCGTATGCCAGGGACTTCATCACTTGCTGCTTCGCCGTTCTGAACAGGCGATGTTTGGAGCCGAAGTACCCCCGAGCCAGTTTCAAAATCTTTTTATGACGGCGGCGCGTTACCTTGCCGCTTTTGATCCGTGCCATGGTGAGTTCCTCCCTATATCTGTGTCCCGAAAACAAAACCCCATCGAGAGCAAAGGCATGGAGCCAACGCTCTTTTTACAACAATTTAACGGCCGATGTACGAGACCAGGGCCTTGATGCGCTTCATGTCACTGGCGGAAACCAACGTGGTTCCACGCAGATGGCGCTTGCGCTTCGGGGTTTTCGCAGCGGCCTTATGATAAGCGAACGCATGGGGACGCTTCAGCTTGCCAGAGGCGGTTCTTTTCAACCTCTTTGACAAACCACTGTGTGTTTTCATCTTGGACATGTTGAATCCTCCAAACTGTGTATTCAAATCATCCGAATCAGACGCTCGTCTGTTTCGGCGCAAGAATCATAATCATGCTGCGGCCTTCCAGCTTTGGCAACCGTTCCACAATCGCCTGTTCAGCACTCGCTTGCGCGAGTTTCATGAGGAGCTGTTGGCCGATGGAGGAGTGAGTGATCTCTCGCCCGCGAAAACGCACGGAAATCTTCACCTTGTCACCCTCGCTCAAGAACTTCTGAACGTTCTTCAGCTTCACCAGAAAATCGTGGTCCTCAATGTTCGGCGTCATGCGCACTTCCTTCAGCATGACGACCTTCTGGTTCTTTCGGGCTTCCTTCTCCTTCTTGCTCTGTTCGTACTTGAACTTGCCATAGTCCATGACCCTGCACACCGGGGGCCTAGCCGTCGGTGCCACGTTCACCAAATCGAGGTTTTTTTCCTCTGCGATTCGGCGAGCATCACGAAAGGGCATGATTCCGAGTTGCGTGCCGTCCTCGTCAATAACCCGAACCTCACGAGCACGAATCCCCTCATTGACTTGAAAGTCTTCTTTGCTAATACTGCGCCACCTCCAGGCTTCTCTTCCTTTTAAAATACGAACCCCAATTTTAACCGAATCGCCGCACCAAATGAAAAGGCGCGACCCTCACAGTCGCGCCTAACGATTCCACATTGAAGCCCGGCGTCACTCTTTGCCGCTCTGCGGAAACGACCTCTGCGCCAACTGCCCATGAGGTGAGAAGCGAACTCGCTTCTGCTTCGCTGAGTGAAGATCACTCATCACCCACAAATAATACGTGAATTCTGGGGGAAAGTCAACGACACAGGGCTCGATGCAAAGGCAACAAGGACGAATCAAGCTTCAACGAGCAACTCCTTGTCGTCCACTTCCTGCTTCAGGCGCGCTGCGAATTCCTCCAGCGTGTAAGCACCCAAGTCGCCCTGTGCGTACCGGCGCACACTGACCGTGCCGCCGTGAGTCTCCTTTTCTCCAACCACCAGCGTGTAAGGAACTTTTTGTACCTGGGCCTCGCGAATTTTGTACCCGATTTTTTCGGGCCTGTCGTCCACCTCAGCACGCAGTCCCATGTCTCGCAGGAACTGTGCCACGCGATGGGCGTACTCCTCGTACTCCTTCGCGACCGTTGCCACGCGGGCCTGCACCGGAGCCAACCAGGCGGGGAACGCCCCTTTGTACTGCTCGAGCAGCAGAGCGACGAATCGCTCCATGGTGCCCACAACCCCTCGATGAATCACGACGGGACGATGCCCTTTACCGTCCTCCCCGATATACTCAAGTTCGAACTGGTTCGGCAAATGAAAATCGATCTGTATCGTCGACAAGGTTTCGTCTCGCCCGAGGGCCGTCTTCACCTGGACGTCGAGCTTCGGACCGTAGAACGCGGCTTCACCGGGAGCTTCGACGTAGGGCAAACCGAGATCGTCCATGGCTTGCTTGAGCATCGCCTGCGCCGTTTCCCACATCTCGTCGTTT
>JAJZAV010000308.1 GCA_021799255.1 Bacillota bacterium
GCCCACATGGATGTCACATGGCACCGACACGGGTTCTGCGGCAGAAGGTTCCGTACCAGCCCACAGCTGTTCCAGAATTTCAAAGGCGCGATTCGCCATCTCCCGTTCATTCTGGACGGCGCGAGTAAAGTTCCAAAGGGCATGCTGCGTGTAGCCGCCGTCAAAACACGCGATGGCCAGCGCTTGTGGGATTTTTCGGGAGGCATCAACCGCGGCGGCGAGAACATGCTCGGCGAGACTGTCGTCGGTCGCAAGGACCGCGGTCACCTCTGGATGGACGATGAGAAATTCTCGGATTTCGTCCACCTGAGATTCATCGAGCCCCCTCGGGCCCGAAGCAACAAGATTGCACGTCAGCACATGGTCCGACTCCACAATCCCCCCCTGTTCCTTCACGGCATCTTCAAACCCTTGATAACGATCCATGAGCGAAGTGGTTCCGCCAAGGGGTGGAGCACAAAATGCGAGTTTCTTATGCCCAAGCTGCAAAAGGTGGGTCGTGAGTGCTTTCGCCGCCCCGTAGTTGTCGCTCACGACTGCAGGAATGGAGATTCCCGGCAAGGACTTGTCGACCAAGACCACGGGGAACTTCTCCACGTTTAAACGAAGAATCGCCTCGTTGTAAAACTCTCGGTTCACCGGGAGAACCACGAGGCCATCGACTCCGGTCTCCACGAGCCGCAGAATGGCTTCCTGCTCACGCGCCTGATCCCCATAGCTAGACGAGATGGTTACCGACATATCGCGCTGGCTCGCCAGCTTCTCGAGTTGTGCGAGGAGGATTCTCCCGAACGTTCCATCCAGAAACGGGACCACAAAACCAATCGAAGACACCTTGCGAGACTGCTCTTCGGAATCGATAGCTCGAGCATCGCCCGCGGAGAAAACCGCCCCCTGCTCATCGGGCAGTCTATCGTTCACGAACGTCCCAATGCCTGCCCTGCGAACTACCCATCCTTCCGACACTAACATCTGTAGCGCCCGATTCGTGGTCATTCGGCTGACTTCAAACTTCGTCATTAACTCCTGTTCGGTCAAAATAGCATCTCCGGGTTGGTATCGCTTGGCCAAAATGGCGTCCCGGATGTAGTTGTAAACCTGAAGATACAGCAAAGGCCCCTTCCTCATGTTTCTGCCTCCCTCGCTCACCGAGGTTTACCCAACAGTAGAGCACGGACCCGTTGGCTGCGCGGACGCTGGCAGCGGTTTCGCTCGACGCCATCCGATGCATTCAATCAATCCGTTATTATTATATCATGTCATTATGCATATGTTTGAGAACACTGTGGACACGCAAGTAGTGGTGATATATTATATCCTTGAATAATAATATCTATAATGACATTACAAATCGCATTGTCAACTTGGTTCGAGGATGAAGGGAGAAAGACACCGAATGCCATACGGGACTATCAATCCGCGACGCCTGCATAGAACATTGTCCACCCTTGCCTCGGAGATCTACGTTCCTCAGAGAAGACTTGAGGTCACCGCGTGGGTCACGAAGGAACCCGTGTCCTTCGAGGAACGAACTACGGGAGAGAAGAAAGCGCTTCAACCAGGTGACAAGTGGGGAGAACTCTGGGACTGCGCTTGGTTTCACTTCGTGGGCGAAGTCCCCACCGAAGCCGCAGGGCAAAAGGTCGTATTGCTCATTGATGTGAACGGGGAATTATGTCTGTTTGACGACGCAGGGACCCCAACCCAGGGGTTAACCAACGTCAACTCCGAGTTTGACTTCTCGCTCGGTAAGCCCGGTAAACGGGTCGTGGACATCGCTGCAACCGCCCTCGGGGGAGAAGAGATTGATCTTTGGGGCGATGCGGGGTGCAACGATTTATTTGGTAGATTTCGTTCGGGAACCTTGAAAGAGGCCGACATTGCCATCTGCCGTGAAGAGGTCCGCCAGCTTTACTACGATTTCGAAGTTCTTCTGGAACTCGCGGAGAACCTGCCGGAGGAATCTGCTCGACGCCTGCGTGTTCTGCAAGTATTGTCCGATGCGAGCGACATCTTGACGCGCCGCTGGCTTGACGGAGTGGAGGAAGCAAGGCAAACCCTAGCGCCGGAACTTTCGCGCAAAAACGGAGACGCGCCGCTCACCATCAGCGCCATCGGGCACGCTCATATCGATCTCGCTTGGCTCTGGCCCATCCGAGAAACCATCCGCAAGGGCGCCCGCACGTTTTCCACGGCCCTGCGGATGATGGAGAAATACGAAGACTATGTCTTCGGAGCGAGCCAACCTCAACTCTATCAGTGGATGAAAGACAGGTATCCTAGCCTCTATTCACAAGTGGCGAAGAGAATCGCTGAGGGCCGTTGGGAAGCCCAGGGTGCAATGTGGGTAGAGCCGGACTCCAATATCGCAGGAGGAGAAGCTCTAGTTCGCCAAGTCCTGTACGGAAAGAGATTCTTTCAGCAGGAATTCGGCAAGGACATGAAGATCCTTTGGGTCCCAGATATCTTCGGATACAGCGCAAGCCTTCCCCAGATCCTAAAAAGGTCCGGCGTCGACTACATGATGACGCAAAAGCTCTCATGGAACGAACACAACACCTATCCCCACCACTCCTTTCTTTGGGAAGGCATCGACGGAAGCCAAGTGCTCACTCACCTTCCTCCGGAGGACACCTACAACAGTCCGGCCGCCCCGCGGTCCATCGCCAAGGCACAGCGGCAGTACGGAGACAGCCGGGTGTCCAGCCATTGTCTCATGCTCTACGGCATTGGCGATGGTGGTGGTGGACCCGGCGAGGAACACCTTGAACGCCTAGCACGCGAGAAGAATCTTAACGGGATCGCCCCGGTGGTGCAGGAGCCATCCATTGACTTCTTCGAGAAGCTGTCGCTCGAAAAGGACAGGTTCACCACATGGCGAGGGGAACTGTATTTGGAGAAACACCAGGGAACCCTGACGTCGCAGGCAAGAAACAAGCGCTATAACCGGCGAATGGAGAAGTCGCTTCGGGAACTAGAGTTTGCCGCCTCTCTCTGCCAAGTCCTCTTAGGCGACGAATATCCTCGCGACACTCTCGAGGAAATCTGGAAGGAAGTTCTTCTGTATCAGTTTCACGATATCCTACCTGGATCTTCTATTACGCGCGTGTACACCGAGTCGCTAGAGCGCTATCAAGTGCTGTACGAGCGAGTTCGGGACATGATGGCAGAGCGCTACGGACGGCTGGCACGGAGCATTGTCGCAACACCTCCCAAGGGTTCCGTGCTGGTAGTGAATTCTCTCCCTTGGGAACGCCACGAGCGAATCGAGATTGACGGCAAAGAGACTTACGTGACTGTTCCTCCGATGGGATATCTCCTCGTGACGCCAGAGGGCGCCGCCAGGTCACACGCGGACGATGGGGATGCGCTGATTGCCACACGCGAGTCGCTGGAAAATAAGCACCTCCGGGTGTCTTTCGCACAGGATGGAACCATTCACTCGCTTTACGACAAAGTTCATGGGCGCGAAGTGGCGCTGGCGGGAGATCGTTTGAACCAACTTCAGGTCTATCACGATCACGGCAACGCTTGGGATTTCCCGGAGAACTACCGCGACGTCCCTGCAGGGGAGTTCACTCTGACGGACGTGTCCGTTCATGCGGATGCGGATTCAGCCGCCATCACCCAAACGTATCGATACGGCGAATCGACCCTTGTGCAGCGAATCGACCTTGGGGCGAAATCGAGGCGTTTAGACTTTCGCACCACCGTGGATTGGCGCGAGTCGAACAAGATGCTGCGTGCAGAGTTTCCGGTGAGCGTGCAAGCCAATGACGTGGCGTGTGAAATTCAGTTCGGCCACATCCGAAGGCACACCCACAGAAACACTTCGTGGGACTTCGCGAAGGACGAGATCTGCGCGCACCAGTGGCTGGATATGTCAGAGAGCAACTACGGGGTCGCCTTGCTGAACGACTGCAAATACGGGCATCGCGCGAACGGCCATGTACTCGACATCAACCTGCTGCGCAGTTCCTCGAGTCCAGACCCGCAGGCGGATAGGGCCGAGC
>JAJZAV010000033.1 GCA_021799255.1 Bacillota bacterium
CCCGTAGAGTAGAGCTTCTACGCCGAATCATTTTTGCAAAGTTCTGGACACCAGTGGTACGCGTGGGACGGCTGCGGTCCCAGCAGCAGGCGACGGAAAAATCGCGAGAGAAAGGTTGAAGCCGCCATCATGAACCTAAGAGGATTGCCTGAAAAGCAAGGCTTGTATGACCCGCAGTTTGAACACGACGCGTGTGGTATTGGATTCGTCGCGAATATTAAGGGGAAGCAGTCGCACGACATCATCGAGCAGGCGCTCACGGTGTTGAGTAACATGGAGCATCGTGGCGCTCAGGGCAGCGAAGTGAACACGGGCGACGGGGCCGGGATCCTGATTCAAATTCCCGACGAATTTTTCCGCGCAGCCGTTAAGGAGATTGGTTTTACTTTGCCGCCGGCGGGGGATTATGGAGTCGGCATGGCGTTTCTGCCGAGGACGGAGTCCGCGCGCAGCTTATGCGCCACACGCTTCGAGGAAATTGTTCGGGAAGAGGGGCAGGAGGTTCTCGGTTGGAGGGACGTGCCTACGGATAACTCATCGCTCGGTGAGACCGCCAAGAGCGTGGAGCCTGTCATCCGTCAGGTATTCATTCGCAAGAGCGAGTCGCTCGCGGATGTTCAGTCCTTCGAGCGCAAGCTGTTCGTCATCCGTAAGCGCGCTGCGAACGAGCTTCGGCACAGCGATGAGGTCGGTGGGGAATCATTCTATTTTCCTAGTTTATCTGCTCGTACGATAGTTTATAAAGGGATGCTTACCGCCCCGCAGGTGGAGGCGTACTATACGGAGCTTGCCCATCCGCTTGTTAAGAGCGCGCTTGCCCTCGTTCACTCACGGTTCTCCACGAACACGTTTCCGAACTGGGAGCGCGCGCACCCTAACCGTTATTTGATTCACAACGGCGAGATCAACACGCTGCGCGGCAACGTCAACTGGATGCGCGCCAGGCAACCCCTTCTGGAGTCGGATTTGTTCGGCGATGATCTCGCGAAGGTGATGCCGATTATCGACGAGCACGGCAGCGACTCGGCCATGTTCGATAACACGCTGGAGTTTCTCATCTTGGCGGGGAGATCCTTGCCGCACGCAGCCATGATGATGATTCCCGAACCATGGTCGAATCACGAATCCATGAGCCCTACAAAGAAAGCCTTCTACGAATATCATAGTTGCCTGATTGAGCCGTGGGATGGCCCTGCGGCCATGGTCTTTACAGATGGGCGCCAAATCGCGGCGGTGTTGGATAGGAATGGCCTGCGGCCCGCGAGGTATTATGTCACGTCTGACGATCTCATCATCCTCGCTTCGGAAGTTGGGGTTCTCGACATCCCGCCGGAGAAGATTGTCACGAAGGAAAGGTTGAAGCCGGGCAGGATGTTGCTCGTCGACTTGGACGAACAGCGAATTATCGCCGATGACGAGATCAAGGAGCGGATAGCCTCCGAACATCCGTATCGGGAGTGGCTGGACCAGCATCTTGTCGCCTTGAATGATTTGCCGGATCCACCGTTTGTCCATCAGCCGGATCATTCCACCATCCTGAAGCGGCAGGTGGCCTTTGGCTACTCCCACGAGGTCCTCACGCAGGTTCTTGCGCCCATGGCAAAGGACATGGTGGATCCGGTGGGATCGATGGGTGTCGATACACCCCTTGCCGTCCTGTCCCACAAGCCACAACTCCTTTACAGTTACTTTAAGCAACTGTTCGCACAGGTCACGAATCCACCCATCGACGCACTGCGTGAAGAAATCGTGACGGCTTCGACGACGACGCTTGGACCGGAAGGGAACCTGCTCCGTCCAACTCCGGAAAGTTGCCGCCAAATCGAAGTGAAATCACCAATCCTTAGCAATGAGGAATTCGCGAAACTGATCCATCTGGATCACGACGGCTGGAAGTCGGCGACCTTGTCCACATTGTACGAGGTGGCAGGGGGCGGAGATGCTCTGAGGAGGGGTCTTGCCGAACTGTTTGAAAGCGCGGATAAGGCGATTTTGGACGGGGCGAGCGTCTTGGTGCTCTCGGACAGAGGCATGAGCGAGAGCAAGGCTCCCATGCCCGCTCTCTTGGCCGTCGCCGGTTTGCATCATCACCTCATCCGCAGCGGTACGCGCATGAAGGTCGGGCTAGTCATTGAATCGGGCGAGCCCCGCGAAGTGCATCACTTCGCCCTTCTCATCGGATATGGGGCGAGCGCCATCAATCCTTACCTCGTATTCGAGTCTCTCGATGACATGATCTCTCGGGGAATGCTTACCGACCTTACCCACAAGGACGCCGTGAAACGGTACCTCAAAGCGGCATCCAAAGGGGTCGTTAAGGTTCTCTCAAAGATGGGTATTTCAACGATTCAGAGTTACCACGGTGCTCAGATTTTCGAGGCCGTCGGACTGTCGAAGGAGGTCGTCGACGAGTTCTTCACGTGGACTCCCTCGCGCATCGAAGGCATCGGACTCGAAGGCATTGCAAAGGAAGTTGCTATGCGTCATGCGAGGGCGTTTGATGAACGGAGAAGTCAAGAACTCGTGCTCGACGCGGGTGGTCGCCTCAGGTATCGATCCGGCGAAGAAGATCACCTCTACACCCCGGAGACGGTACATCTGCTTCAACAATCCTGCCGAACCAACGATTACCAGCTGTTCAAAAGATACTCGACAAAGCTGAACCAACAGAATAAGTCCCGCATGACCCTGCGCGGACTGTTCAAGTTGCAGCCCGCGGGACCATCGGTGCCGATTGATGAGGTCGAATCGGTGGACTCGATTGTCAAGCGGTTCAAGACGGGGGCCATGTCGTACGGGTCCATCAGCAAGGAGGCGCACGAGAGCCTCGCCATCGCCATGAACCGAATTGGCGGCAAGAGCAACACGGGAGAGGGCGGAGAGGATCCCGAACGATTCACGCGTGACGCGAACGGGGACCTGCGTCGAAGTGCCATTAAACAGGTCGCGTCCGGTCGCTTCGGGGTGACGAGCCATTATCTGGTGAACGCCGATGAATTGCAGATCAAGATGGCGCAGGGCGCGAAACCGGGAGAAGGGGGCCAACTCCCAGGACGCAAGGTTTATCCCTGGATTGCAGAGGTGCGCCATTCGACCCCCGGCGTTGGCCTCATTTCTCCGCCGCCTCACCATGATATTTATTCGATTGAGGACCTTGCGGAACTCATTCACGATTTGAAGAACTCCAACCCGAGGGCCCGCATCAGCGTGAAATTGGTGTCCGAGGTGGGAGTTGGCACCATCGCGGCCGGCGTCGCCAAGGGTAAGGCGGACCTTGTGCTCATTAGCGGCCACGACGGAGGGACGGGAGCTTCCCCCGAGACGAGCATCCAGAACGCCGGATTACCTTGGGAACTCGGGCTGGCGGAGACCCATCAGACGCTGCTCCTAAACGGATTGCGCGACAGAATCGCTGTGGAAACCGACGGCAAGCTCATGACGGGCCGGGACGTGGCCGTGGCGGCACTGCTTGGGGCCGAGGAGTTCGGCTTCGCGACCGCACCGCTTGTTGTACTTGGGTGCGTGATGATGCGCGTATGTCACCTGGACACCTGCCCCGTTGGCGTTGCAACGCAAAACCCCGAGCTGCGAAAGAACTTCACGGGCAATCCGGATCACGTGGTCAATTTCATGCATTTTATCGCGCAGGAACTGCGTGAGATTATGGCGGAGCTAGGTTTTCGTCGGTTGGAAGAGATGATTGGCAGAAGCGAATACCTCGACGTCGATGCGGCGCAAGCGCATTGGAAGACGAAAGGTCTGGACCTGTCTGCGATTCTGTATCGTCCACAAGTGGGGCCCGACGTTGGCCGGTTCAAGCAGGTTGCTCAGGACCATGGGCTGGAAAAGTCGTTAGACATGCAAGAATTGCTCACCATTGCCAAGCCGGCACTTGAAAATCAAACGCCGGTGGAGGCGAAGCTCAAGATTCAAAACGTAAACCGCGTCGTTGGTACCATTCTTGGCAGCGAAGTGACTCGGAAATACGGGGCTTCTGGATTGCCTGAAGACACCATCCGCCTGCATTTTGAGGGTTCCGCCGGGCAGAGCTTCAGCGCGTTCGTTCCTCGAGGAATGACCATGACGCTCGTTGGCGACGCCAACGACTACTGCGGCAAGGGTTTGTCTGGGGGCGTCGTGGTGGTCCGGCCGCCTTTAAACGTTGGTTTCACGCCGGAAGAGAACATCATTATCGGCAACGTCGCCCTGTACGGAGCGACTTCGGGAGAGGCGTATATTCGCGGTCAGGCCGGCGAGCGCTTTGCGGTGCGCAACAGCGGCGCGAAGGCCGTCGTCGAGGGTGTTGGAGATCACGGGTGCGAGTACATGACGGGCGGTCGCGTCGTCGTGCTTGGGCCTACCGGACGGAACTTCGCGGCGGGAATGTCCGGCGGAATTGCCTATGTGTACGATGAGTCCGGTGACTTCGCTCGCAATTGTAATCCTGAAATGGTTTTGCTAGAGTCCGTCGAGCTCGCGTCCGATGTAGCGGAGTTGCGGTCCATGATTGAGAATCATCTGCGCCTCACGGACAGCGCCGTTGCCGACAGAGTGCTTGGTGACTGGAGTCATTCGCTCGCGAAATTCGTGAAGGTGATTCCAAAGGACTTCAAACGTATGCAAGGAGCGATTGCGCGCGCCCATGAGCAGGGGCTTTCGGGTGCCGATGCCGTGATGGCTGCATTTGAAGAGAACAAGCGCGACTTGGCACGCGTCGCTGGCAACTAAGCTGCCTTTGAAATCACCATTTTCGTGATGGCCAACTGAGGTCCGTCTATGGAAAAGCGAGGAGAGACGAATGGGGCAACCAACAGGTTTTATGGAGTATAAAAGAGAGCTCGTATCCGACAGGCCGGAATCAGAGAGAATTAAGGACTGGCAGGAATTCCATCGGCGCCTCTCGGAGGAGCAGTTGCGCACTCAAGGCGCCCGGTGTATGAACTGCGGAATTCCATACTGCAACTCGGGTGTGTTGATGAACGGCGGAGCCAGCGGATGCCCAGTGAACAACCTGATTCCTGAATGGAACGACTTGGTTTATCGGGGTCTTTGGCAGGATGCGCTCGATAGGCTGCTCAAGACAAATAACTTCCCTGAGTTTACCGGCCGAGTGTGCCCGGCCCCGTGCGAAGGTGCCTGCACCGTTGGTCTGGTTGGAGATCCGGTCACCATCAAAACCATTGAGCAAGAGATCATTGACAGGGGATTCGACGAGGGGTGGATGGCCCCCTCGCCGCCCCGAGTAAGAACGGGCAAGAAGGTTGCGGTGGTCGGATCCGGGCCTTCCGGACTGGCGTGCGCAGCTCAGCTAAACTCCGTTGGACATTCGGTGACGGTATTCGAAAGGGCCGACAGGATTGGCGGCCTGCTCATGTACGGCATCCCGAACATGAAGCTGGACAAAAACGTCGTCAAACGGCGGGTGGATCTCATGGCCGCCGAAGGAGTCAAGTTTGTAACCAACACGGAAGTTGGCAAAGACTATCCAGCCAATCGACTGTTAGAAGAGTTCGATGCGGTCGTCTTATGCGGCGGGGCCACGAAGGGCAGAGATCTCCCCATCGAGGGACGCGAGGCGAAAGGCATCCACCTTGCGATGGAATTCCTTCGCGCAAATACGAAGAGCCTATTAGATTCTAACCATGCGGATGAGAACTTCATCAACGCGAAAGGGAAAAACGTGATTGTCATCGGTGGCGGCGACACCGGAACCGACTGCGTCGGCACGTCCATTCGCCACGGGTGCAAGAGCATCACACAGTTCGAGATTCTCGACAAACCGCCGCTGGGACGCGCACCAGGGAATCCATGGCCGCAGTTCCCGCGCGTCTACAAGCTCGACTACGGACAAGAGGAAGCCGAGGCTCTCTGGGGACAGGATCCACGGCAATATCTCATCCAGTCCAAGCGCTTTGTCTCCGATGAAACGGGGCGTGTTACAGGGATTGAGACCGTGCAAATCGAGTGGAAGAAGGATGATTCCGGGCGAATGACTCCCGTAGAGGTGCCCGGAACCGAGAAGTTCTGGGAAGCGGATCTCGTGCTTTTGGCCATGGGATTCTTGGGGCCCGAAGATCAACTGCTGAGTCAGTTGGGAGTCGACAGAGATGCCCGCTCGAACGTCAAGGCTGAGTACGGTAACTTCGAGACCAGCGTAAAAGGGGTCTTTGCGGCGGGCGATATGCGCAGGGGGCAGAGCCTCGTCGTCTGGGCCATCAACGAAGGGCGCGCGGCGGCTCGCGAATGCGACAGGTACTTGATGGGAGAAACGCAACTGCCGTAACCTTAGGCTACGCGTTATCATTCCACGAAACGGACGAGGCCCAGCAATCCCGGCTCTGCGAACAGCGCATGGCCGAAACGATTGCCGGGCCTCATTCGTGACGAAATCGCGCGCGAAAAATCTTCCGACGCTACGTCGAGTGCGGTCGCATCAACACGCCCCTCGCAGGTTATCCTCGCAGGAAGTACCGCCCTTTGGCGGGCTCGTCTTTCGTCTTTCTGAGGATTGCAGTAGCCTCTGCCAATTTGCCCGCAAGTTCACTTTTGCAATTGTTACAATAGCGCCCTTCTTGAGTGGGTTGCCCGCAGCGCTCACAGGCCACGTTGAAATTGGGAAAGTCGCGTAAAATAAGGCTGCCTTCTTGAATCAGAGCGACGACATCCTCGAGGAGGACGTCGAGCGCTTCCACTACTTCCGGAACGCTGGAACCAGGGTTTTCCCGCAAATAACTGCGAACCTGTTCGAACACCTCTTCTCGTTCCTTCAGACACTCCGGGCAGATATCTCTCGAAACTTTCGAAAACATTCTGCCGCACCGTCGACAATTACTAAGCATTCATTCACCGCCTTCGTTGGACGCAACCCGCCTTCCCTACATGTTATATATAGTTCAAATTGGGTAGGGCAGCAAGGGGCGCGCCCACGAAGTCGACATCAAGAAGGCTTTTATTCAACTCTATATTCGACTTTGTATTCGCGACTACTCAAGTTCGACGTTCCACTCGCGCATCCAAAGGTCAACGTCGAGCAGGTAATGGAATAACTGCGCGGTGGCCATAATCTGGCCGAACCAGGGGCGGTGCTCACCTCGGACGTGGCTTGCTTCGGCGATTCTATGAATTTCTTCCATGTTGAGGAGCGGACGCAGCGGGGAATCCTTGGCCGCCAGGACCTTCTCTGCCCGTGTGCGCGTGGCCTCGAGATACCTTGGATCCGGAGTCGATGGATAGGGGCTCTTGCGCCTCGCAAGCGCGTCGTCGGGCAAGAGGCCCTTCATGGCCCGGCGAAGCAGCCCCTTTGCCTGGTTGTCGCAGGCCTTCATTTCCCACGGGACATTGAAGACGTACTCGACTAGCCGATGATCGCAAAACGGCACGCGAACCTCCAGCCCACTCGCCATGCTCATCCTATCTTTCCTATCCAACAACGTAGGCAGAAACCTCGTGATGCTGAGGTATGAAATCTCGCGGATCCTGGCTTCACGCGCATCCTCACCGGCGAGACGAGGAACCTCGGCGAGGGCCTCCTGGTACCTATCGTGAACGTATTCGTTGGGATGGATTTGCCGCTCAAGCTCCGGCGATAAAATCGCGATTCGGTCTGCGAGACGAAGCGACCACGGGAATGTGTCGGCAGATAGGGATTCCTCGCGATGAAACCATGGATAGCCCCCAAAAACCTCGTCCGCGGACTCGCCTGAGAGTGCCACTGTCGCATGTCTTTTGATCTCCTTGCAAAATAGATACAACGAAGTGTCTATGTCGGCCATGCCGGGGAGATCCCGGTAGTAGAATGGGGTGAGCAGATGTTCCACCATCTCATCCATCCCGAAGACGACCGGATGGTGAGTCGTTCCCAAATACTCTGCCACGCGGCGGGCCCACGGAGCATCCAGGCTGGTCTGAAAGGTGTTCGCTTCAAAGTGACTCTCCATGTCTTCGAAATCGATGGAGTAGGTGTTCAAGGGCCCCATATTCTTGCTCTTGTAGTGTTGTGCAGCAATCGCCGAGACGGCACTCGAATCGAGGCCGCCGGACAAAAACGTGCACACCGGAACATCCGAAACCAATTGTCGAGTGACCGTGTCGATGAGCAACGAACGCACCTTCGCAACCGTTTCATCCAGAGAATCTGTGTGCGGCTGGCTTTCCAGTTTCCAATACGGATACGCGCGCAGATGGTTCGAATCCGCGATGAGCGCGTGCCCCGCACGCAATTCTTGGACGTCTCGAAAGACCCCATGCCCAGGGGTTCGGGCCGGACCAATGGCGAAGATTTCGGCGAGACCGTCCGCGTCCACTTTGTGGCTGACCTGTGGATGGCGCAAAAGCGCCTTAAGTTCGGAGCCGAAAACTAGAGAGCTTCCCTTACGGCTGTAAAACAGGGGTTTGACCCCCAACCTGTCGCGAGCCATAAAAAGTTGTTTCTTCTGTTCATCCCAAATCGCGAAAGCAAAGATGCCGTTCAATTTCGACACGCAATCCGGGCCCCACTCCACGTATGAAACAAGGAGGACTTCTGTATCCGAGTACGATAAGAATCGATGCCCGCGGTCGAGGAGTTCTTTACGCAAATCTTCGGTGTTGTAGAGTTCACCATTGTACACGAGTGTCAGAGACCTATCTCCAAAACTTCGGGTCATCGGCTGTGCTCCGCCCTCTGGGTCGACGACGACAAGCCGACGATGGGCGAAAACCGCATTGGAAGACACGTGCACTCCCTCCGCGTCCGGCCCGCGACAGACGAGCGTCTGGCCCATAGCGCGCACCAGTTCGCGTTCATGCGATAGGTCCTTATTCCAGTCAATCCAGCCAGTGATACCGCACATTCGTGAGAGCCCCCATTCCGAGATATCGATAGGCGCGACCTCGACTTTCGAAAGTCGCTCTTGCAGGTTGACCGTCGATGTCGTGTGTTGTGACCACACTACGGTATCCTTGTGTCCTGAAGGCGCCATTCGAAATCCGTCACGGTGACGAGACCCACTGTGGGCTCTCGCCTACCTGACACACCTGATAGACTATGCAAGGGAGCCTCGGAAAGTGAACCGGCACACCGCTCGATTTCTCAAAGCGTTCTCACTCGAATATGCCTTCGAGGATTGACAGTGCGGTTTTTACTCTTCTGGACCTGTGACGCTCAGCGATTTGACGGTGCAATTCCTTGTCTGGGAGCTGAAGAAAAAGTTCGTGTGAAGGGCCTCCGAGCGCGTCGTTCGTGTTGACTTCGATGAGCCACACCACTCCGTCGGCATCGATGCCGAAGTCCAGTCCAATCTCATCGAACGCATGATATCCATCGAGAATTCTGCATACTTGGTAGCCGCACTGTTTGCAGCGCCCCCGAACTCCTCGCCGCTTGTGTTTGTCTAGAGGAAACGTAGCTCTGAGAGCCTCTGACAACGGAATGACCGTACCACCGCTTTTGCCAATGTTTGAAACAATGCTCGTTGCGCTGCCGCGCCGGACGAGAGAGCCGGCATACGTCCACTCGCCGTCGGCCTCCCGCTGCATGAGGACGCGCACGTCGAAAGGCGCAGATTCCAGCTGTAGGAGCGGAGCGCTCTGTTGAACGATGCTGGGGATGTCCGCGTAATCGCGGAGGATGGAATGAACGATGACATCGATGGAGCCCGATTGCTGGTTTCCTGAAGAGTCTTTCGTTTGATAGAGGCGTTCTTGCGAACCGGGATTTTGAACTCGGGTGACGAAGGTAATTCCCTCACCGCCCCACGTGTTCACCGGTTTGACGTATATTGCCTCCACGTCTAGGAGCATATGCCTAAGCGAACTCTCGGTGAGCGCTTCGGTCAGCGGCAGTTTGCAGTCAATCGTGGACGAGGAAAGCGCTTTGTACATTTCCCACTTGTCTAAAAACAGCCTCTCTGCATCGAATGTGCCTTGCCCCACGGCAATATCCCCCCATTGAAATCAAGTGAAGAATGCACGTCAGTTCTACTTCAGCTCCAGAGGAGAATATTGGAGTTTTATACCGAGTCTGTAATCCCTATGTCAGATAAAAGCCAAGTGAGTGGGCAGATAACCCCTGCAGGATTTCTCCAACGTTCGAACGAACTTTAAAGATACGTTTTTTGAGTCGAACGGCCGGTAAACGTACCTTTCCTATAGAAAAACTTCGGCTTGGGTTAGACTAGTTTCGGGAGGGGGAGGGAAAGATGGCAGTTGTCAACGTGACACAAATGCTAGTAGAGGGCATTTTCGTCGAGCAGTTTTTACATCACTGCAAACTCGAGTGCGATTGCGCCCAGTGCCGAGACGACATTATCGCAATGACTTTGAATCATCTGCCGAGCCGTTATGTTTCAACGGATCGAGGGGAGGCCTATGTAAAGGCCCAGTATTTCGATCCGCAGTTGCAGTCCGACATCATTCGCGAGCTTACGGTTTCGGCGAAGGTGGTTGGCGAAAGGCCAAAGCATGGGCAGAACGTGTAAGGTGCATCGTGGGAGAGAGCGTCGATTTGAAGCAGGAAGCGAACCCTGAGTATTACATGAGCCAGGCACTGCAAGAGGCGAATCGGGCTCTCGAGCACGGGGAAGTGCCAATCGGGTGCGTCGTGGTCCACAAGGAGCAGGGGATGGTGGCGAGAGCGCACAATTGGCGGGAGACGTGGAAAAGCCCGATTGCGCACGCCGAGATGGTGGCCATCGAAGAGGCGAGCCGTAGACTCGGCGGTTGGCGACTTTTCGAATGCGACATCTATGTCACATTGGAGCCGTGTCCCATGTGCGCGGGGGCTATCATGTTGTCGCGATTCTCCCACCTGTATTTCGGCGCTAGGGATCCAAAGGGCGGAGCCGTGGTGTCTAAAACGGAGCTTTTGGCTCCGGATTTGTGGAATCATCATCCAGATATTACGGGTGGCGTTTTGGAGTACGAGTGTGGTAAGATACTCAAGGACTTTTTCCGCAGTCTGCGGCAAGGGAAGGCCTCGTTTGACCAACGTAGCTAGCCCGTCCACCTTTGTGGAGAGATGTCTGAGTGGTCGAAAGAGCTCGCCTCGAAAGCGAGTAGCCCTGCAAGGGGCTCGTGGGTTCGAATCCCACTCTCTCCGCCAATTGTTCTTTTTTAAGAAAGTGCTCTGTGACCAAGGACCAAATTGGGTCCCATGCGACAGAAACTCTCGAACCGTGTCAGATCCTGACGGAAGCAGCACTAAGGGAGACCTTCTGGGTGACGTGGGGTTGCCTCGTTTGGTTCTTGGTCACAGGGCACTTTTTGCGTGCGCATTTTCAGGTTCATTGGGCGTGAAGCAGCGCAGAGCCTGTCACACCTTGTCGCTTTGATGGTCCTTTTGTCGCCGAGGAGGAATCCTCATACTTCCTCTCGAAACAGCCATCTAGGTGAACAGGGGGACTTGCCATGAACGCTCACTTACCGGTTTCTCAAGTCGATGAGCGGTCGCGCGCGTTTGGTATGCTAAACGCAGGCGTCCTTTACGTCAGCCGTGTGCTCGACGTCACGGTGTGCAATGATATGGGAAGAAACTTCTTAGAGTCTGCTCCCCCCGTCGGACAGGCTGCACCGCTAGAGAGTTGCTTGTCCGCAAGCAAAGAGGTATATCGGACGATTGTGGATCTGATCTCGTACGGGCACGAGCCGCGAGACACGGTCGTCATGTGGGATACCGATGGCAGGGTTCGCCATGTGCTCATTGATGGGTACATGCATAAGGATGCCAAGGGAAACCTGCTCGGAATGCACCTCACCCTCAAGGACCTCGGCAACATGGTTGCTTTGGAGCAGCATATGCTGCGCACGGACAAACTCGCAACGGTGGGGAAGATAGCGGCCGGAATCGCGCATGAAATCAGGAATCCACTGACGACGCTGAAAGGATTCCTTCAGGTCTTCGAGGATCGGTTCGAAGGTGAAAAGGCCAACGAGGACCTGCTCAACCATACCCGGATCATGCAGAGGGAGATTGAGCGCGTCAACGGCCTCGTCGGTGAGCTACTGCTTCTCTCGAAACCCCGGGAAATGGAGAAGATCCCCTGCCTTTTGCTGACGCTGTTTGAAGAATTGAACCCCATCTTGGAGTCAGAGGCGTTGCTAAGGGACATCGACTACCAGTTTTCGATTGAGGATCCGAACTTATGCGTCCTTGCGGATTCGGCGATGCTCAAGCAGGTGATCCTGAATCTGACGAAGAACGCTGTGGAGGCCATGGATGCCGGAGGTAATTTGAAGATCCACGTGCATCATGTCGACCTGTGGGCTCAAATTGACGTTTCGGACACCGGACCCGGCATCCCTTACTACCAGGTAGACCGAATATTCGATGCGTTTTTCACCACTAAAGAACGGGGGACCGGCCTCGGCTTGCCCATTTGCCAGGCCATCATCAGCAACCACGGCGGAGAGATCAGAGTGTCCTCGAAGGGCTTCGGGACGACGTTCACCGTGTTGCTTCCCACGGTTTCGGCCAAACCTCGCGTCGCAAACTGAGACAACCCGAAATTGGGCTTTGTCCTACCGCCCATCGTTATGATAACGTGATGAGTGGGAGGGCTGACAGGTGTCATATCAGGCTCTGTACCGTGAGTGGCGACCGCCTTCGTTTGCCGATATGGTACATCAACCACACGTCAAACAAACGCTTCAGAATGCCATTTTGCGAAAGCAGGTGGCTCACGCCTACTTGTTTTGCGGACCGCGAGGAACGGGGAAAACCAGCGCGGCCAAGATCCTCGCGAAAGCCGTGAACTGCCTTCATCCAAACGGCGCGGACCCGTGTAACCAGTGCGAGGCCTGCGTAAGCATCAACAGAGGATCGAACGTCGATGTCGAGGAAATCGATGCTGCGTCTAACCGGGGCGTCGAGGAGATCCGCCAATTGCGGGATAAGGTCCAGTATGCGCCCGCGAGCCTAAAGAAAAAAGTGTACATTGTCGACGAGGTCCACATGTTGACCCCCGAGGCGTTCAACGCGCTCCTTAAGACGCTAGAAGAGCCTCCGTCGCATGTGTTGTTTGTACTGGCGACGACCGAAGTACACAAGATACCGGAAACGATTATTTCCCGTTGCCAGCGATTCGACTTTCGCCGGATCCCAGAGGGCGTCATCGTGGATCGGCTTTGGCAAATCTGCGAGGCCAAGGGTTGGAAGGCACACGACGACGCGCTGTGGCATATCGCGTCCGCGGCCGACGGGGGTTTAAGGGATGCTTTAGGTCTGCTGGAGCAGACCGCGGCGTACGGGAATGAAGAGATAACGGCGGACAACGCCGCTCACGTCATCGGGGGTGTCTCGACTGCGGAATTGACGCAGCTTCTCGACGCTGCTACTAAGGCCGACGTGCTCGCCGTTCTGAACCTGGTTTCCAAATGGTACTCGGGAGGCAAGGATACGGGACGTATTCTCGCGGAGTTACTCGCCCTTCTGCGAAACGTCTTTGTTGTTAAGCTATCGGGCCAAGCGGAGGGAATCCCGAACTACGATGTCCTCGTCGATGTTGCGAAGTCTACGTCGGTTCATTGGTTGCTCGCGTCCGTAAGGCAATTGGGGGAAGTGTACACTCAGCTTCGTTACGTAGATCAACCACGCATCGCGCTCGAGGCGGCGCTCATCGGGCTGTCCGCCATGGACACGGTGGACAACCATCCTGAACCAGCATCCGCCCCTGCAGCCCATCGGGGAAGAGTCGTGGATGAGAAGAACGAGCTCGCGAGACGTCCGACCGCGGCTCAGCCAACAGCCGAGCAAGCCGTTACAGAGCAGCCGGAGCACAAACCCGAGTCCATCGCCAAGGAGGCAGAGGTCCCCAGCGCTTCGGTGGACAGGGAAGCGGCGAATGCGTCGGACAGGGGATCGAAAAATCCGAAGAAGACGTCACAACGCCGCAAGATTGAAGTGTTGCAGGAACTGACGAAGCAGGCCTCGCCGGAAGTGCTGTCTACGATACGGGCCGCCTGGGACGACATCCTCGCCCAGACGAAGTCGCAAAAGATCCAGACCTACGCGTGGCTGATGGGGGGCACCCCGGTGCTAGCCACGGCGGACCAAGTTGTCGTGGCGTTTCGGGTCCAGGTTCACAGAGACAACGTGATGAAACAGGATGAGCGCAAGATTATTGAAGACTCCGTCGAGAGCGTCGTCGGGTACCCGATTCGCTTTCAGGCGATTTTGCAAGCCGATTGGGATGCATTTTCGCAAGCAGTAGAGACGGTGCCGCCTGCTCCTATTGCGAATGAACACAACTTCGTGGATGATGTGGTGAAGATATTTGGCAAGGAGATTGTTCGGATACGACAGGAGGACTGAACGATGCAGAATATGAATCAGTTGATGCGTCAGGCCAAAAAGATGCAAGAAGAGATTATGAAGGCACAGGAAGCCCTCGGAGAGCGGACGGTGGAAGGCAGCGCGGGGGGCGGTGCCGTCAAGGTGACGGTGACGGGTCACAAACAGGTGACCGCAATTACCATCAGCAAAGACGTGGTAGACCCTGAGGACGTAGAGATGCTCCAGGATCTTGTCCTCGCCGCCGTGAACGATGCCCTGACTCAAGTGGATGAAATCACCAACAACGAGCTCGGTAAGTACACTCGCGGGTTGAACATGCCAGGGCTGTTCTAATCATGTGGGGGTATCCGGAACCCATCAGCCGACTCGTCGAGCAGTTCATGAAACTGCCCGGCATCGGGCCCAAGACCGCAGCCCGATTGGCCTTCTTCGCCATGGGGATGACCGACGAGGACATTCGCGATTTCGCCAAGGCCCTCATCGACGTGAAGGAAAAGCTGCACGAATGCGCCATCTGCTGCAACATTACGGAAGAGAGTCCGTGTTCCATCTGTCAGGATGGATCCCGGCTGGATTCCGTCTTATGCGTAGTCCAAGATCCGAAAGATGTACTGGCGATGGAAAGGACGCGCGAGTTTAACGGTCGTTACCACGTGTTGCACGGGGCCATCTCGCCGATGGAAGGAATCGGCCCAGCGGATATTCGAATCCGCGAATTGTTGTCACGGATTGCGGAATCGGACGTAAGCGAGGTCATTCTCGCCACAAATCCGAACGTCGAAGGGGAAGCGACGGCTATGTACATCTCCCGCCTCTTGAAGCCCTTCTCCATTAACGTGACGCGAATCGCCCATGGGCTCCCTGTCGGCGGAGACCTAGAATATGCCGACGAGGTCACCCTCGCAAAGGCTCTCGAGGGTCGGCGCGCCCTCTAAGGAAGTCAAAGTCCACTCAATGATTGTCCTCGGCAATCAAAAGAGTCGCGCGATAAACGCTGTGGTCGGGCGAAAGTCAACGGTGAACCACTGTCCCCGCTTTCGCCCCCAGAGGGCGCCAATCGAGTGGTCTCCTATCCTCAATTCTTCTGCCTCTATTACCTCCATCCGATTTACTAGTCATATTTTCCCCCCTGCCTGTCTATGATGTAGTAATTCACGACAAGGGGGCTCTGATAAATGACTTCTTCAGCCGAAGCAAGGGAGAATTCATTCACTCAAGCCAAATGCCAGGATCTCGATTCTACCGAGGACGCGATGCAGATTATCGACGAGTTGCATCGCTCAAAGTTGGAAGTGGAGATTGCTAGAGCTCAGTTCGATTCCGCCGTGGACCCCCTTCTCGTTGACCACATCATCTTTCGCTTAAGCGCCGCAGAAAAGAGACTGAATTATCTTTTGCAGGCGGCAAAGAGACAAAATCTTGTGCTGGAAGGGGTTCGTTGGGATCTGCCGCAGTGGCAGACGTAATCCCAAGACGAGCGCCCTGAATCGGTTGGGTACGCTGTCGATCAGCGCGACGGGGATGGTCCGTGGGGCCCGAGGAATTGGGGCTTCCCCCTTGGGATTGCCCTTCGCGCATTCGGCAGTTGTGCTGCGTTTCGGGTGCTTAGAGAGCGGGTTTTCTCCGTTTGGCTGATACGACGAATCGCCCTGGAGGTGAAGTCACGAAGATGGTGAATGGACAAGTTGTACTATGGGGCTTAATCATCATCGCCGGTTGGGTGATTGTGGGGCAGTTCACAAGCAGGCCACGGCTCACGACTTGGCGCATGGCGCAAAGTGCCGTACTCGGGTTCGCCCTATTTTTCGCGACCAATTGGATGTCTACCTACACGCACTTTCATTTGCCCTTTAACCCGTTTACGGCTTTGTCCACGGGGTTGCTAGGCCCGCCTGGAGTGGCCGCCGTGGCGGCCATCAAGCTCATCGCGCTCTAGCGAATGGGTCGGAGTTCATTCAATGTGAGTAGATTGGCCAGGATTCACGGGACGTATTTTGTTTGCAAGTCGCGCCAGTCGTCCACCGACGGCTGGCAAGCGGCTCAGTTCCTGCGAAGACACAACTCTGAAGCGAATGGAGGTAACGAGATAGAATGCCGAAGCAGCGAAGAGAACTACGAAGGTGATGATTCCCGCCTCGAGAATGTGATGGGCTTGCATCGTGAGGCCGAGGCTGCGCTCCATGCCTGTCTTCAGCAACCACATGAGGCCGAGCGCCAAGAGCGTGGGGCCCAACATGGGGATGGCGAGTCCAAACACCGAGAATTGAACCCGGCCGTATTTTTTCACGGCGAGAACGTTCAGCGTTGACGAGAAAAGGTATCCAATACTGGTAGCCAAGGCAGCCCCCATGATGTGTAGGTGCGGGATCAGAATCAGGTTGAAGATGACCTTGACGAAGACCCCAAGGAACAGGTTTCGAACGGGTCGATAGAGCTTCCCAATCCCCTGCAGCATGAACGTGGAAATTTGCTCGAGCCCGCTGAATATTCCCATGAATGAAATGCTCTCGATAATGGGCGCCCCCGACGTCGAATTGAACAGCAGAATATCGATGGGTTTCGCTAGGATGAAGAAGGCTGACGCAAGCGGTAGAGTGATGAAGAACATGGAACGGAACGTGTTCATCACCGTGCGCTCCACCTCGCGCTGGTTTCCCACCGCGGATGCGCTCGCGATGGCGGGTAGTATGGATGAACCGATGGCTAACGAAAACGCCAACGGCAACTGTATCAGTGTGAAGGCCTGCCGAGACAAGATACCAAAGGATCTCTCAGCCTGGGTCAAGCTCTCATGCGCGAAGATCATGAGGAAGTTCTGCACGGTCAGCGAATCGGCAAGATTGGAAATCGGAACTACCAGCGCTCCCGCGCAAATCGGGAGAGCGACCGCCAACAGCATGCGGCGAATCTCCTTGTCGCTGTGCTTGGACCTTTGCCTGCTGCGCTGCGCAGCCAGCGTTATGCGCAACCGCACCGTGACGAACGAGAGAAAAATGAGTCCTGCCACCGCGCCAACGAATGCTCCGAATGTCGCTGCTGCGGCGCCAGCAGCGATGCTGGACGTCGTCCCTGCGCGAAACCAGTGTATCGCGATGGCCGCCCCGACAATCATCGCAACCACCCGGAAGATCTGTTCGATGGTCTGCGAATACCCCGACCAGTCCATGCGCTGAAAACCCTGCATGTATCCTCGAAGCGCGCTCAAAAACGGAACGATGAGGACGGCCGGTGCCAAGGCGCGGATGGACCACACCAGTGCGGCTTCGGACCCTGCGGCGTCCTTGACGGCGACCAAATAGCTGTAAATCGGCGCGCCAAACCACGTGATGAGGGCGAAAATCACGGCTAGCAGCCCGATGGTTTTGAGCGTGACACGAAATATCTGATCCACTTCAGCGTATTGCCGTCTGGCTAATCGTTCTGAGATCAGCTTCCCCATGGCGGTTGGGAATCCTGCCGCACCCAAGGTTAACAGGATGGTGTAAAGCGAGTATCCGTTCTGGTAAATGCCGAGGCCAATCGGACCGATGAGTCTCGTCAGTGGAACGACGTACAGGACGCCAAGAACTTTCGCCAGTATGACGCTCACGACCATGATGGCGGCGCCCCGTGCGACACTCGACCTCTGCGTCAGACTCACCCCCGCGTAAATTGCATTCGCATTATAGCACATCAGAGAGGACTGCCCCCCAATTGTTGTTTGCCCGGCGGATGGGCGTTTCGCTGTGCACTTGAAACAGGGACGACTCCCTCTTCATAAGGTGTATGGAATCAAGGGGGGTGCACAGGGTGGTATCCGTCATTCTGACCATTGTCGCAATCGGGGTCGCCTCCAATCTTGACAACGCAGGGGTAGGCATTGCCTATGGGATTCGGCGTATTCGGATTGCTTCCTGGGCAAACGCCCTCATCGCGATTATCTCCGGGATCGCAACATTCGTCGCAGGAGTCGTAGGGCACATCATCACCCATTACGTGTCTCCCTCGCTGGCTACGTGGTTGGGCGCCATCGTGATCATGGCAGTGGGCATCTGGGTTATCACCGATCCGCTGCGCCAGCGGATCCGATTGCGCCGACAGGCTGCCAACGTCGTCTCGCGCATTCTTGCGGATCCGACGGAGGCGGATTTTGATCACTCTCAAACCATCGGACTCGCAGAATCCCTAATCCTCGGCGTCGCTCTCGCCATCAATGCTCTTGCAGGCGGGTTTGATGCGGGGGTGCAACATATCGGGATCGCGCTAACGGCTTTTGTTGTCGCTCTTTTCAGTTACGTTTTGCTAGGTTTGAGCGCTGCGTTTGGTAGGCGTTTTGCGGCCGACACGTTAGGGAATAAAGCCACCTATATCGCGGGTTTAATTTTGATCCTAATCGGTGTTCATCAAATCTGGTAGGTATACTTTTGCACCTAGTTTGCCATACTAGCCGATAGACAGATGGTTTGATCTCTTCATGCGCAAGTCCATCGCATTGCTTGGATTTTTCGTGAACAGGGTCGATTTCTCTGCAGATTCTTCTGGGCCCGCGTTGAAAGTTTGCGTATCTAGGGCGTGACGCGGGCTTGTGCCTGAACTTCGGGCGGTCAATTTCAAGGTGGTGAAAGAGGTTTGGAAGATGACGCTAAGACGTGCATTGTCTGCCAAGAAGAAAGAATCAGAGGAATCAACGTTTGCGGTCAGTTTATTTGTGAGGAATGTGAGCGGCAAATCGTAAGCACTGAGGTCGGCGACGAGCGGTATGCCTACTACGTGGAATGCCTGAAACGAATTTGGATGGCGGCCTTGCTCTAGGGAGCGATTGTCGATGTCCCTAGAGCCTCGCAGCATCCGGTACTATGGATGGCGAAGTCGAAACCGCCTTCCATCAAAGAAGAGGGAGTGCGCTCCGTCACGTTCCCCAGAACGCGTGATCCGGAGTCCGTCTGGCTACTCCCGACTCATGGGCAGCTTTCGCAACGGCTCGGCTGACAGCCCTCACCACCTGTTGGTTGAACACGCTTGGAACGATGTACTGTTCGTTCAGCTCTTCCGGCCGTACGCAACTCGCGATGGCCTTCGCCGCAGCAAGCTTCATGGCTTCGTTGATCTCGTTTGCACGAGCATCGAGGGCCCCGCGAAATATCCCCGGGAAGCAAAGCACGTTGTTGATTTGGTTCGGGTAGTCGGATCTCCCCGTAGCCAGCACGCGAACGAACGGTTCAGCGTCTTCTGGCTCTATCTCCGGAGTCGGGTTCGCCATCGCAAACACGACAGGGTCTCGCGCCATTCGCTTCAGGTGTTCGACTTGAAGAACGCCGGGACCCGAGACTCCGATAAACACATCGGCTCCATCGATAGCATCCGCTAATTGGCCTCGCTTTCCCTCCGGGTTCGTATGTTTCGAGTACCAGTCCCACATCGGATTATCGTAATGAGCCCCTCTTTCGAGGATGCCCGCCCTATCAACGCCGACGATGTTCGTGACGCCGGCGGATTGTAAGATCCGCGTGCACGCGACGCCAGCCGCACCGATTCCGCAGACGACCACCTGCAGAGTGGGCAATTCCTTGCCTACGATTTTCACAGCATTCTGCAGTCCGGCTAGCATGACGACGGCAGTGCCGTGCTGGTCGTCGTGAAAGACGGGGATGTCCAGCTCGGCGCGCAACCTCTCCTCAATTTCGAAGCAGCGTGGGGAAGCGATGTCTTCCAAGTTGATGCCCCCGAACCCGGGAGCCATGGCCTTTACAATACGGACGATTTCGTCCGGAGATTTCGTATCGAGGCAGATGGGGAAGGCGTCGACTCCGGCCAATTGCTTGAACAAAAGGGACTTACCTTCCATGACGGGCATGGCGGCGCTCGGGCCGATGTCGCCGAGGCCCAACACGGCCGAACCGTCGGTCACAATCGCAATGGTATTGCGCTTTATGGTCAGTTGATACGCTTTGCTTTCGTCTTCGTGTATGGCCATGCACACTCGCGCAACACCTGGGGTATACACTCGCGAGAGATCCTCGCGGTTCTTAACGGGAACTTTTGCAGAAACTTCGATTTTTCCTCCTAAGTGGACCAAAAACGTCCTGTCGGAGATGTTGACGATGCGGATCCCGTCTTTTGTTTCGAGCGCGCGGAGCATTCTCTCTCGCTGTGCGTCGCTTTGCACGTTCACGGTGACGTCTCGCACCGACTTCGCCTTGCCCACGTGTATCACATCGACTGCCACGATGTCCCCGCCGGCTTCCCCGATGGTTCGGGTGACATCGCTAAACCCCGCGCTGGAATCAATCTCCAACCGGAGGATGAGGCTTAAACCGCTTTGAATCCCTCTGGACAAATCGGTAACCTCCCGCAGACAGATTATCTCGACGCTTACGTCCGACTGGTTAACATTGTATCATAGGGGCAACGGCACTTCCGTTTTTCGGCCGTAAAGTCTGCGTTTTGGGGGCGATTTGCATCGCTGTTGAGACTCCCATCTTAGACGCTCTCATTCGCCATGCAAAGCAGTCGAACATCCCCCTGCACATGCCAGGGCACAAATTGGGCGCCCTGGTGCCGGATTCAATAAGCCCCTTTCTGGGCGCGTCCATGAAGCTGGATCTCACCGAACTGCCCGGTTTGGATAACCTTCATGCCGCGGCGGGTTGCATCCTAGAAAGTCAGATGCTGGCGGCGCGAGCGAGCGGATCGGACCACTGCTTTTACAGCGTGAACGGTTCAACCGCCGGGGTGATGGCCGCCATCGCGTCGGTGGCAGGACCCGGTGAGAACGTCCTGTTCCTGAACCGATTCCACCTGAGCGCCTGGCGAGGGCTTGCGCTTTGTGGTGCCAATCCGGTTTTTATCCCTCCACGTTTCTCATACGATGACTGGGAATTCGGCTTCCCCACGGCGGATGAAGTCGTAGCTCGCATCCGCTCGTTCGACGGGAGAATCAAGGCGGCGTTTCTCACCTCACCGACGTATTCCGGACGAGTCGCTGACGTTGCGAAAATGGCCGAGGTAGTACACCAAGAGGGGATTCCGCTCGTCGTCGACGAAGCCCACGGGGCTCACCTCGGCATCGTTCCCGGCATGCCCAAGAATAGCGTTCAGGCGGGGGCCGACATCGTCATCCAAAGCGTGCACAAAATGCTCCCGGGGCTCACGCAGACGGCGTGGGTGCACTCCCAGGGAAAGCGCGTCGCTCACAAGCGGGTTTCCGAGTGGTTGGGCTTTCTCCAGTCGACGAGCCCGTCCTACTTGCTCATGGCATCCCTCGACGCGGCGCAGGCTTGGCTAAGACACGATGCGAGGGCAGTCATGGAAAAGGGCCTTGTCAACTTGCAAGCGATGCAGGCAAAGCTG
>JAJZAV010000309.1 GCA_021799255.1 Bacillota bacterium
ATCCCATTTCTCATTCTCGGCGGCGTCGGCTACTTTTCCAGGAAGGCATCGCTTCGGAGCCCGTCGCTTGCCATCATCGGGTTTTCTTGCATCTACATTGCGTTGCAGGCCTTTTCCACCGCATCCACACCATTCGCGGAAGAAGATTGGTTCGCGCGCTTCCTTCTGTTTGCCGGACAATCCTCGCTCGTCGCGGCCCTGTTCGGCGCAGTGGCCAGCGCCATCTTCCAGTCGAGCACCGCCATCACGGTCATGACCATGACCTTTGCGGCGGAAGGTCTGATCCCCTTGTCGGGATCCATCGCCATCGTGCTCGGGGCCAACGTTGGCACGTGCGTAACGTCCGTCGTGGCCGCCATGGGGCAACGACGCGAGGCGGGACAAGTCGCATTGGCGCACGTCATCCTCAACGTTGCAGGCGTTCTCGCCGCTCTGCCCTTGCTTCACCTGTTCACGCACTTCGTCGCCGCGTTGGAGAACGATCCAAGCCGTCAGGTCGCAGACGCTCACACCCTCTTCAATGTGCTGTCCACCCTGGTGCTCTGGCCGGTTGTAAACCTCTACGCGCGGTTCATCCAGTGGCTGTATCCGGCGAGCAGAGAAGAAGCGTAATGGGTGCTCGGCGTCCTATCCCTCTGACAGCAAGCCAACGCCATTGCTTGTGCCGAGGCGTGTGGCGCCAAACCGGAGAAAGGTTTCTGCCTGCGCTCTCGACTTGATTCCCCCGGCTGCCTTGATGCCGAGCGCTCCGTTCACGGACATGGCCATGATGGCAACGTCGGCGAACCGGGCGCCTCCAGGCGCAAATCCGGTGGACGTCTTCACGAAGTCTGCCCCTGCGGCGACAGCGACCAAACACCCTTTTACGACTTGGGCGAGCGTCAGGTAGCATGTCTCCAAGATCACTTTAACCGTCACATCGCGTTCCATGTGCGCTTCACGCACCGCCGCCGCAACGTGCTGATACGTGGTCCAGATGTCGTCTTCACACAGAGACCCAATTGGAATGACCATGTCCACTTCGCTGGCCCCACGAGCGACGACGGCTTCCACTTCGGCCTGGAGCGCGCGGGTGTCCGTTGCCCCGAGAGGAAACCCTACCACAGAGCACACCTTCACCGTCGTGCCCTCGAGGCACGACGACGCCAACGCTACGTGTTGCGGATTCACGCACACGGCGTGAAACCCGTGCTCTTTCGCCACGGAGCACAGTCTCTCGATGTCGAGCGTCGACGCCGTGGGGCGAAGCAACGTGTGTTCGATTGCCTCCAACAACGCCTTTCCTTCGTCCGAAATGACTCTCGGTAGCGAAGGACTTCCTTGCGCCCTGGATTTCACCGTCCATTCAGGAACGCACGCGGTGAGTTCCGCTTCCACAGACGTGACGAACCGTTCGCACAGGGAACGCACGGCTAGGAAACGGTCTCTGGCTTCCTCGAACTTCGCATCTCCGGGGAGATTACGCCAACTTTTTTCCCAGTCTCCCTCGTACCACTGCCACTCGACGTCCGCCCGGTCCATGAGCCATTTCCAATTTTCGTAACCCCGCTCGCTCACCCGCGTAATCGCTTCATCCCACGGCAAGTAATAGGCTGATTCCAACTCTTCCACTTGCGTAACCGGCTCTGCCGACGCGTCCAAAGCCTCCATCAAGAAAAGGCGAACCTGTTTTTGCACGGGATGCCCCGACCTCGTGATGGGGTACTCCACTCGCCCCAGAGGTGCGATGATTCGCGCGGAGATCCCAGTTTCCTCCGCGACTTCCCGAAGGGCGGTATCTTCCCAGGTCTCCCCTTTCTCGACGTGCCCTTTCGCAAACGACACCCTGTTGTATTGATCGTCGATGAGAAGAACTTCTCGAATCCCGTTTCGTAATCGTACGACTACGCCTCCAGCTGCTCGTTCTATCGTAGGTTGACTCATGCCACGCCTCCATCCGATCCATGAAAAGTCGGGCTAAGGATGAGATCTTCTCCGGTTGCCGTGCCGTCCGTAGGGCGCGTGATCAACGAAACAAATTCGCCCTGCTGCATGTCTTCGCCGACGTGAACCAGTCGAACCCGGCATACCTCGCCCATGATGGACTCCGGGCTGACCCCTTCCGGCACGGGAAACGCGACCCTGAGGTAATTCCCCGCGTGGCCCTCGACGAAAAAACGGTTCCCTGGCTGCTTGCCCGTTGCTTCGTTTAACCCGGCCACTCGGCTTCTGTCGATGTCCACGAGCGGCCCTTCCGGAATGACCTCAACTTCATGACCTCTTAGGCTGTACGCGTATTGCTCGGTAAGGCGAAGCGAGAGCGCCATCAGTTTTGCCACTCGGTCTTCCTTGACGGATTCATCCACTTGGTCTACAAACTTCGCCGCGGGTGTTCCCCTTTTGGGTGAATACGGAAATACGTGCAATTGCGAATACGCCAACTCGCGAATCAAATCCCAGGTCGCCTCGAACTGTTCGTCCGTTTCCCCAGGGAATCCAACGATGACGTCGGACGTCACCGCCAGACCTGGAAGTTTTTCTCGCAAGAGCCGAATCTTTTCTCTGTATTCGGCGACCGTGTAATGCCGATTCATGCGTTTGAGAACGGAATTATGGCCGGCCTGTAACGGAATATGAAGATGGGGGCAGACCTTTTTGGCCCCACCGAGCACTTCGATGAGATCGTCGTCAATCTCGCTGGCCTCGATGGAACTGATCCGAATTCGGTAGACTTCATCGAGTTTTTCGAGGTCTGAAAGCAAATGAGCCAGTCGATACCCGCCGAGATCGGCCCCGTATCCACCCGTGTGAATGCCTGTCAAAACAATCTCCCGATAGCCTGCCGCCCCGAGTTTGCGCGCCTGCGCCAGAATTCTCTCGGGCTTGCGACTGCGAATGAGGCCGCGCGCGTACGGGATCAGGCAAAACGTGCAGAAGTTATTGCATCCATCCTGGATCTTGAGATTCGCCCTCGTTCTATCTTCGAAATACGGTACGTCAAACTCCTCGAAGTCCCGCGACTTGAGGATATCGTTCACGACGCGGTAGGGTTCACGTTCATCCCTGACCTCTTCAACGAGCTTCACAATCCGCGATTTCGAGTCATTACCGACTACGAGATCTACCCCGGCGATGGAAGCAACTTCGTCGGGGGCTACCTGCGTGTAACAACCGGTGGCCACGACGATGGCGCTTGGATTCGTCCGCACAGCCCGACGAATCATTTGACGGGACTTCTTATCGCCGGTATTAGTCACGGTGCACGTGTTGATGACATACACGTCGGCAACGTTCTCAAACGGAACCTGCTCGTAGCCAGCGGCCTGAAACGTATGCCATATGCCCTCCGTATCGTAAAAATTCACTTTGCATCCCAACGTGCAAAATGCGACCGTCGGCATTGAGTTCGTCACCCTCCCATGTCTCCGTATTCGTAAAGGGTCGCACTGAGCGCCATCAAACCGGCGTTCTCGGTTCGAAGGATACGGGGACCGAGCGTGATGGGAAGTGCGCCAATCTTTGTGCGAAACCAATCCCGCTCCTCGTCGGCGAAACCACCCTCGGGTCCGATGACGAGCGCTATGGAGCGGACCAACCCATCATTTTTTATTGCTTCCAATGCCTGTCGGATGCCCAAGGTGTTTTCCGACTCATCGAGGAAGAGCACCGCGCTCCTGGCGGATTCCGAGAGATCCCGAAGGAGGCTTTCTTTATCCGCCGTGTACGTCACTTCGGGTACGATATCTCGTTGCGACTGGGCGGCCGCTTCCCGCGCGACCTTTCGCCACCGAACAAGCCGATTCTCAAGTTTCGTGTCGTCAAGTCGTACCACCGACCTAAGAGACGGGAAAATCACGAAGCGATACGCGCCCGACTCCGTGCATTTCTCGATAATCTCCTCTATTTTATCACCTTTCGCGAGACCCTGGACTACGCTTACCCGAATGGATGGCTCATGAGGCTCCATCCTCGACTCTATTTTGACCGTTAATTCTCCCGTCCTTGAGTCCGCCGTTAG
>JAJZAV010000034.1 GCA_021799255.1 Bacillota bacterium
TGAGGCCCTGGATTCTTCTTTTGTGGGCCTCACGAAGGACGAGGCGGATAATCGGCGTAAGGTGCATGGCAGCAACCAACTTATCGAAGCCAAGCGGCTGTCGCTTCTCACCGTATTCTTCAATCAGTTCCGAGACTTCATGATCCTCGTGCTGCTGGCCGCGACGCTCATCTCAGGACTTCTCGGCGAGTACACCGACGCCATTACCATCATCGCCATCATCATCTTGAACGGGGTGCTCGGCTTTGCCCAAGAGATCCGAGCGGAGAAATCGCTGGCGTCGCTCAAGGAATTGACGGCGCCGATGGCTCGCGTACGACGAGGGGGCGACGAGATTGTCCAAATTCCCGCAAAGGATCTCGTCCCTGGCGACGTGGTCCTTTTGGAAGGCGGAGATAGGGTTCCGGCGGACGGGCGCCTTATCAGCTCGCAGGGGTTAGCCATCGAGGAGTCGGCTCTCACGGGCGAGTCCGTCCCTTCCTCGAAGCAAGCGAACCTATCCGTGGATCCCACAGCGCCGCTCGGAGACAGGAAGAACATGGTGTACATGGGGACGATGGTGACCCGCGGACGGGCGGAGTTTCTAGTCACGGAGATTGGCATGGGTACGGAAATGGGCAAGATTGCGGACCTCATGGCCCAATCCGAAGAGACGCTCACGCCTCTTCAACGTCGATTGGATCAACTCGGGAAAGTGCTCGTGTGGTTGTCCCTCGGCCTCACGTTGCTCGTCGTGCTGACGGGCGTGCTGCATGGTCAACCGCTGTACGAGATGTTCCTCGCCGGCGTGAGCCTGGCCGTTGCCGCAATTCCGGAGGGACTGCCCGCGATTGTAACCATTGCGCTGGCGCTCGGTGTGCAGAGAATGATCAAGAGACGGGCCATCGTGCGGAAATTGCCCTCGGTCGAGACCCTAGGGTGTGCTACCGTCATCTGTTCGGATAAAACCGGTACGCTCACTCAAAACCGGATGACGGTGCAGCGGATCTTCGCCGATGGCGAGTGGTATCGGGTGACGGGTACCGGGTACGACACCCTAGGCGAGTTCGTTTTTGAGGAGTCCTCCATCCAGCCGCTGCGCCGCCCCGCGCTGCGCGCCGTCATTGAGATTGGGGCGCTGTGCAACGACGCGTCGTTTACCGTGGACGAGAATGCAGAGCATGTCACGGGCGTAAAGGGCGACCCGACCGAAGCGGCCCTGTTGGTCCTGGCGAAGAAGGCTGGATTGGCGTTCGATAACAAGGAGTTCACACGGGTGGACGAAATCCCGTTTGATTCGGATCGAAAGATGATGTCTGTGCTCGTAACGCGCGGCGACGAGGTTCTCTTGATGGTCAAGGGAGCACCGGACGTGCTTTTGGACAGGTCCAACCGCATTTTGACGGGTGGCCGGGAAGAGCCCATGTCGCAGGGATTGAAGCGAAATGTGGTTGCCGCTAACCAGCAGATGGGCTCCGCTGCACTGCGAAACCTTGGTTTTGCTTATAGGCGCTTCAAGAGCGTGGAAGCCGCGAAAAAAGAACAGGACCCCGAGACTGGCCTCGTGTTTGCTGGGCTCATCGGCATGATGGACCCTCCGCGCGAGGAGGTATACGATGCCATCAGAACGTGCCACAGCGCGGGCATCCGAACGGTGATGATTACGGGCGATCACGCTCTGACCGCGACCGCCATCGCCCGCGAACTCAACATCATGACGGAGGGCGGCAAGGCGATGACGGGCGTCGAACTCGACGCCATCGACGACGACGAGCTCCCGGCGCACGTCAAGAACGTGGCCGTGTTCGCCCGGGTGAATCCGGAACACAAGCTGCGCATCGTGCGTGCCCTGCAGGCGCAGGGCGAAGTGGTCGCCATGACGGGCGACGGCGTGAACGACGCCCCGGCCATCAAGCAGGCGGACATTGGCATCTCGATGGGGCAAGGCGGAACCGACGTCGCGAAGGAAGCATCCGCCCTCGTGCTCGCCGACGACAATTTTGCAACCATCGTGGCGGCCGTCGAGGAGGGGCGCGGCATCTACGACAACATCAAGAAGTTCATACGCTACCTCCTCGCCAGCAACGTGGGGGAAATCGTCACCATGTTTATCGCGATGCTCGTCGGCTTCCCGCTCCCTCTCTTGCCCATCCAAATCTTGTGGGTGAACCTCGTGACCGATGGACTGCCTGCCATCGCCCTCGGCGTGGATCCCGCCGAAGAGGACATCATGTCGCGCCCGCCGCGCCGCGTCAACGAGGGAATCTTCGCGCGGGGGCTGTCCGTGAAGATCCTGAGTCGCGGGATCCTTATCGGCATCGCGACGTTGATTGTCTTCTTCTGGTCCTATAGGTCCAACCCCGCAAACCTCATGCTTGCCAGGAGCATGGCGTACGCGACCTTGACGATGGCCCAAATGGTTCTCGTGTTTGACTGCAGAAGCGTCGAAGGGGGAATCTTCAAGCGCAACTTCTTTGGCAATAAGCCGCTCCTTTTGGCCGTGGCGTCGTCCGTCATCCTGTTTTTGCTCACCATGTACGTCCCGCCGTTGGCGAAGGTGTTTAGCACCGTGCCGCTCGACTTGAAAGAGTGGATCATCGTTCTTGTGGCGTCGGCTGCGCCAACGCTGACGCTGTCTGCGCGGCGAACCGCGAAGAAGGCTCTTCGGCCGAAGGTTGCGACGCGCTGACGGCAGTGGGAGAACTCACAATTCAACCTGGAGGTTTTGGAAAGAGGTTTCAGCCCTTTTCAAACCGTCTATAACATAGAGTGGATGGTCGTGACAGAATGCGAGCGCCAAGCATTCCAACATTGACCATCCACCTTGTGCGATCTCCCGTTTTTGAGTAGAATATAGACACGTTTGGGGGCGTGCTGTCGTGTCTTGCATGAGCATGACGGGATTCGGACATGCGAGGGTGGACGGCTCCCTGGTGCGGATAGTCATAGAACTTCGCACGGTGAACCACCGTTTTTCGGAGTGGAACTTGCGACTACCACGGGAACTGCTTGGACTCGAAGAGGAAGTACGCGCCTATTTAGCGACACGAGTGGCGCGAGGGCGAGGCGACCTCTTTTTTACTATGGAGCCCATTGTACCTCGCGACGTGTCTGTACGGGTGGACTTCAAAACGATGGACGCGCTCCACTTCGCCTATCGCGAGGCTTGCGCGAGGTACGATGCAAACGCCGAGGATGCTAGGGCGACGCTTTCTTGGTTCGGGTTCCCCGATGTGGTCAGCGTGGAACGCGCACCGCTCAACGCATCGGACGTGGCGCAGGACGTCATGGTGGCACTCGCGCTGGCGGCCGATGAGCTGGTGAGCGCAAGGCGGCGGGAAGGGACGCGTTTGGCGAACGACCTGTCGCATAAACTCGACAATTTGCGTTTAATTGTAGAGGGTATGAGAACGGTAGCCCCGCAAGTGGAAGTTGCAACCCTCTCGCGACTGCGGGAGAGGATGCGGGAGATGAGCCAGGAAGTCGATGAGTCGCGCCTCTTGACGGAACTCGCGGTAGTAGCGGATAAAGTCTCCATCGACGAGGAAATCGTTCGACTCAACAGCCACTTGGAAGAGTTCGCGAACACGCTGTCGGAGAGTGGTCCTGTCGGACGGCGTCTCGACTTCATCATCCAAGAGATGAACCGCGAAGTCAACACCATCGGATCCAAGGCAGGTGATCTGTCGGTCTCCAAACTGGTGGTGGATGCCAAAGTGCTGATTGAACAGCTGCGGGAGCAAGTTCAAAACGTGGAGTAAACAAGGCAGACGCTCGAGTTTGGGGAGGCAACGGGGTGAGCATAAAACTCATCAATATCGGGTTTGGAAACATCGTTTCAGCGAATCGAATCATCGCCATTGTGAGCCCTGAGTCGGCACCCATCAAACGGGCCATTCAGGAGGCACGGGACAGGAACCGTTGCATCGATGCCACCTACGGTAGACGAACGCGAGCAGTCATCATTACGGACTCGGACCATGTTATTCTTTCGGCGGTTCAGCCGGAAACCGTTGCTCATCGGCTGAACATCAAGGATCAGATCATCGACGACGAGGAGTAATCGATTTCCATCGTGGCTTACGGGTCCTCGTCGGGGTTAACCGTCAAACTGCAATTCACCGTGAGAGTGTGTTCACCTTGAGAGGAGTTGTATTCGAAGTGCTTTATCCGTCGATTGACGAACTGATGGATCTCGTTGATAGCAAGTACACTTTGGTGGCGGCGGCTGCGAAACGTGCGCGCAAGTTGCAAGAGCAGAACATGAACCTTCCTGGCACGTCAACTACGAAGAACGTCAGCCGTGCGCTTTGGGAGATTCGAAATGGGCAAGTGCGTTACGTGCGTACGCGTGAGGGGATTAAGTAGCTCTGCCCACATCCTTGTTTGTTTGATTGCAGTGTCGTGCCATTGCGATGGCTCGTGCGTGGAACGTGACGATGTAGTGTGCGTAGAACAACCGGACGTCGGTTGTTCTTTTTACATGGGCAAACGAGTGGACTCATGGGGGAGGAAGTCGGATGGGACAGACCATTGTACTCGGAGTGAGCGGAGGGATTGCGGCTTATAAATCAGCCGCGCTCTGTAGTCTGTTGGTGAAGTCTGGTTACGACGTGCGCGTATTGATGACAAAGAACGCAACGAATTTCATCCAGCCTCTCACGTTTCAAGCGTTGTCGAAACACCCCGTCGTCGTCGATACTTTCGACGAGCCGAACCCATCCGAAATCGCCCACATCGCCATCGCGGACAGCGCGTCTCTGTTTTTGGTGGCTCCCGCAACGGCCAACATCATCGCCAAGCTCGCGCACGGCATCGCCGACGACATGGTCACGACTACGGCTCTAGCCGTGCAATGTCCGACGGTCGTGGCTCCGGCCATGAACGTTCACATGTACGGCCACCCCGCCGTACAGGCCAATCTCGACGTGTTGCGCGGGCGCGGCGTCGTCGTCATGGACCCGGGCAGTGGTCCACTGGCTTGCGGGTACACCGGTAAAGGACGAATGCCGGAGCCGGATGATGTGCTCTTTGTCGTCGATGCCGTTCTGTCGAAGACAGCGACGTTAGCGGGGGCGCGCATCGTTGTCACGGCGGGACCCACCATCGAAGACATCGACCCCATTCGCTTTCTGTCAAACTCCTCCTCGGGCAAGATGGGCTACGAAATTGCGCGGGAGGCGGTCGCGAGGGGAGCTGAGGTCACGCTGGTGTCCGGACCGACGCACCTTGCGCCCGTCCCCGGGGCACGGATGCGTTACATCCGGTCTACCCAGGATCTTTTGGCGGCGGTAACCGAAGCCATGGCTTCGGCCACCGTCCTCATCGCGGCGGCCGCACCGGCAGACTTTCGCCCGAGTCATCGGCTGCCTCATAAATGGAAGAAGAGCCAAGGTGTGCCGAGCGTTGAGTTGGTTCCGACGCCGGACGTGCTCTCAACCGTCGCAAAGTCTCGTGCTCCCGGCATGATTCTCGTGGGCTTCGCGGCCGAAACGGCGAATGTCGTCGAGGGAGCTCGGAGGAAATTAGAGGAGAAAGATCTAGACCTCGTCGTTGCAAACAACATCCTTGACGAAGGCGCAGGCTTCGCGGTGGACACCAATCGCGTCACGTTTGTGCGGCGCAATCGCGAAGTGCTGGAATTGCCCTTGCTGAGCAAGGCAGAGGTGGCCGCTCGCATTCTCGACGAGGTGTCAGCGCTGATGCATAGAGATAACGAGTCATGACCGGTGCCGTGAACATCGCGCGAGTTGTCGTCGACGTCAGGACGAAGGCCCTCGACAGAACTTTCGATTACGTCGTTCCCACGGAACTGGCGACACCCGTGAAGCCTGGGCACCGGGTTCTCGTCTCGTTTGGGAACGTGCGCACGCTTGGGTACGTGATGAGCGTGATTGCGACGCGCATGAAGGGCGATGCTGAAGAGGAGCGGAAACTGAAACCTATTCTTAAGGTGATGGACGAAGAACCTATGCTTACCGAGGAGTTGCTCCGCCTCGTGGACTGGCTCTGCTTTCGGTACGTGTGCACGCGGCTCGAGGCGATTGAATCCATCCTTCCCGGCGTGTTTCGGCAGGAAAAGGAGACGGAGGCATCCTCCGTTGTGGTGCTTCACGCTGAGCAGAGCCCTGAGGATTTGGAAAGGGCGGCCTTCTCCAAGCAAAAACGCGCCCCAAAGCAGGCGGGGCTGTTGCGCCAACTCGCCCGAGACGGTGTGATGTCCTTGCCCGACAACGGGGTGGTACCCTCGGACCCCGCGGTCAAGGCACTCGTCGCGAGCGGTCATGCCAGCCTGAAGAGGCTGGAGCACATCCCTGAGATAGCGGCCTCGCTTTCTTCTGAGAACGAGGAAGGAGAGCGGACGCTCACTCCTTATCAAGAGCGCGTGTTGAGAGAGGTATCGAAGGCCCTCGACAACGGCCGGGAAGCGTTTTTCGTCCTTCACGGGGTCACAGGCAGCGGGAAAACGGAGGTGTATCTGCGCGCGATTGCGCAGTGTCTAAGCCAGGGCAAGAGCGCGATAGTTCTGGTTCCCGAAATCTCGTTGACCCCGCAGATGGTCGGAAGATTCACGGCTCGATTTGGTCGCCGCGTTGCCGTGCTTCATTCCCGGCTCGGGGCGAGGGAGAAGAAGGACGAGTGGATTCGCCTGCGGCGCGGAGATGCCCGCATCGCTGTCGGTGCGAGGTCCGCCGTCTTCGCACCCCTTGTCGACCTTGGTCTCATCATCGTCGACGAGGAACATGAAACGTCGTATAAGCAAGAGGAGACCGTGCGCTACGACGCCCGAGAAGTGGCGAAATGGCGTGCGAAAAGCGGATGGGGAGTGGTCCTGTCTGGCTCAGCGACGCCTTCCCTGACGGCGATGCACGAAGTTGCGCAGGGAGAGGCCCGGCTTTTGACACTTCCGACGAGAGTCAACAATTCGCCGCTGCCTCCCGTAGAAATCGTGGACATGCGGGAGGAATTGAGGGCGGGAAACCACCAATTATTCAGCAGGGCTTTGGCATCCGGGGTCGAGGCGGCCCTGTCCGAAGGCATGCAGTCGATTCTCTTTTTGAACCGACGCGGATACGCATCGTTTCTCTTATGTCGAAGCTGCGGTGAGGTTGTTCTGTGCCCTCACTGTGACATTTCGCTCACCCTCCATCGCGCCGGCGAAGACCCACACCTGCGGTGTCACTACTGTCAGCACCGGTCGCCCGTGCCACAGCGGTGTCCGAATTGCGGCGAGGATGCGCTGCGTTCGTTTGGGGTGGGCACGCAGCAGGTGGAGCAGGAGATAGAGCGCTCGTGGCCACAGGCCCGCGTTTTGCGCATGGACGTGGACACGACTCGAAAAAAGGGCGCGCATCAGCAGCTGCTTCAAGCGTTTGCGGACGGAGAGGCCGATATTCTGGTTGGAACGCAGATGGTTGCGAAGGGGCTCGACTTTCCAAAAGTCACCTTCGTTGGTGTTGTTGCGGCGGACACCATGCTGGCCATTCCCGACTATAGATCAGCGGAGCGAACGTTTAACCTGTTGACTCAAGTCGCTGGACGGGCTGGGAGGGCATACTTACCTGGCAAGACGGTTGTTCAAACGTTTCGCCCGGAACACTACGCCGTGAAATCGGCGGCGCGTCATGACTACAGCAGCTTTTACCGCGAGGAGATTCTCTATCGATCCCGCTTCGAGTATCCCCCCTATTGCGAACTGGCTCTGTTTGTGGCAGTTCACGAGGAGGAACGGCTCGCGCAAGGTGCGGCGGCTCGCTTTGAACGCGAGGTGTTGCGCAGGGCGGCGGCCGCTACCATCACCGTGCTTGCGGCGGCACCGTCCGGGGTCAAGCGGGCCGAAGATCAATTCCGGTATCAAGTTGTGCTAAAGTATTCGTCGTGGGAGGCCGTGCACGATGCGGTGGTCGGTGCTTATGGACTGGTATACGACCGCCTGCGTCGGTTGAAAGGCTATGCCGTGCTCGACGTAAACGCAGGGCGGATTTGAGGGGATGACACATTATGGCGATTCGAATGATTCGCACCGGGACGGACCCGGTGCTTCGCAAGGTGGCAAAGCCGGTTCCGGCGATTACTCCAGTGATTATGAAACTGATGGACGATATGGCACAAACCATGTACGACGCCAACGGCGTCGGGTTGGCCGCCGTTCAGGTTGGAATTCTGAAGCGGGTCATCGTGATGGACGTAGGGGAAGGACTTATCGAATTGGTGAACCCAGAGATTGTGGAAACGAGCGGATCGCAAACGGACTCCGAAGGATGCCTCTCGCTTCCGGGCATTCGCGGCGAGGTGGAACGCGCCATGAACGCGACCGTCAAGGGGTTGAATCGGGATGGCGAAGAAGTCGTCATCCACGCGAGCGGATTGCTGGCGCGCTGCGCCCTGCATGAAGTCGATCACCTGAACGGAATTTTGTTCACCGACTACCTGAGTCCAGATCAGATTGTCTACGTTTCCGAGAAGGAGTCAGTGGGCGAATGACGGACATGGATGGGAACATCCTCTTCATGGGAACTCCGGAGTTTTCCGTTCCTATTCTTAATGCCCTGTGCGAAAGCGGGTTTCGCGTCGTCGGCGTCGTCACGCAACCGGACAAACCGACGGGACGCCGACGCGTGCTCACGGCGCCGCCCGTCAAGCAGGCGGCCCAAGAGTGGGGAATACCCGTTCTGCAGCCGGAACGCGTACGGCGCAAAGAAGCGCTTGAGGCCATATCTGACCTGCGTCCCGACGCCATCGTCACGGCGGCGTACGGTCAAATCCTGCCGCAGGCCCTGCTCGAGATTCCGCGAGTGGGGAGCCTCAACGTGCATGCGTCCTTATTGCCACGTTGGCGCGGCGCGGCTCCCATCCAGCGGGCCATCATGGCCGGCGACGCAAAGACCGGAGTGTCCATCATGGAGATGGTGGCGAAACTGGATGCTGGCCCGGTGTATGGGATGGAGGAAGTCGACATCTTGCCCGACGACGACTTTGGAAGTTTGCACGATAGACTGTCAGAAGTGGGTGCGAGCCTCCTCGTTCGCCTTTTGCCCGAGTATCTACGCGGACAATTGCCTGGGGTACAACAGTCCGAAGAGGGCCTGACGTACGCCGAGAGGATCACTCGAGATGATGAATGGATAGCTTGGGATTCGTCTCGGGAGTTTGTTCACAACCACGTGAGGGCCCTCAATCCTTGGCCAGGAGCGAGCACCCTGCTCGACGGGATGCCGGTGAAGATCTGGAAGGTGACCCTCACCTCGTTTCACGGCGAACTCCCAAAGGGTCCGGGACGAGTTGTTCGCGACGGGAAGGAAATCTTGGTCGCATGCAGCGACGGCTGGATTTCCCTCGACGAGGTTCAGCCAGCGGGGAAACGGAAAATGTCAGCCCTCGATTGGTTCCGCGGCCTAAAGACTGATTCCGTTGTGTTTGCGTCGGGAGAGGTCGGAGCTTCGACATGACAAGCGTCGCTCGGAGAGTCGCATTTTCCGTTCTAACGGACGTATATCGGCACCAGGCGTATCCGAATCTCGCGCTGCAAAGGGCTCTCGCGAGAGAACGGATGCACTCGGATGACAGAGCCCTTTGCACCAACATCGTCTATGGAACGCTTCAGCGCCAGCTTACGCTTGATGCGTTGATTTTTCCGCTTTTGCGCCACGGGGTCGACGGCTTGGATCCACAAGTTTTGACGATACTCCGAATGACGGTGTATCAGTTGTGCTTTCTGTCGAAGATTCCGGAGTACGCCGCTCTCAATGAGGCTGTGGAGCTCGCGAAGATTGCTGCACCGCGGGCGAAGGGGTTTGTGAACGGGGTGCTGCGCACCTTCGTTCGGGAAGGAGATTGTCAAAGCCGCATTGCTGAAAGGTTGGAGAAGGAGTCGTCATGGGACGAGAGGATGTCCGTTTTGTACTCCATGCCCGCGTGGATAGTGTCCATGTGGCAAAACGAGTTCGGCGAGGATGGGACAACACGCATCCTAGAATCCTTGAATCAACCGGGCTTTCTGTCTCTGAGAGTCAACGAGATGAAAGCGAACCGCGATGTTGTGCTGACAGAAATTCATCGAGAGTTCGGAAGCGAGGCGGCTGTGCCGTCCCCCGTTCATCCGAGTGGAATCAGGCTGACGCTCGGCTTCGATATCGAACGATGGGCTCCGTACCGTGAAGGAACGGTGAGCGTTCAGGACGAGGCGGCCATGCTCGTGGCTCCCTTGCTTCAGCCACGCCTTCATCGGCGGGTCTTGGATATGTGTGCGGCACCGGGATCGAAAACCGCCCACATCGCGGAATTGCAAGGGGACGACGGCAGCATTGATGCGGTCGACGTTCACCCGCACAAAGGGAAGCTGATGGAGAAGGGGTTTTCACGCCTTCACCTAAAGAGCATTCGGACGCACATTGAAGACGCCAGACGGTGGGCCGACTCCCAAGAGCGACGCGAGGCGTACGACGCCGTGTTGCTGGACGCGCCGTGCAGCGGGTTCGGCGTAATGCGCCATCGCCCGGATATTCGGTATAAAAGAACGCGCAAGGATGTTTTGAACCTTGTGTCGGTGCAGCGGGAACTTTTGTCCGAAGCGATGCGGCTGGTGAGAAAGGGCGGCCTTTTGGTGTATTCTACGTGCACCTTGAATCCTGCCGAGAACGAGGATGCCATTCGATACGCTTTGGCTGGCAACGATGACTTTGAAATAGACGATATTCGCTTGGACATGCCGCAGGAAGTTTACGCACGCGCCTTCGGTGTGGGATCCAATATTGGGCTCACCGTTACGCCTGACTTGTTCGGTACCGACGGGTTTTACCTAGCTAGGTTGAGGCGAAAGGGATAAAACAAAGCGGTTTTGTTACGACAGCGCGAGGAACCGCAATCCTGCATTTGGGCAAGAAGACTTGACGAGAGGCGGAGTGCTTGGATGGTGCATCTCTACGATATGACGCTGTTGGAAATGGAGGATTGGTTCGCTTCGCTCGGGGAGCCAAAGTATCGCGCGAAACAGGTGTTTGATTGGCTGTACCAGAAGCGAGTAACCGACATTTCGTCCATGACCAACCTCAGCGTCGCTCTCAGGGAGAAGCTGAAGGCGGTGGCGACCGTCTCCCGTTCTACCGAAGTCACGAGGCAGGTGTCGAAGGTCGACGGGACCGTGAAATTCCTTTTGCAATGGGATGACGGGGTCACCGTCGAGACGGTGCTGATGAGGCACGACTACGGGAACAGCGTGTGCGTGTCTACCCAAGTGGGATGCAAGATGGGTTGCACGTTCTGCGCTTCGACCCTTGGCGGGATGATCCGCCAGATGAGCGCGGGAGAAATGGTTGAACAGTTGATATACAGCCAGCGTTTGCTCGATGAAGAAGGCGCACGAGCGTCGTCGGTTGTTTTGATGGGCAGCGGTGAGCCCATGGACAATTTTGATGCAACGATGAAGTTCATCGACATCATTAATCATGAAGATGGGCTGAACATCGGTCAGCGGCACATCACAATCTCTACGGTCGGTCTCGTGCCTGGCATCATTCGATTGGCGGACGAGGGGCGCCCCATCACGCTCGCTGTGTCGCTCCATGCCGCAAACGACGAATTGCGGTCATCCATGATGCCGGTGAATAAGGCGTACCCCATTGCAAAATTAATGGAGGCCTGTCACTATTACCACAACAAGACGAAGAAACGAATCTCGTTTGAATACGCGCTTGTAGGCAAGAAAAATGATAGCCTGGACGACGCGAGACAACTCGCTCGCTTGCTGCGGAATCTGCCCTGTCATGTCAACCTAATTCCTGTCAACTACGTTCCGGAGCGAGGCTACGAGCGGACGCCGAAAGATCAGATTCAGGCATTCCTTGATGAATTGACTTCTCTCGGCGTCAACGCGACCATCCGACGAGAAATGGGACACGATATCTCGGCGGCTTGCGGACAGTTGCGTGCGGAGCACGCTCACCGCATTTGATAGTAAAATAAGCCATGTGACAAGTGCGATTACCAAGAGGTGGGGGAAGCCGTGCTCTATGCAGCAAAGTCTCACGTAGGTCTCGTTCGCCAGATGAACGAGGATGGGTTCGCGATTTCGGAAAGCAATCAACCCATGACTCTTTTGATGGTGGCTGACGGAATGGGAGGGGCCTCCGCTGGAGAAGTGGCAAGCAAGGTCGCGGTTGACACCGTAACGAACGCCATTGCGACGGCCAAGGATGAAGATTGGGTTAAACCCGATGATCTCCTGTTTCGGGCGATTGATGCTGCGAATCGCGAGATCTGTTCCTTATCTGCGAGTTCTCCCGAGTATAGCGGAATGGGAACCACGGTGGTGGCGGTTCTGGCGGATGAAAAACGAGTCGCCGTCGCACACGTAGGCGACAGTCGCGTTTACGCTTTGCAAGACGGCCAATTTCGCCAAGTCACGAAGGATCACTCCCTCGTCGCCGAATTGGTCCGGAGAGGACAATTGACCGAGGAAGAGGCACAGCACCATCCTCAGCGTCACATCGTCACGAGATCGCTCGGGACATCCGAATTTGGCTATGCCGACGTTCAGACCTTCGAATGGAGCAAGGCGGACGTGATGCTATTGTGCAGCGACGGCCTGTCCAATTTGGTGAACGCCACCGAACTGCGGGAGACGATGGAAAAGGCGAGCGCGTGTCAAACCCCACAAGAACTTGAGACGTTCGTTGACACCCTCTTGTCTCTCGCGCTTATGCGCGGAGGGCATGATAACATCACTGTGATTCTGACCGTATGCGACGAGGCAGGTGCCCTGAAATGATCCGACGCCTCGGCGCCCGCTACGAATTGATAGAGCCCATCGGCGGCGGGGGAATGGCGGTTGTGTACCGCGCGGTGGACACCCTGCTCGACAGAACCGTAGCGGTGAAGATGCTTCGACCCCAATATGCGGGGGACGACGAGTTTGTGGCACGCTTCCGGCAGGAAGCGCAGTCGGCAGCGCGTCTCTCGCACCCGAATATTGTAAACCTCTACGACATTGGTGTATCCGACAACGAGTACTACCTCGTCATGGAGTATGTAGATGGACCTACCCTGAAGCAGGTGATTCGGCAGAGTGCTCCCATGGAGATAGCGGATGTGATTGACATCTCCATGCAGATTTGCGATGCGCTTGAACATGCGCACAATCGTCAGATCATTCATAGAGACATCAAGCCGCACAACATTCTATTGACCGACACGGGTGTCGTCAAAGTAACTGACTTCGGCATCGCCCGAGCCATTACGGGCAATACCATCACATATCAACAGGCGACCTCGGTCCTTGGATCCGTCCACTATTTCTCGCCAGAACAGGCTCGAGGGGCAACCGCCGACGTCAAGAGCGACATCTACTCTCTCGGCGTCGTGATGTACGAGATGTTGACGAACGAGCTTCCGTTTTCAGGCGATACTCCGGTTAGCGTTGCTTTGAAGCACTTGCAGGAAACGTTTGTTGAACCAAGGGATTTATATCCTGAGATTCCTCAGAGCCTAGAGAACGTTGTGCTGAAATGCCTTGTGAAGTCTCCGGAATTTCGTTATCAGGACATGAAGTCCGTGAAAGAGGACTTGAAGGATGCGCTCGTCAACCCGGACGTACCAAAGTACGAGATGCCGAAGGAAGATTACAGCGACGCCACCATTTCCATGCCGGCTATCGGGGGGAACAACCTCCCTTTGCAGACTCTGGAGGAAGACGAAGCAGCAACGAACATCGGGAACCCAGTTAAGAAGAAGAGAAAGACGTGGGTGCGGATCTTGCTCGGAACGCTGATTTCTGGGGGGGTTCTTGTCGTTGCAGCGGTTGCAGCGTATTTTATCTACTTTGACCTAATTTCTACCACGAAGGATCTAACGATGCCAAAAGTCGTCGGACTGACCGAGGCAAAGGCCAAGAAGAAGCTGTTAGCGGACGAGTTTCTCGCGCAGAATATCCACTTCAAGAAGGGATACAACAGTAACTACCCGTCGGGAGAAGTGTATTACCAGGATCCGAGCGCGAGCCAGACGGTGAAGCAGACGCGCGACGTGAATCTCTACGTGAGCCTAGGAGCGCAACGCATCTCGATGCCGGACTTGCAGGGCTTCCCTCTCGATAAGGCGATGCAGGAGTTGGTGAACCGAGGGGTACCACAGCCGAACATCTCCGTGACGACCGAATACAGTCAGAGTGGCGTGTTCAGTAAGGGCCAAGTCATCGATACGAATCCGCCGGCGGGGAGTTTGGTGAGCGTTAACCAAAAGGTTGAAATCGTCGAGAGCCTAGGGGTTCAGACGGTCGTGCCGAACGTGATTGGACTTAGCGTGACGGAAGCCAAGATCCTCCTGAAAACTGAGGGACTGACGGTGGGTCACGTGTACATGGTTTCTGCCCCGGGTGCTGTGAACGACACGGTGGTAGGAACGTCGCCGTATAACCCGCTACAATCCGTACAGCCTGGGACCGTCATTGACCTCCAGGTTGCCGATAACGGTAGCACAGGGGGAAGCACGGGGACTCCCGCAACAGGCAATCAAACAAGTACTTCAGGCGCCGGCACAGGCAATTCGACAGGCAATTCAACAGGCAATGCCACAAGTAATTCAACAGGCACAGTCACGGGTAATTCAATAGGTAATTCCACGGGTAACTCCACAGGCACAGTCACCGGCAATTCAACGGCTACAGGAGGAACCAACGCTACTGGCATTGGCAACAATACTACAGGGACGCAGCCAACGTCGCAGACGACCCCGCCGAGCGGAAATTCAACGCCGGGAGCTCCGGGACAGAAAGGTCAGAACGGCGGCGGCCCGGGACCTAAAGGTCCGAGTGGTCCAGGAGCGCCGCCGCAGCAGGTTGGGAACAATACATCGAATACGGGTTCGAATGCCACGAGTCCCACGGCCGCAGTTCCCGGTGCCAACACGAAGGGACCTGGGGCCCCGCAGGGGTAGGGCGAACACACCACAGAAACCGATAGTCAAAGCGAGGCGGTTGGATGCCCGAAGGCATCGTGACGAAGGCGGTCGGAGGTTTCTTTACCGTCGCCACCAGTGATGGGGAATATGTGTGCAAGGCTCGCGGGGTCTTTCGCAAGCAGGGTGTCTCCGTTCTTGTGGGAGATAGGGTCGCATTCACGCCCCTTCCATCGAGGGAAGGGGTCATTCAGGAGGTCCTTCCGCGCAAAACCGAACTGAAGCGGCCTCCGATTGCCAACGTGGATCAGGCTATCCTTGTTTCCTCGTGCACTCATCCTGACTTTCAGTCCGCACTGCTCGACAGGATGATTGTTTCATCGTTAGCTGCCGATCTGAATCCCGTCTTGGTCGTCAACAAGGTCGACTTACTGGCGATGGAGGACGTACTCTCACTGGCTCGGCCTTACGAAACGGCAGGACACCAGGTCGTGTTGGTTTCAACAACAGCGGGGATAGGCCTCGATGAATTTCGCCGCATCCTAGAAAACAGGATCAGCGTCTTCGTGGGACCCTCCGGCGTTGGCAAGTCTTCGTTGGCCAACATGATATCTCCGGAGTTGGGATTAAAAATGGGGGATATCAGTGAGAAAATGGGGCGGGGGAAGCACACCACCCGCCACGTAGAGCTGTTTCGGCTGAACGAAGCGACCCTCGTGGCCGATGCGCCTGGATTCAGCCAACTAGAGGTATCGTGCAAACCGGAGGAGTTGCGGCACTTTTTCTGGGAGTTTGCGGCGCCGTCGGAGGAGTGTGCCTACCGCGGGTGCGTCCATATTGATGAAGACGACTGCGGGGTCAAAAGGAGCGTTCGACTCGGGCAATTGCCAGTTGTCCGATACGAGAGCTACGTCTCGTTGTATAACGAATGCAAAGAAAAGGAGGACCACAGGTATTGATCATCGCACCGTCGATATTAGCAGCGGACTTTTTTCGGCTCGGCGAAGAGGTTCAAGCCGTCATTGATGCGGGAGCCGACTGGATCCACATTGATGTTATGGATGGACAATTCGTCCCCAATATCACGATGGGACCATTGGTGGTGAAGGCACTTCGCACAAGAGTGTCTGTGCCGCTGGACGTGCACCTAATGATAGACTCTCCGGAACGGTACATCGACGCCTTTGCAGAGGCGGGGGCCAACCGGATCACGGTGCACGCAGAAGCAACCCCTCATGTGCACCGAGCATTACAGTCCATTCGTCAGAATGGATTGATGGCTGGGCTCGCCCTGAACCCGTCGACGAGTCTGGATTTGCTGAACTATCTCTGCGACGACGTGGACTTGGTGTTGGTCATGACCATTAATCCAGGTTTCGGAGGCCAAAAGCTCATTCCTCGCATGGTTAGAAAAGTGCGGGAAGCGAGAGAGTTTCTCGTGGGACAAGGGCTATCGCACGTGCACGTGCAGGTGGATGGCGGCGTGGATGCGCAGACTGCTCCGACGCTTACGGCCGCTGGAGCCGATGTGCTCGTTGCAGGCACAGCCATTTTCGGGTCTTCTAACTACCAGGATGCGATAGCGAGACTCCGGGGCGAGTGACTTTGGGCTCTACGAGTTGGGCGCATTCTCGTTTTTTACGTAGTTTTGTGTAGGATAGGCACATTTGGGCGATATGAGAATATAAATGTATCGATACCGATTTCCCGCGCCACTACTCTATGCATGTTTCTAGGGGCGCACGTTGAAAGTGGGGGCCGAGGTGCGAGTTGAACAGCCTCGCGGGATAAGGAGGGGAAACGGGGTTGAAGTTCTATACCATCAAGCTTCCGAAGTTTCTAGGTGGTATGGTGAAAGCCGTCATTGGTGCGTTCCACAAGGACTGAGAAGACTTTGCCAGAGCACCGTTTTGAACAGCAGGGCGCCGAGCGCGGGCAAGAAAAAAGCACCACACGGGTGCTTTTTCTCTTGCCAACAGCGCGAGATGCAAAAATGCGCTTAAATGGCACGTTGTACTTTGCCCGACTTCAAACAGCGGGTACACACTTTGATGCGTTTCGTGGTTCCGTTGACGTTCACTTTTACCGACTGTATGTTCGGCAACCAACGACGGCGTGTATGAATCATTGAATGGCTCAATTGATTACCGTAAACCGGTTGTTTTCCGCACACATCGCAACGCTTGGCCATCACCATACCTCCCAACCATAACGGCCCACATTGTAGCACAGCCTCACTGTGACGCGCAACTAGCACATTTGTTCATTGGCTCGCAATGCCATAGAACTTGTACCGAAACCGATGCGGCTCCCTGCTTTCGCAAACGGGTCTCCGTATAGTACAATCATAACAATAAGTCACGGCGTTTTGGAGGTGCCTCTTTGCCAACGACCATGCAAACTCACCTCGGCACCATTACGGTAGTCGACGAAGTAATTGCGACGGCGGCAGGTCTAGCGGCCATGGACTGTTATGGATTAGTGGGGATGGCATCGCGAAGGCAAGTCAAAGACAGCCTGACGGAGTTGCTCGGACGAGAGAATCCCGGCCGCGGTGTTGAGGTAAGGCAGAATGAAGACACCATCGAAGTGGATCTGTATATCATTGTGAGCTACGGAACCAACATTTACGAGGTCGCGCAAAACGTGCGGGAGAAAGTCGTGTACGTTCTCCAGAATACCGTTGGAGTCGAAGTGAGCAAGGTCAACATCTACGTGCAAGGAGTCCGTGTCTCGTCCGATAATTGACGGCTTTTTGGGAGGCTACAATGGACAGATTGGATTCTGCCGGATTTGTAGAGTTGCTGACGGTGGGTCACGCATGGTTCCGTCGACACGTAGAGTCGGTTAACGCGTTGAATGTGTTTCCTGTTCCCGATGGCGACACCGGAACAAATATGGAACTTTCGTTGGCTTCTGGCGTCAAAGCGATGCTCAAGGCTCGCGAAGGAACGCTGTTTGATGTAGTTGGAGCATTGAATAAGGGCCTGTTAATGGGCGCACGCGGGAACTCGGGCGTGATTTTATCTCAGTTGTTTCGGGGCTTCTTACGAATTCATCAACCTGTAGACCTCCTCGACGTGCCAACTTTCGCCACGGCGTGGAATGAGGGTGTGCAAATTGCGTATAAGGCGGTGTCCAAGCCCGTTGAGGGCACCATTCTGACCGTTGCCCGAGAGTCAGCATCCATCGGTCTAAAGGAAGCTAGATCTGTCGCCACCTTTGCAGAGTGGATCGGCATAGTGCTGGAGTCGGCAGAGCAGTCCCTTGCGCGCACTCCGTCACTCTTACCCGTGCTGAAAGAAGCGGGGGTTGTCGATTCCGGAGGCCAAGGTCTCGTGTACATTTATGAAGGTTTCTCGCGGTATTTCATGGGAATGTCTTTGGAAGGGGAATCGGACGTCGAAAAAGAACGGATGTTTTCAGTAGGAGCGTCAGCCCGTGATCTCGTGACTCCCGTGTCACACGACACGAAGGGGGAATTCGGTTACTGTACTGAGGTTCTTATCCGGCTGCAGCGTCAAAAAGCGCTGACCGCCGAGCAAACCCTCAAGTCCCGGTTAATGACCTACGGAAACTCTCTTCTTGTAGTTGCTGTGGAAGATCTGCTCAAGGTGCACGTTCATACCATGAACCCGGGAAGAGTGCTGGAAGACGCTATCCAATATGGATCGCTAGTGCAAGTCAAGGTCGAAAATATGACGGAACAACATGAAGCGCTACACAACGCGAATGCGGCCTCCGTGAAAACGGACCAAAGCGCACCCGAAGTAGCGGTAGTAGCCGTGGCCGACGGGAAGGGCATCCGGTCGGTGTTTCAGAGCCTTGGGGTCCATCGTGTTGTGGAAGGCGGCAATACCATGAACCCGAGCACAGAGGACATCGCGGTTGCGATTGAAGAGACGAAGGCCAAGTCGGTCATCGTCTTGCCAAATCACAAGAACGTGATCTTATCCGCAGAACAAGCGAAAAGTGTAGTATCGACGGATGTTCGGGTGCTGGCGACTGAGAACGTTCTGGAAGGAATCGCAGCCTTGGTGGCCTATCATCCCGACAGGACATTAGAGGAAAACCTCTCGGAAATGGAAAAGGCGGTGAAGACCGTCGTTTGCGGGCAGGTGGCGAAGGCCGTCCGGGAGACCGTGTTCCAAAATCGGGACATCGTAGCTGGGCAATACCTAGGATTGCATGGGTCGAAGCTTGTGGTCGTCGGAGATGACCGCGACGACGTGGCATTTGACGTAATTCGTGCCATCATGCCAAACGATGCGGAACTCCTGACTCTTTTCTACGGCTCCAACGTCGATGGTGAGGAGGCGGAGCACTTCGCGAAGCGCGTCGAGGAACAATTTCAACTGGTTGTCGAAGTCACGGATGGCGGACAACCGATTTATGATTACGTGTTCAGTATGGAGTAATGCAAAGTGGCAGAGCGTTTGTCGATGGGGGAGCAACCCGTTACGCAAATCGTTGGCGTCGGTGCGACGAAAGCAAAGCGCCTAGGCGAACTGGGCATTCAGTCAATTTTTGATATTCTGCACTATTTTCCTTATCGTTATGAAGATCGAAGCATCAGGCCGTTCGAATCCTTCGAAGAGGGCATCCTCATCACCGCTCGGGCTATCGTCGAAGGGACGGCCAAAGTACGCTGGAATCAGCGCAAGTCCACGTGTACCGCGTGGCTGAGAATCGACGGGCGACACCGGATCATGGGCGTTTGGTTCAATCAACCGTACGTGAAGTCTAAGTTGACGGACGGTCGCGTGCTCATTGTGAGCGGGCGATTCAACCGCGATAAGATGGTGTTCGCGGTGAGTCGGACCGAGTTTGACGTCTCGACATCTCCCGTCGCCAAACCGTGGACTCCCGTGTATCGGGTGACGAAAGGGATTAATTCAGAGCAACTTCACTCGCTGATTTTGAACACCGTCGGTCAGTTTGGCGACGAGGTAGAGGAACTACTGCCGAATCAACTGGTCACCAAGTATAAGCTCGTTTCTCATCGACAGGCCCTCGTCTTGATGCACCAACCGAACTCCGAAGAGGACATCCGACAAGCAAGGCGGCGGCTGGCCTTTGAGGAGTTTTTCATGTTTCAGTTGTCCCTTCAGTGGTTCCGACTTCAACGAAACCGTGAGGGAACACGGAGCGCGCCGTCCATCCCGAAGGATTCGTGGGAAACGTTTGTAGCAGCCTTGCCTGGCCGCCTCACTGGAGCACAAGAACGCGTCTGTGACGACATCACAATTCGACTCCAGGCACAAGTCCCGATGAGTCTCCTGTTACAGGGCGATGTAGGATCCGGAAAAACGTGGGTGGCGTTCTGGGCAATATACGCCGCCGTACAAGCGGGCGGACAAGCTGCCCTCATGGCTCCGACCGAGATTCTAGCGGAACAGCACTATGGCGGAGCAAGGGCCCGCCTTGATCCTCTTGGCGTTAAAGTTGCGCTTCTGACCGGCAGTACGCCCGAAAAGGAGAGGGCCCAGATCCTCAACGATGTGCGCGAGGGCTTGGTAGATCTTGTGGTAGGAACGCACGCCCTTCTCACTCAGGATGTCACTTTTTTGAAACTAAGGCTCGTCGTGACGGACGAACAGCATCGATTTGGCGTAACCCAACGGTCCATTCTAAGGCATAAAGGCAGCCAACCGGACGTTCTGTTTCTGTCAGCGACTCCGATTCCTCGTACCCTCGCCCTCGCCGTGTACGGTGATTTGGATATGGCGGTGCTCGATGAGCTTCCCGCCGGCAGAACGCCGATTAAGACAGTTTGGTATCCGCTGTCCGGTGAAGCCAAGGCCATCCGCTTCGTTCGACAGCAACTCGCTGCGGGTGCGAGAGCATTTGTGGTGGCTCCGTTGGTGGAAGAGTCGTCGCAACTGGTGGACGTCGCCTCAGCCACTTTGTTGTTCAATCGGCTGAGGGAGGAATTCTCAGGCTTTTCCGTATCTCTGTTGCACGGCAGAATGCCCTCCCGGGACAAGGATCTCGCCATGCGTTCGTTTGCAACGGGGGAAACGCAGGTATTGGTAAGCACAACGGTAATTGAAGTGGGCATTGACGTTCCCGAAGCTACGGTGATGCTAATTTATCACGCAGAACGATTCGGGTTGGCACAGCTGCACCAGCTTCGCGGAAGGGTTGGGCGTGGAACGCGACCGAGCACCTGCATCCTTCTCTCGGACGCCGAGGGGAGGGTCGCCAAAGAGCGGTTAAAGACGTTGGTGGAAACGACCGATGGAGCCATCATCGCACAGCGCGATCTCGAACTACGTGGGCCTGGAGAGTTTCTCGGCGTCCGTCAAAGCGGAATCCCCGAGTTCACGGTCGGAGACCTAAGCCGCGATTTACGCATCATGGAGGTTGCACGAGATGAAGCAAGGATGTTGGTGTCCGACGCCGATTTTTGGCTTTTGCCAGCCTACGAGCGCTTGCGTGAGGCCATCAATTCGCCCAAGGACGCGGTGATGAAGGATTAGCGATGCCTTGTTCCAAGAAATTTCTCCACAATGTGGTAGTCATACTCCACCTCCACACCAGACATAATACAGCCATCACATCAGGGAGGTGAACACAGATGGCACAGAGTTCAAACAGCAATCAAGTCCT
>JAJZAV010000310.1 GCA_021799255.1 Bacillota bacterium
CCTAGCTCGTCGGCAGTCGAAAGGAGGTTTTTGTGGCGTGGTTAAACCACCCCAGCTCTTGCCGCTAGGCTCCATTACGCACTTGCTCTCCCGCTCTCCCGCATTGCTTATTGTGCTGGGTGGAGCGGTTGTCGCGTATCTGGCCTACCGCTTCGTCTATCGCATCGTCGGCCTACTCAAGACCTTGTTCGCCCTGGCCTTGGCTGGCGGTGCCGTCTATGGCATTGTGCGTCTTCACGTGGCCATTGCCTCGTGGCAACACGGCATGCTACACCCGGCTAAACACGCACACACGGCAAAAGCCCCTGGAGGAATCGTCAACCCGCTCAGTGTGGCCGGGGGTAACCTCAACACCGTCAATCCATTGGCCCACGAGAATGCCTGGTTAATCGCCATTGCGCTGGTCGTGGTCGTGCTATGGGGGATTGGGTATCTCATCTACCGTGGCCTCTCGCCTACCACACGGGCGATGTGGCTGAGTCGGATGAACGCGAACGCCTCGAGTTCGACTCGTCGGCGCAAACAGGACAACGTGGCCTTCCCAATTGCCCCCATTGAAGTGGGCGTGCGCAAGGACAACGGGAAACCCGTGGTCATCGACGGCAAAGACCGTTTCATCAACACACTGGTCCTTGGAAGTATCGGGACCGGAAAGACGAGCAAAGTGCTCAAGAAGGCCGCGTTTCAAGACATTCGCTCCATCGCGGATGGCCTGCCGATGGACGTGATTGTCATGGATCCAGACGGAGGCTTTGCCGAGGACGTTGCGAAACTCGCCAAACAACTGAACGTGCGCACAGACACCATTGACCTGCGTGGACATTCACCCAGCACGGTGTCGTTTAACCCGCTCTCCGGGGGAGACTTAGCAGACATCATCGACAACGTGAGGGCTGCCATGCAAGAGAAGATGGGGAAGCAAGAAGGGTTCTTCCAGAACGCCCAGGATGACCTTGTGAGGACGGTGTTACTGGTCCAACTCCCCCTTTGGCCCAGCGCCGACTTCCAACAGTTTGCAGACCTTGTGACGGATGCCCTGCACTTTCGCGCCGTGTGCAAGATGATTCAAGACCATGTGACACCCCCAGCCCCGTCGCTGCCGGGAAAGAACACGAAGAAGAACGACGACTTCGATGACTTGCTCCACACCTGGGACCATGAACGGGATTACATCGAGGCGCGGTTCGAGGAATTGAGCCCGACAGAGCAAAGGATGGTCTTCGCCCAAGCGCGATCGTTTGTGATGGACACGCGCAATGAAAAGAAGATGGAGCAACTCGAAGCCGTCACGAAAGGCCTGAAAATCGTCGTCAACGAGCTCGCCACCAATCCGCGACTGGCGGAGGCCTTCAGCACCAAAGAACTTCCCGCACTCGATTTTCGAGGGTTCTTGAATGCCGGGAAAGAGGAACGAGGACGACTCCTCACCGTCATCACCGGCAATCGACCCGCAGGGAAGCTGTTTGGGAAGCTGTTCCTCGTCACGCTCAAGATGTACACGCTCGACCGAGGAGGAACCGAAGACACCCGCCGACCTGTGTACTTGTACGTCGACGAGTTCCCGGTCTACGGTACCGAAGCCTATACCGAAATGTTCTCCCAAGCCCGCAAGTATCGTGTGGGACAGATGCTGGCCATTCAGGCCCGGGCGCAGCTGCTCGACGTGAGCAAGAAGTTCATGGATGTCGTCGAGGGCAGTTGTCGAAACAAGGTGTTCTTCCCGGCTCCGTCTCCGGATGACGCTCGGTTTCTGGAGACGTCTCTGGGAACGACGACCAACATTCGGGAGACTCATACGGAGAACAAACTGAACTGGTTCGGGTTCGACGGGCGCAGCCGTGACCCACGCATCAGCACGCAGGAAACGGTGGACCCACGGTATCGCTTGGAGGATATCGCGTATGGTCTGAGCAAAGACGAGGCTCTATTCGCCATGACGGTGGACAATCAGGCTGTGCCACCGTTTGTCGGACTCACTTCGTTTGCGGAGGAATGGGCGAGCCACCGCAGACACTTCTACACCGCGGAGGAACCAAAGACAGGGAAGGCGTCGAAACGAGCGAAGCGCTCCACACCGGACGCAGAACCCGTCTTAGAAGCGACAGTTCCCCCGACCCAATCGACTGTAGCGTCCCGTGACGAATCGGCCACGACCGCGATGTCGTCGACGGAGAAGGAGTTCGCCAAGCCTGAGACACTCAACGAGGCTCAACCAGTGCGTACAGCGACGTACGTCAAACCCGACGCCGATCCGAACGTGGTCATTCGCCTCGACGATGCACTCCGACGGATGGGCAAGGAGCGACGTGAATCAGCGGAGTCTACGGCACCCGTGCAGAAAGCCGACGCACAAGAGCTTTCCCCGACTCCGGAGATTCCCTCTATCCTTGACACGCTGGAACACGAATCGACGGAGCAGGCTACGAGCACGACCCAACGCAATTCGACGTTTCCTGTCGGCCCAGCCGTAGAGCGCATCGACCTGCGACTTCGTAATAGCGGCTCGACGACGGCCTCTGCCTCCAATGAGGAAGAAGGGCGGCTGTGTCCCAACTGCAGAAAGGAACACCTTGTGTTAATGCCCGACCGCAAACGATGGCACTGCCCGAACTGTGGTTTTCGTCGTCGCAACCGAGATGCATCCCTGGCCGATTCTGATTAATATGGCGTAAAGATGGCGCAATTTTACCATTGTATTGTGCTACGCTTAGGCCAGTTACAAAATACGACATAGGAGGATTTAGCATGGCTGGTGTGTATGTCAACACGTTCGCTGAAGGAGCCGAAATAGGAACACCAGAAGAGATTGACGAACGGGCGCTGCCCATGATCGCGAAAACGTGGAAGAGAAGTCACGCGGTCGCCCACTACGAGTTGTTTGGTATTGAGATGGTGGAATGGAAGGGCATCAGCAAGGAGTTTCTGATTGGCGACATTGGTTCGGCCCGTATCTTGTTGCCCGTTGATGAAGAGTTTTCTGCACTAGGTTCCGACGATAGGCCCGAAACTCTATTCAGGCATCGCATTGCCGCTGTTGTTGAAGACTTCGACTTAAATGACGAGGGAAACCCGGTCCTTATCCTGAACCGAAAGAAAGCGTTGGCTCGTCTACAAGAACTCAATGCCAAACGCATCGTGCAGGGTGGACGAGCGTATGGAGTGATTCAAGGGAACACACGCGGAGCGTACCTGATGAACGTGGCAGGTTATAAGGCCCTGATGCCTCGGTACTGGTACGATTGGGACTCTTCGAAGAGGGGCCAGGTGGGAGAAGGTTTTGAGGTCGAAATTCGGATGACTCGTAACGATGGCATCATCGTATCGCGTTGCCACCTCATGTCAAACCCACTCGACCGTATGAAAATCGGTAGGGGAGCCCGCGTCCAAGCCAAGATAACGCACATTTACCGTGGAGCATTTCAGGCCGAGATTCGTCCGGGGATCCCGATCCGAATTCAAACTCCAACGATGTTCCATGTGCCGCACATCGGCGATCATGTGATGGTGGAGGTTCGAAGCAAGGGTCGCCAGTGTTTTAATGGCGTAGTTGTGTGATACAACCAAAGTCTATCAACGCCTGCGAAAGCGGGCGTTTTTTTATTGACAAGAGGAAATAGGATGTCTAATATTGGGGGTGTAGTGAAGCAGTACAAATTCCCCTTGCTTGAATCTGTCGGCAAGAAAAGCTCATTGAAGTTGAATGAGTGTAGCCTACCCTCTGGAATGGAAGTTTGATTCTGGGGCATTGTAGTAGGTGAGGCACGTGGGTAGAGACAGTAGAGTTGACTCTCGACTTTATTGTTTTGGATGGCATTGTGAAGACCCCAATGCGAATCATCCCTCTAGCGCATCCCTGAGAACGCGCCGTGCTAGAAACTAGGAGAGCCCGAGGTAACACACAGGTGGATAGGATTGGCTGCACCGAAGTTCGCGTGACAGAACCTATTTGACTGAGGGAA
>JAJZAV010000311.1 GCA_021799255.1 Bacillota bacterium
ACTTGTTCCACTCCTTCGTCTAAGCACCGGACACGTCTCGTCTACTGATACGAGGTATTGTTGGACATCGTCCTCCTAAAACTTCTCTGGATTGAAAATCACATATACGAGATACCCCATAAGCACGGCAGACACACCGAGCAAAATCCACACAACCAGTCCCTCCCAAGGTCGAATTTCGCACAACGGTAAAACGGATGGTTTCGCAGGCCAACAGGCGTGTTCACAGAACGTTCAGGATTAAGCCGAAAAATTAAAATGCCACTGCTGAACTAGTCCCGGTACTACGCATTGTCAAAAAGCCGAATCAGCCAGGCAAATAGGCCAAAACAGGCTGCTGTTAGTACGATGGACACTACATCCCCCACGATTCTTCCTCCCAATCTACGCGGCCGAGTTACTCTCACGAGACGTGTTGAGTGTTCCCAGCAGCGGTAGTTCCTATTTCGTTGTCGATTATAGGGGCGTTTTGCGTAAAGGCGAGGCAAAAAGATCGGGTAAACCCGTAAAAAAAACATAAAATACCCGGGAAGCGAACACGGCCCCCGGGCATTAATCATTGATTCTTACTGACTTTTGTTGTTATCAACCATGGAATGGATAACGGTCCTTCAGCGTAACCGTCCCAACATCAACTTTTGCCCACGTCGGCATCGATGACCTGGGGCTGAGCCGAGACATAGCCTCGACGCTTCGCGATTTGCATCGCCTCAAGCAGCGTATCCAAGTCTCTCTGCATGTCTTCGCATTGGCCCTGCAGGAGCATCCGTTGGCGTTCCACCTGCTTGATCTCCTGTTCCTTGGCCTCCAACTGCGCCTGCAACTTTTCGCGTTCCACCCGAAGGGAAGCGAGTTCTCCGCTTTCGTCAACAATCTCTACTTTCTTCAGGTATTCGATGAGTTCCGCCTTGGATATCTTATCTCGTGACTGAAATTCATCCACGTTGACCGACACGGAAACGTGTTGCAGATCCGACTCCACCCCACCATCCAAAGGATCATGCTCCGCACTTTGGCGCGTCGTGAACGAAACCGGTCCTTGCGCTTTGGAGGTTTGCGGTTCAGGTCGATCACGCTCTTCATCGCCCGCGGTCCAATTGTGAGACATGATGGGCTTCACAACCGATTTGAGCCTTCCCCTTGTGGCCGTCACGGTTTGCGACAACCACCGAGCCCTTGCTCCAGAGAACAAATTCGTCCGTTTCCTGCCCGGTGCTGCGTCCTGGTTCCCCGTCTCCGTAACGTCGCTGAGCGTAAATTCCTCGTTGATCAGATAGTCGGCGAGAGCCATCAGGCAGGTCTTGTGAAACGGTTGCTCCAAGTCGAGGTCTGCGCACTCGTCACAGACCTGTGCGCGCAACCCTTCGAGAAAAGACTCCTTGAAATACGTGTTTCGGGGTATCCGATACACCCTTTCATCCTCGTGGTCTTCGAAAGCTTCCAACTCATTCTGTTCCACCAACCTGTTGGCCGCCAACCTCGCGGCGTGCGGATGGATGCTGCGGCCCACCATGTCGAGTCGACGGATGTCCGCGATGGTGGCCTCGGGCATGCCGTATGCGCTCGTCGCCACGTGAAATCGTTGGAGCACCACATGCTCCGCTTCTTTGTCCGACTCGGGCCAGTCCTCAAGCGCAAACGAATCGGGATCCCGCTGTTTTTGAATCAACAGTTCGGCCTCTCGCGTGGTAATTTCCGTATTTTGAAACCTATCAAACACCAGGATATCGTGCTCGTGCGCCACATCAATCGCTTCGTGACCAATCAGGGTCCTCATCATACTCACCTCTTAGGCGTGCGTTAAGAGGGGGATCCCCTCATCATATTCACTATATCATTCGCAGGCCTAGTAAGGCTTGTGTCTCGGCACCTAGAAGCGGTGTTTGAAGGCGTCGAAAAGCAAGAAGGGGAATGAGCAACCGATTCACGCCATCCGTTTTGCCTTCATCAGCACTCCGACCGCAGGCTTCGACGATACCGATATTGGGACCATTGGAAGCGGATGAAACACCCCACGCAAAACCCCAGAATGGCGACAAATGCGGAGAGCGCCACCATGATGGAGAACACGTAGCCTACAGCGGACCACCCGATGTAGAACCCCCCAAGCGACAGGGACAAACACGAAATCGCGACGATCTGGTTGAAGCGTTGCTGGCCCGGATCCTCCGGCGTGTATTCGGACGGAGCCTTTCGCAGAAACAGCTTCGCGAACCGCATGATGGGATTGAACCCGAAGACTATGCCAAGGAGCCCCGCCAAGAGCGGAATAAACATGATGGAGTGGAACCCTGTGGCCCAAGCCGCTACAACGGACAACACAATCACCCACTGGTTGGTGCGCACGAGAGGACGGGGGATGAACGAAGGTTTGGACATCTATATCACACCTTTTTGATTTGAATACTAAGTTTTATTTCCTGTATTATGCGGCGCTTTGTGGTTTCCGTCAAGACCACAGGGAATACTCAGCTTTTGAGATTCAAGTTGACCCTTTTGGCATGCTACAATCGCCTTGAAGGTGTTCGTTTTTCGCACCCGTTATTCTCTTTCACGATGGGGATGAGACACACTCGCATCGCTGTCGGCGAAATCTAAGCTCACGGGAAGACAACCACAGAGTGGGATGGTTCCTGGACGACGGAGGGAAAGAATGAAGAAAGCCATCCTTTTTGATTTTGACGGCACGTTGGCCAATACTCTGCCACTTGTGATCTTCTGTTTTCAGGAAGTGTTTCGCAAGTCCATCTCGCGCGAGTTCTCCGGGGACGACATCGTCGGAATGTTCGGGCCTACGGAAGAGGGATTGCTAAGAGCGATGATTCCCGAACGCTCGTACGAAGAGACAGCTGAAACCTTCTTCAGGCTCTATCGTGACAGACATGCTGATTTCGTCGAAGACAGCAAAGACATTGCTCGCGTCGTGCGTGCGCTCGCCGAGGATGGTTACAAACTCGGCATTTGCACCGGAAAAGGTCGTAGAACTATGGACATCTCGTCGGGGTACTTGTCCTTTTGCGGATACTTCGACGCCATTGTCACGGGAGACGACATGGAGCGGCCGAAACCCAATCCCGACGGGCTCTTCACGTGTCTAAAAATGCTGAACGTAGCGCCCGAGGACGCAGTCTACGTTGGGGATAGCAACGCGGACGTCGCCGCGGGAAAATCCGCCGGGCTCACGACGATTGGCGTCAAGTGGATGCCTATAACCCAATCTCGTGAGTTCCGTCCAAGCCCGGACTATGAGTTTTCCGATTTTGACGAGTTTTTGCAAACGGTTCGGGATTTGTAGGAGGGGCTTTCCCGCAAAATAGGATGGCGCCCTTCCTAGATGCAAGGGCGCCATTCGATACGTTGCAGCTGTCGGCAGATGCGGCTTGTTCCTCGTTTTCCGATTAGGCTTGCGCTGACATCATCTTATTGACGGCGCTGAAGAGAGCTTTGACGGAAGAACTCATGATGTCGACATCGATGCCGCAACCCCAATACGGGTTTCCATCGGCTCCGGTGATTCCGATGTAGGAGACGGCCTGCGATTTCGATCCGACCTCAAGCGCATGCTCCTTGTACGTAAGATTCGTATACTCGACGCCGAGATTGGATTGCAATGCGTTGCTAATCGCGTCAAGCCTTCCGTTTCCGCTGCCGTCGAAATCCTTCAATTCTCCGTCGATGCGAACGGTTACGATGGTTTCGAAGTCGTCCTTCTCCGTCATGCGGTAGTGGATGTATTCGATGGGAGTCGTGATGTTCACGTATTCCTTCATAAATATGTCGCGAATTTCCTGAGGCATCAGCTCTTTTTGCAGCCTGTCTGAGACGCCCTTCACGGTGTATCCCACGCTCTCACGCATTAGGGCTGGAAGATCCAGGCCATACTTCTGTGCGAGTACGTAGCCAATCCCGCCTTTGCCCGATTGGCTATTGATCCGGATGATG
>JAJZAV010000312.1 GCA_021799255.1 Bacillota bacterium
TTGGGCAATGACGCGAAATTTCATTTTTGCGTACTCGCGTCCGGAAAAGTTCGCCCCGCTTCCGAAATAGACCCCGGGCCTGTCGGCCTGCAGCCATAGGCGCATTGCCATTCCGGGCATCGTGTACTCTTGCCCGCCCAACTGTGGCACCCAAAACGAATTCATCGGAGCGTTGCTCGTCAACACGAAGGCAACCGGCCGATTCGCCGGAATCGTGCAATAGTTGATGGTTGCGATATTCTGAGCCGGATACTGAAACAACCACTTCCAGTTGAGAGACGTCACTTGTATCGTGAGAACTGGTCCCGTGACGCTTGGTGCCGGACGAACCAGGCGGTATGTGTCGCGCACGGTCAGCACTGCGAGAATGCTGATGATGACGATGGGAATGCCCCACCAAGCGATTTCCAATGTACGGTTCTCGGACCAATTGGGCTCAAACGGGGCCATTCTGCCAGGTTTCTCTCGAAATCGGAGCACGACGTAGAACATCAAAGCGATGACGGGTACCACGACAATGAGGACCAGGATTATAGATGTGACGATGAGGTTGTGCTCAACGCGTGCCACCGGTCCCGCGGGGTTGAGGACCAAAAGTTGACTATCACAGCCCGTCAGAATAAAGGGAATGAGCCCAAGAGTGCCTATCGCCCAGAAGTGTGGCTTCCTTCGTGCAATAAAGGAACGTTTTGGCATCGATGGTTCCATCGATTTCCACAGATCCCTTCAAAGAGAGTTCAGATCATCGCTCGTGACCTTGCCAACTCATCTTGTGTTGGATGTCGGATCCGATACGTTTGTTGGTGGCAATCGAGCGAAAATGAGCGGTTTCAACTATGCATACGTGGTCCATTCCGACCATCAGTTGACAAGCAGAAGTCCCGGTTGCGAGAATGTTCCTGAGCTGTCGCAGTTGCAGTTGCAGTTGCAGTTGCAGTCGACTTGAACCGTATGGAGACCGATGAGACGGTCGGTGGTCATCATGGGTCTCGGGTGACAAGTTGCAACGATTGATGAGGAAGTGGTGGTAAGAGTGATGCGACTCAACTTAGAAGGTCTGACGAACCCGTCGGAATGGCGCGCGTCGGGTATTGACCTGCCCGAGTATGACGTCGGCAAAATGGTCGCGAAAACGCGCGACAATCCGACGTGGGTCCACTTTGGTTCCGGGAACATTTTCAGAGGCTTTCTGGCGGCTCTTGTGCAGGATTTGCTAGACACGGGTAAAACGGATTCAGGAATCATTACGGTGTCCACTTACGATTATGAGATCATTGATAAAATCTACGTTCCTCACAACAACTTGGCCCTCTTGGTGTCCATGAGCGCGGATGGACAGTTCAAGAAACGGGTCATCGGGAGCATCGCACAGGGCCTAGTAGGAGACGCCGAACGAGAGCCCGATTGGGAAAGGCTTAAGCAGATTTTTCGGAGCGGATCGTTACAAATGGCGAGCTTTACGGTTACCGAGAAGGGCTATATGCTCACCAACATGAGTGGCGACTTGCTGCCGGACGTGGAACACGACATGGCCAACGGGCCCTCAAATCCGCGTCATCTCATATCCATCGTCGTTTCCATGATGCACGAGCGATTTGTGGCGGGAGCCTTCCCCATCGCCCTCGTGAGCATGGACAACTGTTCCCATAATGGGGATAAGCTGCGCGATTCGGTCATGAGGATGGCCGAGGCCTGGCGGGAAAGTGGATTCGTGAGCAGCGATTTCATCCATTATCTTCACGATCCCGCTAAGGTGGCCTTCCCCTGGACCATGATAGACAAGATCACGCCTCGGCCGTCGGAGTCCGTGAAGAAATCCTTGGAAGAACTCGGATTCGCGGATACGGAGATTGTGACCACATCCAAGAAGACCTTCATTGCGCCGTTCGTCAATGCCGAGGTCACGCAGTATTTGGTGATTGAGGATTCGTTTCCGAATGGACGGATGCCGCTGGAAGATGCGGGGGTGCTGTTTGCCGATAGGGACACGGTCGACAAAGTGGAGCAAATGAAGGTGACGACGTGCTTGAACCCCCTTCACACCGCGTTGGCCATCTTCGGCTGTCTGTTGGGGCATACGCTCATTGCCGACGAAATGCGAACTCCGTATCTGAAGAGACTCGTCGAGCGCATTGGGTACGACGAAGGGCTTCCCGTCGTCGTCGACTCGGGAGTCCTTTCTCCCACCGATTTCATCAACGAGGTCATCGAGAAGAGATTCCCGAATCCGTACATTCCAGACAGCCCGCAACGCATCGCCACCGACACGTCGCAAAAAGTCGGCATCCGGTTTGGACGGACTATTCGTTCCTATGCTACGCACCCAGATCTTCGCGCCAGCGACCTGAAGTTCATCCCGCTCGTCATCGCGGGGTGGTGTCGGTACCTGATGGGAATCGGGGACGACGGTAAGGAGATGGCCCTCAGTCCGGACCCGATGCTCGAGGAACTCACGTCACGACTGTCTTCGGTGGAACTGGGCAGCACGACATTGTGTCACGAGAGTCTGGAGCCGATTCTCTCCAACGAATCGCTGTTCGGCGTGAATCTGTATGACGTGGAACTCGGAGAGAAGATAGAAGGATACTTTACAGAAATGATTCAGGGTCCCGGCGCCGTTGCGCGCACGCTGGAAAAATACGTGCTGTAGGCTGAAAAACGTAGCTTCCTATGAAGTCTGAAGTGCACCGTCCAAATTTCAGCCGCAACGTGCACTTGTGATTATTCAAAGAGCCGCAGCCCCTTACCGGGGTCTGCGGCCTTCATTGCAAATTCGTTAGTTGGACGGCGGCGCCGGTGTTCGTGAGTTGGTCCGCCACGGCCGCATCCACCTCTAGAATAGTGCGAAGTCTTGGATGTTCAATCTTCGACGCGTCGAGATCTCCAACGCGCAAACTCCAGCACCTCGCGGAATTGTTCCTTACTGATACCGGATTGCATCGCCTCGCGGACCAGTGCAAGCCAGTCGGGATCCAGGGATTGGCTCTCGCCGTTCCCCTTTGGGTCATCGACAGGGGACAAGAGCGTCGCAACATCAACATCCAGGACGCTGCAGATTTTCTCGAGCACTTGGATGGATGGATTGTCGCGGATGTCCCGCTCTATGCTGCTGAGGTATGATTTTGCGATCCCGGCCCGATCGGCAAGCTCTGAAAGCGACAAGTTTTTCTCAATTCGCAGCTTCTGGATACGTTGACCAATCATGACCAGGCCTCATTCTCCACACCAGAGTAGGGTTAACACAGTACATCATGATAACTTAAATTCTCGTTCAGAAAAAGGGTGTTATGCGAGTTCGTCGGTGTGTCCGTTGGACCTCTCCGGCCTCCTCACCAATGCCTCGGGTTTGCACTCTTTCATGAAATCGCGAACTTCCTGTAAAGTGAATCCCCAGTCTCTCGCCATCGTCATCAGAGATACCCACTCAGCATCCAATGCAGCTTGCGGCCGATCCACGCCATCACCTTTAGTCGAACTCATCCCCGTACCCCTCCGAGCGTACCGCTTTGCGTGTAAAAGCGGCTTTCGCTGCAGCCCAGCCGTCATGGTAGATTCATACCGTAGACCTGCGACTTTGCGTCCCGACCTTTCGGCTCGGTTTGCCCTTGATTGAAAGCCCTTGCCCACCTTTGATTGTATGCTTCGGTTGTAAAAAGTTTCAATCAAAAAATTTCTGCATATTCCCAATTGATTCGACAAAAGTGGTCCAAGCTCGACTCTAATATACACCATCTATCATTATGTTCACTATAGAAAACACAAATGTTCTTGATAAAGAACAAAAATAAATGAAATCGAGATCGGA
>JAJZAV010000035.1 GCA_021799255.1 Bacillota bacterium
TGTGAAAGACGCAGTTGACCTCGACGCGTTCTTAGAGTCCCACAGCCCTCGTCAATATGTGAGACCCATTGAGGATGCGATCGTTCACCTTCCGATTTTGCGGCTCGACAGGAATTCCCTGAAACGTTTGTGCCAAGGCCAAACCATCGATGTTGATCCAATAGCCGCGGGTCTGACTCCCTTCCGGTCGGAGCCTTACCAGGTGTTGGACGCGGATGGAAAACTCTACGCCATCGCAGAGCTTTCGGATCATGGTCCCATGAGCGCCGTGCGTCCCAAAAAGGTATTGCGAAATTTTGATTCGACATCAGGCGACGAGTGACGTTTTCGCCCGTATCGTGGCGATGAGCACACCGAAGGCGAGGAGTTCATGAAAACTATGAAAGTTATTGAAGTGGGGCTCGTCCCGGTAGCGGACACCACCCGAGTTGTACTCGTCATTGGCAAGTTTGATGGGATTCACCTCGGCCATCAGAAAATCCTGTCGGCTGCCAAACAATCTGTTTCCTCGATGGAGGGCGCAGAGTTGGCTGTGATGAGCTTTTGGCCTCATCCTGCCTATGTTTTGCGTGGGAAACCCGGGTATGATAGGGCGCTGACTCCGTTTGCGGAGAAGTGTCGGCAACTCGTGTCGCTCGGCGTGAATCGGTTGTACAGAGTCCGATTTACCAGGGAGTTCGCCGCGATTACGGCCGAGGATTTCGTGAGGAATTACCTGTCTGCATTGGCGGTGAACGAGATTGTCGTCGGGGCCGACTTTCGCTTTGGAAACGGCGGAGTCGGCGACGTGCCCTTGTTGTCGCGATTGCTGCGGGAGAGCGGTGTTCCGGTCAACGTGATTCCTCCTGTGATAAACCATGGGGAAAAAGTGAGCAGTTCCGAGATTCGTTCATATCTGGCTACTGGAAAAATCGAAGCGGCGAATTCACTGCTCGGGCGTCCGTACGTGATTTCCGGCATGGTGGTCCATGGTGACGCGCGGGGAAGGACCATTGGGTTTCCGACCGCGAACTTGCACCTTTCGGATGATTACGTGTTGCCGGACGGCGGGGTCTATGCGGTGGCCGCATCGGTGCTAGATGAGGGTGGAAATCCGGGGCCTTCTCTCTACGGGGTTCTGAACTCCGGGACAAGGCCTACCGTCGACGGGAACGAGTTTCGGATGGAAGTCCACCTCTTCGACTTTGACGGGGACCTGTACGGGCGAACCTTGCGCGTGTCGTTTTTACATCGCATTCGCGACGAGCGGAAGTTCGAATCTCTGGACGTTCTTCGCTCCCAAATTGGTGAGGACGTTAGGGAGGCAAGGCGTTTTCTGCAAAAAGAGTCGCTGTGGATATCGAATTAGGTTTATGTCAGTGAACGCAAAGTCCATAACTGGAAAATGAATCGTCCTTCCTATGCATCAACAACGTTATGTATGATATAATTCATCGGTATGTACTTTGCACGACTTTGGATTATAGGTTTCCGGGTCGTGGTCCATACTACTTAGATGTATGAACTGTGTCGCGGCCTTCGCCACCTCCGGACGGTTGCTGGGACATAGGGATATGCGTCAACGAGGAGGAAAATAACGAGATGTTAACGAACGAACGCAAGAAGGAAATTGTGTCCAAGTTCCAACTGCACGAATCGGACACGGGATCTCCGGAAGTTCAAATCGCGATTTTGACCGAACGCATCAACTACTTGACCGAACACTTTCGCGTCCACAAGAAGGATCACCATTCTCGACGTGGCCTGTACAAGATGATTGGTCATCGCCGCAATCTGCTTAACTACCTGCGCGCCAAGGACGTCAATCGTTACCGCGATTTGATCTCTGAACTTGGACTGCGCCGATAATTTACGGATGCTAAACATGGCGGGCCGCGGCCCGCTTGTTTTACATATCTTGAGCAACAGAAGCATCATTCATTTCTTGTGTAGTCGAAGGAGGGGAACGGACAAGTATGGTAAGACATGAATTTGACATTGCCGGCCGCACCATGGTACTGGAGACCGGGCGGTTGGCCAAACAGGCGACGGGCGCGGTGTTTGCCCGATATGGAGATACCGTGGTCATGTGCACGGTCACCGCTTCCAAGGAACCCAAGGACCTTGATTTCTTTCCGCTGACCGTGAATTACGAGGAGCGTTATTATGCGGTCGGGAAAATCCCGGGTGGTTGGATCAAGCGAGAGGGCAGACCAAGTGAGAAGGCTATCTTGGCTTCTCGTCTGATTGATCGACCGATTCGACCGTTATTTCCGGAAGGGTTTCGCAATGACGTTCAGGTCGTCGACATCGTCATGTCAGTCGACCAGGATTGTGCGCCTGAAATGGTTGCGATGATTGGTACGTCTGCATCCCTATCCGCATCGGAGGTTCCGTTTCAAGGACCGATTGCGGGAGTCATCGTGGGCCGCGTCAATGGAAACCTGATCATCAATCCGACGGTTGAACAGGGTGAAGCGAGTGACATGCACCTTGTGGTCGCAGGAACGAAAGATGCCATCGTGATGGTGGAGGCAGGGGCGAAAGAGATCCCCGAGGACATCGTGTTGGAGGCCGTCCTCTTCGGACACGAGCAGATTCGCAAGATCATCGCCGAGATTGAGGTCTTCGCGAACATGGTCGGAGTCCAAAAACGTGAGGTTTCCCTTCATCAGGTGGATTCGGCTTTGAATCAGGCCGTGCGTGAGTTTGCGGCCGAGAAGATCAAAACCGCAGTGCGCAATCCCGACAAGCTTGCACGCGAGGCGGCTATCGAAGACGTGGGCGTTCTCACGAAGCAGGAGCTTTTGGAGCAGTACCCTAACCAGGAACAGGATATCGATGAGGTTTTGCACGATATTTTAAAGGAAGAAGTCCGTAGAGCCATCATCCATGATGGAATTCGCCCGGACGGCCGCAAGCTCGAAGAAATTCGTCCCATCAGCTGCGAGGTCGGATTGTTGCCTCGGGCGCATGGTTCCGGATTGTTTACGCGCGGACAGACTCAAGCGTTATCCGTGTGCACGCTCGGCGCGATGGGCGATGAGCAGATCCTGGACGGCCTCGGCACCGAAGAGTCGAATCGGTACATGCACCACTACAATTTCCCGCCGTTCAGCGTCGGCGAAGCGAGACCGCTGCGTGCACCGAGTCGCCGAGACATCGGCCACGGCGCCCTTGGCGAGCGCGCTCTGGATCCGGTCATACCCTCTCCGGAAGAGTTTCCGTATGCCATACGCGTCGTCTCAGAGATCCTGGAATCGAACGGTTCTACCTCACAGGCCAGCATTTGCGGCAGCACGATGGCGTTGATGGACGCCGGTGTTCCGATTAAGGCGCCGGTCGCCGGGATTGCGATGGGACTGGTGAAAGAAGGCGACGACGTCGCGATTCTGTCTGACATTCAGGGACTCGAAGATCATCTTGGTGACATGGACTTCAAAGTCGCTGGGACCGCGAAGGGTGTTACGGCGCTGCAGATGGACATCAAGATTTCCGGAATCAGCAGGGAGATCTTCGAGCGTGCGCTGAAGCAGGCTCATGAGGGCCGGATGTTCATTTTGACCAAGATGCTGGCCGCGATTCAGGAGCCTCGCGACGACTTGTCGCCGTTTGCACCGAGGGTCATCAGCGTTCGAATTAATCCGGATAAGATTCGCGACGTGATAGGTCCGGGTGGACGAGTCATTAACAAGATCATCGACGAGACTGGGGTCAAGATTGACATTGAACAGGATGGACGAGTGTTCATTTCGGGCACGGACGCCATGGGGGCGAACAGAGCACGTGACATCGTGTTAGATCTCGTCCGCGAGGTCGAGGTCGGAAAAATCTACACCGGCAAGGTGATGCGAGTCGAAAAATACGGTGCGTTCGTTGAGGTTCTGCCCGGAAAAGAGGGCCTCGTGCATATTTCTCAACTCGACGTGGCTCGCGTCAACAAGGTGGAAGACGTGTGCAATGTGGGTGACGAGATCACCGTGAAGGTAACCGAAATCGACGCGCAGGGAAGATTGAACCTTTCTCGAAAAGAAGCGTTGCGAGAAAGTCAGGGTTCCGTCGCTACATCTTCATCCGCGGAGGGATGAAGCGGCTCGGTCACATCGTGGCGTACAAAAGATCCTTCCTACTGGATTTCCGTAGGAGGGTTTTTGCGTTTTGGGCACCCTAACTTCGGAATGAACTTCAAGAAGGTAGGTGTGCTCTCGTTTGAACTGGACGCAAAGAACCCGTCTTTTGTCGCTTATTTTCATCGTCACGGAAGTGAATTCGGGAACCATCACGGCCTGGGCTAAAGCGTCTCATGCGTCTAAAGCATCATCCCCATGCGAGCCGTGCGCTCAAAAGTTGCTGAGGGAAGCACAACGGAAATACGGGGTTCCTCCCGTTTCGGCACGGGAGGACCGAGTATGGCATGCCATTCCAGGATTGAATGGTTGGACGCTCGAGGAGAAACAAAGCCAAGAGCTTACCGAGAAATTGAAGGATGGGAAAACCCACCTGGTATGGAGCGCTACGAAGCCTCAAGTTTCGTTGAAATCGTTGCTTCCTTCTCCCGTATATCGCGGGCCGTCCGACGAAAAGTCTATAGCATTGATGGTGAACGTCTCGTGGGGGGAACAGTATCTGCCGTCCATGCTCGAGACATTTAAAAAAGAGCACGTCCGGGCAACGTTCTTTCTGGATGGAGCGTGGGTGAAGAAAAATCCTCAACTAGCCCGAAAAATTGTAGGGTTCGGCCACGCCATCGGCAGTCACGGCACAGGACATCCCGACTTTCACCTTCTTACCACCGGACAGGTGGAACGCCAAATGACGAAGACCGAATCCCTAATCAAAGATGCGACGGGGAAGGTGCCTGTCGCCTTCGCACCGCCTTCGGGCTCCTATGACGACAGGACCGTCACGGTCGCCTACCAACACCATTTACCGACGATTCTTTGGACGGTCGATACCGTGGATTGGAGGAAACCTTCGGCAGAGACGATTGTCAGCCGAGTCGTCAAGGGCATCACTCCTGGGGCTCTCGTTCTGATGCACCCAACAGAACACACGGCAGAGGCCTTACCTACGCTCATCGAAGCGCTCCAAAAAAAGGGATACCGATTCAAGACGATTACGGATGTCATTGGCGAGAGGCGGGTACTGCCACCGACCGTCCTGTAGGTTGACAGCCGACTATCACACCTTGAGACACAGCGACATAATTTGCTATAGTTAGCCTGTTACACTTCTGGCACGACACGCACTAGGAGGACTCTATGGCCTACCGTCGCCTTTTGTCCAACGGGATACGAGTTGTTGGAGAAGAGATACCGTCGATGCGCTCGGTGAGCATCGGCATATGGATTGGAACCGGATCGCGCTATGAAGTAAGGAGCAACAACGGCATTAGCCATTTCCTGGAACACATGCTGTTTAAAGGGACGGAGCGCTTCACTGCGCGCGACTTGGCGCGACGTTTTGACAGCATCGGCGGGCAAGTGAACGCGTTCACATCCAAGGAATACACGTGTTTTTATGCCAAAGTGCTGGACATGCATTTTCCCATTGCGGTAGACACGCTCGCGGATATGTTGTACGATTCGCAGTTCGCGCCGGAGGAGATTGAGAAAGAGAAGAAAGTCGTCATTGAAGAAATCCGTATGTACGAGGATACTCCTGACGAGTTGGTCATGGACATTCTCTCGGAGAACGTGTATAGAGACCATCCGCTTGGATACACGATTCTAGGATTGGAAGACAATCTGCGGTCATTTACTCGGGGTGACGTACAGGACTATGTCGCGTCGCGTTACACACCTCGTAATATCGTGATCGCGGTGGCCGGAAACGTAAGCGAGACCAAAGTGATGGAGGAACTCGAGTCATATTTCGGAACCCGTTCTCACGATGCTGGATTGAGTCACGAAGTTCGGCTGGAAGTTCCGTCCTTCCATTGGAAATCGAGCGTCCGCCAGAAAGATACGGAACAGGTGCATCTGTCCTTGGCGGCCCCGGGGCTTCCCGCGGGGCACGACAAGCTTTACGCGATGATCTTGCTGAACAATGCCCTCGGCAGTTCCCCAAGTTCTACGTTGTTTCAGGAGATTCGCGAGGAACGAGGGCTTGCGTACTCGGTGTTTTCCTTCCACTCTGCGTATCGCGATTGTGGCATGTTTGGGATCTATGCGGGGACCTCTCCCGAGCACGTGCCGGACGTCATGACCCTCATCACGGACATCTGTGAAGAGGTTGCGCAGAAGGGGTTGACAAAGGAGGAACTCGATGAGGGCAAGGAGCAGGTCAAAGGATCCATGATGCTCAGCCTCGAGGGAACGAGCAGTCGAATGAGTCGGCTCGGAAAGAACGAATTGCTCCTCGGGCGCGAGGTGTCGCTTGACGAAACCATACACAAGATAGACTCCGTCACCGTGAAGGATGTCCAATCCATTGCCGCTGAGATTGTCGGTCAGAAGTTTGCCCTCGCAGCCGTTGGACCTGTCGGCGAGGACGTGCTTTCCCCATGGATGTGACGGGAGCTCACGAAAGGCCTGCGGGCGGCGGGAACTCGGTATCGGTTCGCTACACCGTGGTGAATGAGCATTTCAAGCCGGAGTACCTGCCTCAATACGCTTCGGCCGGGGCGGCGGGCATGGATTTGCACGCATGCTTGCCTGAGGCGTTGGTCATTCACCCGATGGAACGTTCCCGGATTCCGACAGGCATCGCCATGCAGCTACCAGACAGCGGTTTCGTGGGTCTTGTCTATGCCCGCAGCGGGCTGGCATGGAGGCATGGAATCGCGTTGCCAAACGGAGTCGGCGTCATCGACAGCGACTATACCGGAGAGATTCAAGTGTTGTTGACGAATTTTTCCGATGCTCCCGTGACCATTTCTCCCGGCGATAGAATCGCGCAACTGGTTATCGCTCCCGTGTACCTTGCACGGTGGATGCAGACAGACTCGCTGTTGAAAACGGATAGAGGCGAAGGTGGATTTGGGTCCACCGGGATTGCGCCATCCAGAGATTTCTAGGTGTGAGTTGAATGATGGTTTGGGGAAGCCTCATTAGGCTTCCCTTTTTCGTAGCAAATCCGCGATGACTCCTCGTAGCAGAACGCGCCACAGTGCGGCGTTTGCACCCCCTCACAAGTATCCACATACATTACAGCACATGGTTAAACAGCAATGCATCACGGGCCTCGCCTTCGTGATACTCTTACGCGCGATGGCGCAAGTCGACGACGAGGAGGCGAAGCGCGCCTCGTTTTTGCTCGCGACGGAAAGGGGAGTCCTCCTTTGTTGATAGGGCAACGGTTGGTCTTTGCCGGCGGAGATGCGCGCATGTTGGAAATCATCCGTCAAGCGCACGAGCAGGGTGCGATTGTATCCTTGCTTGGATTTGATGGTGCCTCGTCCGATTTTCCGGACTCATTCTACTCACAGGACGTTATCGATTCATTCCAAGAAGCAGACGCCGTCATATTGCCAATGTCGGGAATCGACGACGACGGGCGAGTAGACACGAGATTTTCCACGTCACCTCTATGGATATCGGACGTCGCTCTCGGCACCTTGCGTCCGGGCACTCTGGTTTTCACGGGCATCGCACGGCCAAGGTTCGAAGCGGCGTGTCGACGGCTCGATTTGCAGCTGGTCAAACTGATGGATCTCGACGAAGTGGCCATTTTGAATTCCATTCCCACGGCAGAAGGGGCCATCGCCATGGCGATGGAGATGATGGACATCACGATTCACGGGTGCACGGCTGTTGTCGTCGGGTTCGGACGATGCGGCGAAACGCTTGCTCGGGACCTGCGTGCGCTGTCGGCGAACGTGCGTGTGATAGCTCGCAGGCCATCAGATTTGGCCCGGATCACCGAGATGGGCCTGGCCGCCATCCCGATTGAAAGACTGCCGGAAGCCGTTCAAGGTGCCGATCTCGTCATCAACACGGTCCCGACGAAGGTGCTGACGGATGCCGTGATAAGTCAAATGGAGACGAGCAGCGTCATTGTCGACATCGCATCGAAACCGGGTGGTACGGACTTCGACTACGCACAGAAACGTGGTTTGAAGGCGAAACTGGCTCCGAGCTTGCCTGGACTCGTCGCTCCGAAAACAGCTGGACGCATTCTTGCTGGGACCATCGGCCGAATCCTGAAGGATAGGAACAATCAATCATCGTGATGGTATTGGAGGAGAAGAGGCGTGGAACTCAAGGGAAAGACTATCGGATTTGCCGTGACAGGTTCGCATTGTACGTACGCGGAAACCATACCTGTGGTAGAACAACTCGTCGCGATGGGTGTGAACGTAGTACCGATTGTTTCTCAAACCGTCATGCAAGTGACAACGCGGTTTGGGGAAGCGGGCGAATGGGCTCTGAAGCTGGAAAAGGTAACGGGCAGAACGCTCATTGCAACGATTCCGGACGCTGAGCCTCTCGGGCCATCAAAGCAACTAGACTGCCTTGTCATCGCTCCGTGTACCGGAAATTCCCTCAGCCGGTTTGCGAACGCCGCCACCGATTCGCCCGTTCTCATGGCTGCCAAAGCAACCTTGCGCAATGACAGGCCTGTAATTCTGGGAATATCAACCAATGACGGTCTGGGACTGAACCTGTATAATATCGCAAAGCTACTGAACATGAAGAATATCTTTTTCGTCCCGTTTGGGCAAGATGCTCCTCATGTTAAAATGAACTCACTGGTTGCGGACATGTCGTTGATTCCGGCAACGTGCGAATCAGCGCTGGAGAAGAAACAGCTGCAGCCAATGATCATCGAGCGTTGGCGCCAGGAGCGGCCTTCGTGAAGCAGAGCGGGGCCGTCCTCCTTCCGTTGTGCGACTGGGCCGGCAATGTGCGGGTGCTAGGGGTACAGCGAGATCGTTAGGAAGCCAGACAAGGGGTTGGGCGAAGTGGCACGTTTAAAGGCAGCAATCGTCGGAGCGACGGGCATGGCTGGGCAGCAATTCGTATTGGCTCTATCGAATCATCCACTCTTCGAAGTGGTTTTAATGGTGACGTCTCGGAATCGAAAAACGTACGAGGAAGCCTTGCTTGAGGCCGACGGGAGCTCACGCTGGACGCTTGATAGCCTTGTTCCCGATGACATGAGGGCCATACCGGTCGTTTCTTCCGACGAGTTTCGTCCCGAGCAAGTCGACGTCATCTTTACGGCTGTGGAATCCGATTTGGCGAAGGAATTGGAGCCCCGTTTTGCTCGCACAACGCCAACCTTTTCGACGGCGTCGGCGTTTCGCTACGAATCGGATACGCCGCTTATTGTCCCAGGCGTGAATGATCACCACGCGACCTTGGTTCGAGCGCAGCAAGAGAAGCGTGGTTTTAAGGGATTTGTTTTGCCGATTCCAAACTGCACAGTGACTGGGCTCGCCATCACGGCACAACCGCTCCACCAACACTTCGGACTCTACAGCGTCCTGATGGTTTCTATGCAGGCGGTGAGCGGGGCAGGGAGGAGTCCCGGGGTTCGGACGCTGGATAGCCTCGACAATGTGATTCCTTACATTCCGAAAGAAGAGGGGAAGGTAAGGCAGGAACTGAAGAAGATTCTTGGTGAGGTCGCGAATGAGACCGTCGTACCCGCCGAGATTAACGTAAATGCCATTTGCACGCGCGCCGCGGTGTTGGACGGACACACGGAGGCCGTGTTCGCAGGCTTGCGCCAACGAGCCGACGTCGATGCGGTGAAGGAAGCCATGCGCAACCACAATCCGCTTCGCGGACGGAATCTGCATTCGGCTCCGGATGAGTGGATCCACGTTTTTGATAATCCATATCGTCCACAGGTGCGTCTGGACAGAAATCTGGGTGACGGCATGACCACGAGCGTGGGTCGCATCGAGGAAGATCCTGTGCTCGGCGGCGTCAAGTATGTGCTGGTTTCGCACAACACAAAGATGGGCGCAGGAAAAGGCGCTGTGCTCTTGGCTGAGTGTCTTGCAGATAGAGGGATGATCTAACGATGCACGTCGTTGTTCAGAAGTTTGGAGGCACGTCGGTCGCGACTCGCGACATGCGCCTTCGCGCGGCGGCTCACGTCGAGTCCGCCATCAGTGACGGCAACCGGGTTGTCGTCGTAGTGTCGGCGATGGGCCGAAAAGGAGATCCGTACGCGACGGATACCTTGCTCGGGATACCCGACGAAGAGTCAGTCGTCAGCGCTCGGGATCTAGACCTGTTGATGACCTGCGGTGAGCAAATCTCCGCGGTGGTGTTTGCGGGCCTGCTTCGGAGTCGAGGCCACGACGTCGCCGTTCTTACGGGTGGTCAAGCGGGAATCATCACGACGAATCAGTTTGGAAGTTCGAGAATCGTCGATATCGATCCGTCGAGGGTTAATGAGGAATTGTCCTTGGGTCGTATCGTCGTTGTCATGGGGTTTCAAGGCATCACGTCCGACGGTGAGGTGACGACATTGGGGCGTGGGGGTAGCGATACTACTGCGACCGCTCTAGGCGTAGCCTTGGACGCCGACGTGGTGGACATCTTCACCGACGTAGATGGGATCATGACTGCGGATCCGCGCATTGTCAGTGATGCCAAGAGGCTGCACCAAGTCACGTACAATGAAATCTGCAACTTGGCGTATCAAGGTGCGAAGGTGATTCATCCTCGAGCCGTCGAAATCGCGATGCAGAAGAACATCCCGATTCGGGTGCGCAGCACCTTGACAACGGATCCGGGTACACTGGTGACGAGTGCAGCTCAGATTCTTGAAAGCCATCATGTCCTGGAGAAGCCTGTCACCGGCATCACGCAGACAGCCAACGTGACTCAGATAGAGCTTACGGGAGACAGCATCGACAAACCTTCCGTGTTTGCTGCGATGGCTGAACACGGCATTAGCGTTGACTTCATTTCGGTCGGACCGTCTCGCGTTCAGTACACTGTTGCGGATTCGGATGCCAAGTTGACCGTGCGCGTGCTCTCACAGCTCGGCCAAAACCCCAGCGTTCTACCTGGATGCGCGAAAATCGCCGCGGTGGGTGCGGGAATTGCTGGAGTTCCTGGAATCATGGCGCAGATTGTTGACGCTTTGGAAAAGGAAGGAATTGAGATCCTCCAGTCTGCCGACTCGCATACGACAATCTGGTGCCTGATCCGCAGGGAGCAGATGGAACGAGCGGTTCGCGCACTCCACGAGGCATTCCGACTGGCCGACTAAGGCCGCGAGATCCTCACCTACAAAACAGGACGCAAAGGGGGAAAAGTCATGGATGTGGGGCGCCTACTTACGGCGATGATCACGCCATTTACCGATGACAATCATGTGGATTTGGCGGGAATCGCTAGGATTGTGGACCATTTGATTGAGACCGGCACCACAGCCATCGTGGCCTGTGGAACCACCGGTGAGTCACCTACCCTGTCCCATGACGAGAAGCTTGAGGTCATCAAGGAGACTGTGCAGGCGACAGCTGGGCGGGTGCCCGTCATTGCTGGAACAGGGAGCTACGACACCCGAGAGTCCATATTGCTTTCGCAGGAAGCGCAGTCCCTCGGGGCTGATGGCCTTTTGCTCGTAAGCCCCTATTACAATCGTCCCACTCAAGAAGGGTTGGAAGCTCATTTCACGGCGATTGCGAATGCGGTGGACATCCCCATCATGTTGTATAACGTGCCGGGGCGCACCGGAGTTCGCATCGAGATTCCCACCATCCTGCGGCTGGCCCAACTGCCGAACGTCTTTGCCGTCAAGGAAGCGAGTGGAGACATGGCTCATATCGTTCGCCTCTGCGCGAACAAGCCGGACGATCTCGCTGTCTTCAGCGGTGACGATAGTTTCACCTTGCCGGTCTTGTCCGTGGGCGGGTCCGGAGTTGTAAGCGTAGCGGCCCACGTAGTAGGGCCCGAGATGACAGCCATGATGGACGCGTACTTCGCGGGTCGCCTGATGGAGGCAGCAGAGTGGAATGGTCGATTGGTGCCTATCTACGATGCCCTATTCCAAATCAGCAGTCCAATCCCTGTGAAAGGCGCCCTTGGGCTGTTGGGCCTGCCCGCAGGAAGCCCTCGCCTTCCGCTGCACGCAGCACCGGCGCCCGTGCTTGAACGGCTGCGCAAGGAACTGGAACGCCTGGGGAAGTTGGATGGCACGCTGCTGGAATCGGCCCACGCATAAGAAGCGGAACGGGCAAGACCGCTCTGCTGAGACCCTTGGGATGGTCCAAAGCCCACTCAGCGGATGAGACATGAAACGAGACACCAAAGGGAAAAGCTACGCCTAGAACAGTGACAAAGGGCGTGGCTTTTTTGTTGTCTGCAAAGTGCGTGCAGTTCTCTGAACTCCGTCGCTCCCCGGCAAACGGAGTTGAGTTTCGCAATTTGGTTGAAACAAAGCTTCAACGGCGTTATAATGACTGATAAGTGACTGGTGCGGATTCCATTAGTGGTTGTTCGACGTATGCTCTTGTGAGGCCCTTTTGCACAGAACGGTGGGGGGCGCAGGGTTCATTCACAAGGATAGGACGGGATGCTTGTGTCTTTTGCAGGAGACGAGACACAATTGGGCATGAGCGCCGTGAAGCGCGTCGAGCAATGAATGAGTAGGACCAACATCATCACTTGGTTCGCACATGAACCATGGTTGTGTTTCGTGCATCTTAATTTGCGGTCTCGGCTAAAACAGATGTGACGAAAGGCTATGTTGTTTCATGCAATAACCCAATTATAGGTAATTATGGAAGTACGATACATCTGCTGAGTGCTTTCAGTGGCGTTATGTGCGGACGCCTGAAACGAAGAAGGATTGTTGATTTGAAGACATGGAGGTGCCAAGTTGGCAAAGGGAAAGTCGAAGTTATCCATCACGCCGCTCGGAGGCGTGGGGGAAATCGGAAAAAATATGACGGTGTATTCGTACGGATCCGACATGATTGTCGTCGACGCTGGACTGAAGTTCCCTGAAGAAGAGATGTTGGGAATCGATGCGGTCATTCCGGACATATCATATCTCATGGACAATCGTGACAAAGTAAGAGCTATCTTCGTTACGCACGGACATGAGGATCACATCGGCGGTCTCCCGTATGTGTTAAAGAGTCTGAATGTTCCCGTGTACGGAACAAAGCTTACCCTGGGGTTAATTGACAACAAATTGAAGGAACATGGCTTATCCGATTCTGCCAAGCTCATAAAGATGGACGGCGATTCGGTCGTACACGTTGGAGCCTTTACGGTATCATTTTTTTACGTGAATCACAGCATTCCCGATACTGGTGGGTTTGCCATTGACACCCCCGAAGGACTCATCGTGCATACTGGCGATTTTAAATTTGATCACACTCCTGTGGATGGTCGGCCCGCCGATTTGCAGAAGTTGGCCGCCTACGGGGCTCGCGGAGTCTTGGCGCTTGTGGCGGATAGCACGAATGCGGAACGGCCAGGGTTCACGCCGTCCGAGCGAACCGTAGGAAAGACGATTGACGATATCGTCAGCCATGCCCCTGGTCGGATCATCTTGGCAACGTTTGCTTCCAACATCCACCGCATTCAGCAGGTGATTCATGCCGCCGAGCGATGTGGGAAGAAAGTGGCTGTTGTAGGCAGGAGTATGGTCAACAATATCCAGATTGCCATCTCGCTCGGTTACCTCGAAGTCCTCCCTTCCACCCTCGTTGAGGACAGCGAAATCGGCAAGATCCAGCCGGATAACTTGATCATTCTGTCAACAGGTAGCCAAGGTGAGCCAATGTCAGCCCTTACCAGAATGGCTCGATCCGCTCATCGCAAAGTCGAAATCATGCCCGGAGACACCGTGGTTCTGGCGAGTTCACCGATTCCAGGCAACGAGAAGTACGTGTCTCGCACCATCGATCAACTCTTCCGGGTGGGAGCGAACGTCATTTACCAGGGCGTACACGTGTCGGGGCATGGCAGCCAGGAAGAATTGAAGCTCATGCTCAATCTGATCCGTCCGAAATTCTTCTTTCCAGTCCACGGTGAGTTTCGAATGCAAAGAAAGCACGCGTCTCTTGCCGAAGCGACGGGGGTGAATCCGGACAACATCTTCATTCTGGATAACGGCGACGTTGTAGAACTCGACGCCAACAACGCCCGTTTGGCGGCCAAGGTCACGGCGGGTATGGTCATGATTGACGGGCTTGGGGTCGGGGACGTCGGAAACATCGTGCTTCGGGATAGAAAGCTGCTGTCGCAAGACGGAATCCTGGTCGTCGTTGTGACCTTGTCCAAAACCAACGGGGCAATATTGTCGGGACCCGACATCATTTCACGCGGGTTCGTCTACGTTCGGGAGTCCGAGGCTCTTCTCGACGAAGCGAATCGAATTGTCGAAACAACGTTGGTTCGCATGGTATCCGATAACATCAACGAATGGTCTTCTTTGAAGACTGCCGTACGCGATGCTTTGGGACGGTTTCTGTACGAGCAGACTAGACGTCGTCCCATGATCTTGCCAATCATAATGGAAGCGTAATGGATGTTTTGCGCAAACTCTTGAGTGATGGCCGCCCTGCCGGGCGGCTTTTGTTTTTTATCAAACCACATCGTCTTCGAGGCGTATGGCACACAGTTTTCAAACCCATACTATTCTAGTCACCGTCAGCCCAGTTGAAGAGCCAGCTCGCGCGCGAAGAATGGGATTTGTGCAAAGACAGAATGAATGGATGTCTGCGATGCGGCCCGTACAGACAGGTCGCGTCTTATGGCGCCTGCGACCGCCGGGACATTCGCAAAGGAGTGAATCGGCATAGTGGAATTCACATCATCCAAACCAAACGCGAAAGCTGGGTTGCAGGCTAGAGCGTATACGACGCCAGATATCGAAACGGATGAAGGGGTGCAAAACGAGTCCATTGTCAAGAGCGTTGAGTCCTTGGGGCAGACTGACCCCGTGCGTTCGGAGTCAAACTTGTACTGCTTAACGATTGTGGGCCAAATCGAAGGGCATGTGGTTCTCCCACCGCAAAACAAGACCACGAAGTATGAGCATGTCATTCCACAATTGGTCGCAGTAGAGCAAAACGAGAAAATCGAAGGTTTAATGGTCATTTTGAACACGGTGGGCGGAGACGTCGAAGCGGGTCTAGCCATCGCCGAAATGATTTCGAGCCTAAGTAAACCCACGGTATCCCTTGTGCTCGGCGGCGGGCATTCCATCGGAGTTCCGATTGCGGTAAGTGCTGATTATTCCTACATTACTGAGACGGCGTCGATGACCATCCATCCGATTCGACTCACGGGGATGGTCATTGGAGCTCCTCAGTCGTTTGAGTACCTCGAGAAAATGCAAGAACGCGTCACGCGATTCGTTGTCGAGCATTCGCGAATCTCTGAACGCGTATTTCGCGAACTCATGCTGAACACCGGAGAGATGGCCCGAGACATCGGCACCACGGTTGTAGGGCGGGACGCGATTCGGTATGGGCTGTTGGACGAGGTTGGCGGCTTGGGGGCAGCGATGATGAAGCTGAACTCGCTCGTCGAGATCTGGAAGCAGTCAAAAAACACAGGGGGTAGACCGCATTGAGCCTATTTTGGACTCCCATGTCTATGGACGCCGTGTTTGCCGGTCAGTTGAAAGAAACCCCCGCTCTGAGGGAAGTTCGCGCTGGAGATGTGACGATGCTATGCTCCATCGCCGAAAATGGCATGGGGCGAATTGAACGGCTCATCAGCCCCAGACCAGAGGACTATCTCAACCCAGAATGGCAGCCGGGACAATACGTTCCTTTGTACCCGGACGAACCCTAGGCAAATTGGCTCCTGAGGCAGGAATGCCCTTCGGCCATCGCGAAGATCCCTGCGATAGCTTTGGTGAGTTGGGGGCTTTTTTTCGATGGCGAAACGACAACACAGGCAGAATATATTGCGATATGAAGTCTTTGGGATTGTTATGCTGTTCTTCAGTGCGCTCGCTCTTGGGCGTCTCGGTTGGGTGGGCCGACTCCTTGACGTGGCTTTCGTCTATCTTGCCGGGAGTTGGTCCTTTCTGGTTCCCATCTTTGTCCTCTATACCTCCTTGTATATCATGGTTCAACGCGCCGCATTTCCCTGGACATACCGTCATGTTGGGCTTTTAATCCTTCTCGTTACATGGCTCACGGCCATTGAGATGGATTTTTACCAAAGGATTGCGAGCTTAACGCTGTCGGGTCAAGTCCCCCTATTCACCGCGACGATGAACGCGATTGACGCAATGCAGAACGTGATCCTCCATCCACAGCAGTCCGCATCCCTCACGGGTGACGGCGGTGGACTGATTGGATACGCGTTTTTTTCTGCCGCGCACTCTCTCTTTGGGGACACGGGTACGAAACTGCTGATTGGGGTGGGGGTGCTAATTGGTTTGGCGCTCGTCACCCAGCGGTCTCTGGTTGCGGGTGTGCAAAAGGGGACGCGTTGGATGGAGCGGAGATTGGAGTCCCTGTGGAAGGGAAGCATGCAGTACGCGAGCATGTTGTTCGGCCCGGAGCCGAAGAGTACTCCAAAGGCCTCCATGGGTTCTTCCATTCCAAAATCGAGCTCTCGGAAAAAACCTCGTCTGATTGTGGAAGGGGAAATTGCTGACGACGTGTCGGAAAGCCCCGTCGCTGATTCCCCCATCATTCATGATTATGCCCGCCATAAAGCCGATGTCGAATTTGGTGTTGAACCGAAAGAACCCCCAGCCCAAAACGTAAGTCATGACGGAACGGCTCCCATCCCTGTCGAGATGGTGGGGAATCAGATGGTCATGAAATTTCCGGACAGAGCGCCAGACAAGGGTATTGATAAAGACGCCACCAAGCCGGGAGCCGCTTCGTCCGCTGTTGCCCGCGGCGCGAAGGCGGTCGAACCCTACGCGGTGGGGGCTCCCGTGCGTGACGAGAACTACCGCCTGCCCCCCGTTCGCATGTTCGCCTTGCCGAAGGGCGGGGCCGGTGGATTTAGCGAAAAGAGCGCGCTCGAGAACGCGCGCAAGCTGGAAATGACGCTAGAAAGTTTTGGTGTCCAGGCGAAGGTGCTAGAGATTAGCCGTGGCCCGACAGTCACTCGATATGAAGTGCAACCGGCGTTTGGCGTGAAGGTCTCACGCATTGTGAATCTATCAGACGATATCGCTCTGGCGCTGGCTGCTCGAGGAATTCGGATGGAAGCCCCGGTGCCAGGTAAGTCTGTCATTGGAATTGAAGTCCCGAATCCGGAAGTTTCGGTGGTCACATTACGACAGGTACTGGAGTCTACGGTCTTTCAAGAAGAAGAGAGCAAACTCGCCTTGGCGCTGGGGAGAGACATCACGGGTGCGCCCATCGTGGGCAACCTGCAGAAAATGCCACACCTTCTCGTTGCCGGAGCAACAGGTTCCGGGAAGAGTGTTTGCATTAACGGAATCATCGCGTCCATTTTGGTAAAGGCGAAACCGCATGAAACGAAGTTCCTGATGATTGATCCCAAAATGGTAGAACTCTCCGGGTACAACGGCATTCCACACCTTCTGGCGCCGGTTGTTACCGACCCGAGTCGTGCCGCGTTTGCCCTGAAGAAAATCGTTCAGGAAATGGAACAACGTTATCAATCCTTTGCCGACAGAGGTGCGCGGGACCTCGAACGATATAATGACATGCTCGTCAAAGACGGGTTGGACCCGTTGCCTTACATTGTGGTGATCATCGACGAATTGGCGGATCTCATGATGGTTGCTCCGGGAGACGTTGAAGATTGCATCTGTCGCATTGCTCAAAAGGCCCGCGCGGCAGGAATTCATCTCATCGTCGCGACGCAGCGTCCATCGGTGGACGTCATTACCGGACTCATTAAGGCGAACATTCCAAGTCGCATCGCTTTCGCGGTCTCCTCTATGGCGGATTCGCGAACGATTTTAGATGGGGGAGGCGCGGAAAAGTTGCTGGGTCGGGGGGACATGCTGTATCTTCCCGCAGGTGCGAACAAGCCGGTGCGAGTGCAGGGGGCGTTCGTGTCGGACAAGGAGATCGAGAAACTCGTTGAATACGTGAAGGACCAACAGAATGCGGTTTACACCGTCGACTTGAACCATAGCGACGAGAACTCCGAATCATCGGTTAACCAAGATTTAGATAATTTGTTTGTCGATGCTGTCGACCTTGTGGTCGACGTTGGTCAAGCTTCGACGTCCATGCTTCAGCGGCGCTTTCGCATCGGGTATTCCCGAGCATCACGGATTGTCGACCAAATGGAACAACAAAATCTGGTAGGTAGGTTCGAAGGCAGTAAGCCGCGCGAGGTGCTTGTAACCGCGGAACAGTGGAGTGCGATGCGTAAGACGTTTGCGGGGGAATCGCAGTAGGCAACCCCACCACTCGGAACCATCTTCAAATCAGTGATATTTTGTCCCCTGCCTGTCATATGAATGGGACAGACCATTCGTGCGGATGGCGGTCGGGGGGTTATACGAATGAACTTCTTAATGACTTCCAAAGGACGGCGAACCGGGATCCTCTTCGTCGCCGCCCTCGTCCTGGTCTACGGGTTTGTAGAACATCACTTTGTGCAGATTCAGGCGGCCAACGCGCAATCGGCCACGACGAGCCCTGCTCTCGCGATGACGTCAGGAACCGTGGCCCAGCAGATACAAGACGAAATTATCGCAGGACTCGGGAACATCGCCGTGGACCAAATTGCGTTCTTTCCTTTGCAGGGTAATGACGTGGGCGTGTACGCCACGGTGAACCTCGGATACGGAACAGGGCCGCTGACAACAATTGAAATGTCAACGATTCGTCAGGACATCAACGCATGGTTCGCGGATGTGTATGGTCAAAATCTGCCCGTTGCCGACGCTGAGGTCTATTTTGACCAGGATGGACGGACGGTTGCAGGGGCTGGGTTGGGCATCGATGCGTATAGAGCGATGGCATCAAAGGCGAGCGGTGGGACCGGCAGAGGTATCGCCAACGTGCTTGCCCAAGGGAAGCAAGTCACTGGCGAGGGAGTCAATGAGTCTTGGATAAGCACAGAGCCCTCGTCATAGCAGGCCGCCCGTCCACCGCAGACAAAAGACAGCGACCTGCGAACGGCAACACCGGCTGCAAAACAATAAGGTATTGTTCAGGAAGAACGTGGGGTTGTGACGAGGTATGCTTGCGTGAACGTGATGTCGAGACGTCGGATTTCGTTCATTAACTCGCGTACGATAGGTTCATGGCCTGTACGTATTAATGTATGCACGATGGTTTTGGCGGTGAACGATTGGTTGATGGATTCTTTGACCTGCGGGTCCTCCGCGAGGCGCAGGAGCCATGTGTCATCGTAGTGTTCTCCGCGGGTATCCTTATAGGCTTTTGCATACAAATCACGCGATGTCACCGAGAGTGACAGAGTTTGCAAATAGAAGTCCAACTGATACAAGGCTGTGGCCAAGGACAAATGCTCTCCGCCCACGAGATTGGACATGATGGTGTTCACCCCTCCATGTTCCATTATCGTGTGCCTGGGTGAGAAAGGCAAGGGACGAATTTGTCCATGACAACTGCGAGTCATGGTACAATGTAGAGAATGAAATGGTACGCTAGGAGCGGGATGTTTTGGGTCGTCGTGCCCTTTATTCGTGGTTGTGTATCGCTGGCCTTACGACGCTTTGCGTTGGATGTGGCCCCGTAGACCTCAAAAAGCTGAAACCTACGGTTTGGAAGCCGACTGCGTACGTCATGGTTGACGGACAAGTACCGGGATGGACTCCAGGTTTGGCAGAACGAATCGCCTTATCGGCAGGAGTGGTTACGAAAGCCGTTTACTCGCCACCCACGAACCTTCTTCCGCGCTTGGTCCACGTCTCAAGCGCGATGCCGCGCGTCGGGTTATTTGTTGTGGCTTCCAGCGGGCAGATGCCCAGCGCTGTGGCCAACTGGGCGAAATCCCACCCGAACGCAAGATTGGAGTGGGTGGGGGGGGGTTCTGCTGCTGGCAAGCTCAGCAATGTCCGCCAACTGACCATGAATGAGACGACGGTGAGCTATCTTCTAGGGTGGCTGGCAGCGGAAGAAGCCACCATCGGTGGCAGCGGTACGGTAGGGTGGGATCTCTTGTCCCCTTCGACTTCGGCGAGGAAGTTGAAAGCCGCCCTTGGCGGAAGCTTCGCAGCAAACTCACGGGTGAGCAACGTTCCGGATTCCATCACAACCGCATCGCCAGGCCAAGTCTCTTCGATATCGCCTTCTTCGCCAAAGTGGATTGTGGTCAACTACGATTTGAATCCGTCGGAGTGGGCTGCGGCTGAGGCGGCTTCTATCCACGTCGTCTCCCTGGTTAGCCAAACCTTATCGTCACCGGCTTTGGCTGCCGAACCTGGTTACCCGGATGCGAGTTCGATGGTGCCGGACCTTGCCTCCTTCGCGGCCCGCAAGTGGAGGGGAGGCACGGGAGGGACGGCCAACGGTACGTGGTTGCAATTCGGAGCGTCGGTAAATCTGGCGTCAATCTCACGGCTCTTGTCGGCGCAAGAATCCATCGTGACTTCGGATCCGTCCTTGCCCGATAGTGTGTTTGCATCGCTTCCTCAGACGGTGCAACAGGCGTGGCTGTCGAGCCTGTCCATCGGGTAGATGAATAAGGTGTGAGATTATTT
>JAJZAV010000313.1 GCA_021799255.1 Bacillota bacterium
TGCGTCACCTTGCGTGCGGCGGCGTAGGCTATTTTGTCGCCCGCAGCTGGATAGTCGAGGCCCGCGGCCATTTGACATGGGAGGTGGCGCGTACCCGAGACATTCCCATAACGATGGATGGAACTGTAGCCTTTCATGTGGAGAACTGCCTCGCCGCCACCGCCGCCTTGAGAGCCCTCGGTTTCACGCGTCAGCAGGTGGCCCACGGACTCGCGAGTTTCCATCCCACGAGAAACAACAGCGGTCGGCTCATGATCTACGAGTTGCCTCATGAAGTGCGCGTTGTCTTGGATTACGGACACAACGCGGATGGGTTCGAGAAGGTCGGGGAATGGCTTCAGAAATGCCCGCATGAGAGGCTCATCGGGGTGGTAGGCGTGCCGGGGGACCGAGCGGATTCCGTCATTCGCAGCGCGTGCGCGAAGTTGTCCCGCTACATGGATACCTTCGTCGTCAAGGAGGACGTGGATAAGCGCGGCCGTGCCGTAGGCGAGGTGGCACAGCTCATGGCAAACGAGCTGCACCGGGAAGCCCCCGAAAAACCGATATCTATGGTGCTGGACGAGCGGGAGGCCCTGCGTCAAGCCATTAATGCGGCCAAGCCGGGAGACATCGTGGTCGCGTTCTACGAGAAGCTTTCTCCCTTGCAGTCGCTCGTTACGGAGCTTGGCGGAATGCCAACGACGACCATGGGATTCGCGGACAAAGAAGAGATATTCGCCGCCATGTCCTGAAGTTGGGCGAAAATCCGAGGTCGACGCTTGACGGATCCGGCCGAACGAATCATGCTAAGAGCGTGTCCTAGTCGACACGCTCTTTTTGTAGCTGGGGTGGACGCATGATTGTAGAACGAGCCTTTGCAAAGATCAATTTAACTCTTGACGTATTGGGAAAGCGCTCCGACGGATATCACGAGGTCGATATGATCATGCAGACGGTGGATCTCTCGGATCTGGTGTGGCTTGAGAATTCGGAGTCGTCGCATGTTGCTCTGGAATCCAATGCGGCGTCGTTGCCCGTTGACTCCCGCAACCTCGCCTTTGCCGCAGCCGAAGTGTTTCGCAGAGAGTCAGGAGTTCAGGCTGGAGTGCGGTTGCGCGTCGAGAAGAATATCCCCATCGCCGCCGGCATGGGCGGGGGGTCTGCGGATGCCGCGGCTGTCTTGCGCGGGATGAACCGCCTTTTCGGCACAGGATATACTTTAGATGAGTTGGCACAGCTTGGAGCACAGATTGGCTCTGATGTTCCGTATTGCGTGTACGGAGGTTGCGCTTGGGCGAGAGGGCGCGGCGAGAGGATTGAACTGCGCTTGCCTCGGCCGGCTAGTTTCTTCGCGGTCATACTGCGTCCAAATTGTCACGTATCCACAGGAGACGTTTATGCCAACCTGATGCAAGGCGAGTATTCGACATCGCTTCACGCCGAAGCCGCCTTGAGGGCTTTGCGGAGCAACGATGTGCGCGCTCTCGAGAGCGCGATGTTCAACGGCCTGGAGTTGGCCGCGATGCGCTTGCATCCCGAGATTGCCCAAATGAAAGAGAAAATGGAGCACACGCTGCGGGCGCCTGTATTCATGTCAGGAAGCGGCCCGACGCTCTTCACGCTCGCGTCGACGCAAGGCAGCGCTCAGCGCATGTACAATGCTCTGCGCGGATTTGCCAAGGAAGTTTATCTTTGCAGGTTTGTTCGCTGATGAAGCACGGAGTATTCGTTGGCACGACGTTTGGAGGCGGTGAGTAAGTGCAGAGATCCGATAGACTGATTCGCTTGACCAAACGTCTCGTGGAGCATCCCTATCGTCCCTTGTCGCTTACCGACTTATCGTCCGAACTCGACGCGGCCAAGTCATCGCTTAGCGAAGACGTCGCGATGATCCGCCAGGTGCTAGTCGAGGATGGGGCTGGGGACATCGACTCTCTTCAAGGAGCCGGAGGTGGAGTCCGCTTTCGTGCGGCGCTGGCGCCGTCGTTGCGCGTTGATTTCTTCGAGAAAATCTCCGAGCGCTTGTCCGATACGTCCCGTATTCTCCCTGGGGGATTTCTTTACATGGCGGATATCCTGGGCGATCCCGATGTGCTGGACGCCAGCGGCCGGATATTTGCGGACGCCTTTCACAACGCTGGCGTCAACGCAGTCGTTACGGTAGAGACCAAGGGAATCCCGCTGGCCGTGTCCACCGCCCGTTACCTCAATGTTCCCGTCATCGTCGTGAGGCGAGAACACAAGGTGACGGAGGGCCCGGCGCTTAGCATCCATTACGTTTCCGGATCCGAGAGGCGCATTCAGACCATGTCGGTCTCCACCCGGGCGATGCCGAAGAACGCGCGCGTTCTTATTGTGGATGACTTTATGCGCGCAGGAGCGACGGCCAAGGCGGTGATGCATCTCTTGGCTCAATTCTCCGCGAACGTCGTCGGAACGGCCATTTTCATGGCCACGTCGGAACCAGCCACGAAGCTCATCGATCAGTACACGACGCTCTTTTCGGTCGGACCCGTCGAGGAAGGGAAACCCCCGACGGTAACTTCACACGAGACGGCCCTCAAAGAGAGAATCTCTTTCAAAGCGTGAATGCCGGATGTACAGGCTTGCATACATTCTGAAGTAGGAGGAGTCACTGTGGACATTGAGGCAGTAACTACCGCACAGGCACCGAAAGCCATTGGCCCATACTCCCAGGCCGTTAGCGTGGACGGATGGGTCTACACATCGGGTCAGATTCCCTTGTTGACGGACGGAAGCCTAGTCGAGGGGGGCGTAGACAAGCAAGTTGAGCAGGTGCTCCAAAACCTCCTCATGGTGCTGAACGCCGCTGGAGTTGGACCAGCAAACGTGGTCAAGGCGACCATATTCATGACGGATTTGTCGGATTTCGCGATTGTGAATGAAGCGTACGCTCGATTCTTTGGCGATCACCGCCCCGCCCGCTCCACTGTTCAAGTGGCCGCGCTTCCCCGCGGTGCGCTTGTAGAAATTGAGCTCATCGCGCGGCGCCCCGAGTGATTCGGCGGCGTTGTTTGGCGTAAAATAACCGAATAGTTATTTTATTCTCGATCCCCCCTCTCGTGAGAGCTGGTGTCAATTTTTGCCGATGCATGACAATTTTCGTCGAATTCGTTTAATTTTGCGGCGGCTTCCCCTGATATAGCAGGAGATTGAAAGGGGGTGTGGAATTGTCAGTACACTTGGCAAATTGCGCATCGCAATTGTGAAGGTGGTGAGGATTGTGCAAATTACAGATGTCCGACTACGAAAAGTGGCCAGCGAGGGAAGGATGAAGGCCATCGCATCCATCACCATTGACGGGGAGTTCGTCATCCATGACATCCGGGTGATTGACGGAAACAATGGGATGTTTGTGGCGATGCCAAGCAAGAAGACCCCGGATGGCGAGTTTCGCGACATTGCCCATCCCATCTCGTCAGCAACTCGGCAGAAAATCCAAGATGCAGTACTGGAAGAGTATTATCGCACGGACTTCGTGGAAGAACCGAGTGCCTGAGTTTATTTTTCGGAATTTTCAAGAGAGACAAGACGAAGTGCTCTGGCGATGGCTGCCAGGGCTTTTCTTGTCGTTGAAATAGCCTTCACAATTCAGTTACACTTAGTGCGGCGAATGACGTGATTTGACATAACATGTCGAACTTGAAATAGCGTTCTGCTAAAGACGCGTATTTGACGCGCGCAGGGCCTTGTGGAGGCGATGTTTTTGGGAAAAGCGGCGATTGTGTTGGCAGCTGGGT
>JAJZAV010000314.1 GCA_021799255.1 Bacillota bacterium
CAGAGATTTGATGAAACACATGTTGCATTTTTGTTGTTAGTCATGCTACCTTAACCATGGAAGTCACAGGAGGCGAAGTCCAAATGGATTCCGATTTTCCGTGGATCATCTTTTCGTACAAGTCGCCCTCGGAAACATCCACTCTACGGGTACGAGCCTGGCGGATCCTGCGGAGAATTGGAGCACTGTCCCTCCAGCAATCTGTATGTGCCGTTCCGAATACCCCCGAAACAACCCGCAAGTTACATCAACTCGCAGAACTCATCCAGGAAGGTGGTGGAGAGACCCTCTGGCTTGACGTCACGCAATTTTCCGCGGAGACAACGAAAGAACTCTCAAGGCGGTTCAATCTTGAGAGGTCCGCGGAGTGTTCTGAGTTTATCGAGGCCTGTTCTGCTCTCACGCGTGCATCCGAACCAGAAGAATCCGAGGTGGAACTCAAGCGTTTGCAAAAATGGCTGCGCAAGCTCAAGGCGCGAGATTATTTTCAGTGTGGGGATATGGAGGCCGCAGAGCGGTGCTTGGAACGTCTGGAGCGAGAGTTCGAACTAGTTCGAGTCGAAGACACGGGACCGTAATGTCAAGAGGGGTTTCGTCGTCGAAGCGGGATTTGAAGAGATTAGAAATGGGAGTCACATGCCAATCGTGAAAATGGGGGAGTCCCGTGTTTAACGCGTACGCCGCATTCGCAAGCTTTCTGGGCACCGGAGTAGAATTCGCGGAGGCGCTCACAATCATTCTGGCCGTGGGTGTGGTTCGAGGCTGGAAGAGCGCCCTGCTCGGAGCCGTGGCCGCCGTCGTGGTTCTGGGCGCCTTGGTCGCCATCATTGGTGCCCCGCTCGTGCATGTTATCCAGACCCCATGGGTCGCATTGCTCGTTGGACTGTTTATGCTGTTGTTTGGGATCCGGTGGCTGCGCAAGGCCATCCTGCGGTATTCAGGTCTCATATCTCTTCACAACGAAGCCGAGAGCTATAAAAAAGAACTCGAGAAGCAGCGCAAGGCGGGCCAAGTGGCCACGTCCGGTGTAGATAGCGCGGCCTTTGCCGCGACTTTTGGTGGAACGTTTCTCGAAGGAATGGAGGCCATCTTCATCGTCATCACGATTGGCCTCAGCACGAATAACATGGAGTTTTCCGTGATTGGAGGAGTCATCGCCACGGTCGTCATGGTCCTCCTTGGCATTTTGCTCAAATCGCCGCTTACCAAAGTGCCTGAGAACACCATGAAGTTCGTCGTTGGAATCATGCTAACAAGCTTCGGTGCTTTCTGGTTGGGGGAAGGATTGCACGTTCACTGGCCTCAGAAGGACCTGTCCATTGTGTATATCGCCGCTACTCTACTCTTGCTATCGTGGATCCTCGTTGCCCGCTGCAAGGGAAAGCTAAACGTTCCGAATGCCACTAAGAATACGTCCATCGGGGGGTGACACAGATTGAAGGTCATCCGTAAATTGTGGGGACTGCTCGTCGACGATGGCAGGCTCGCTTCCATCCTTATGATAGCGCTTATTCTTGCAGCAGGTGTGTCATTTCTCCTGCACCACAGAACCGTCGCAGCTGGGCTTATTTGGTTAGGACTTATTGTTTCATTGGTCGTATCCGTGGAGCACCAATTGAAGGCGAAGCTGAAATCGAAGTCGTAAGGCTCTAGCGCATTTTCTCATATCAAGTGGCACTGTGTGACCTACAGAGGAACAGGCTCATCACACGGTGCCACGGCTGGTTTGCTACCCAATCGCGGACACTGACGTCGTCTGGCATTCATGGGTTTTCGAATCAGACAACCTTTGTCGCAGACTGAAGATATCGCGGAGGACAGTCAGTCTGCTTCTATCAAGATACGGATCCGTACTCGGCATATGTGTGGACTCATGCGCCATTTCGCATAATTATTCAAGGTGATTGCTACCCAGCGCTCCGATGGGTCCATTGTGCCTATCAGCTTCCCTGTGCTATAAAGATCCGAACACCGTCGCTCCGTTCCCTTTCTCCCCAAATTGGTTTTAGCTCTTGCTTAAGCCGGGTAGAGTGTTGGCAGGTACCAGCCTTCCCTGCCGTTGGCGTTCGAAAATTTGTCGGTTTGCGAAACGTGAACTCCACACGGTGAGTCGTGGAATCATCCACGGCCTTCACTTCAGCGGAACCCCGTTGCGATGAGTTGAACACGGTTTGTGCTCACGCATCATCTCGACCCATAAACGTACGGACGACGTCAGGAAATGGTATAGCGGACATTGAACCTTTCGCCTTGGTTGTCAATGCTCCAACAGCATTCGCTCTTCGAATCATTGATTCAAGTGTGCTGACCGAGCTAACGTCAAAATCGGGTCCTACGGTTGGATTCTTGTCCAACAGAGAGGCGAGGAATCCTCCCAGGAAAGCGTCTCCAGCCCCGGTCGTATCCATGGCCTTGACTTCGAAACTCGGGATAATCCCCGTGGTGTCGTGTGCCGTTCTATAAAAACATCCGTCTTGACCCAATGTAACTAAAATCAATCGGGCATGGTAACGTTCATTGAGTATCCTCGACCCCTCGTATACTTCGTGTGTACCTGTCATAAAGAACAATTCTTCGCTAGAAATCTTTATTAGATTCGCGTGACAGGCTCCTCGATGAATCACCTCCCTAGCCTCTTCTTCACTCTTCCAGAGTGACAAACGCAGATTCGGATCAAAGGAAACCATTTTATGATGCGCCCTGGAAAATTGGTCTAGTTTTAGTATCGTGCTTCTAGCGGGGTCACGCGTTAACGAAACTCCTCCGAAATGAAAGAGCGTAGATTGCCTCACAATATCGTAGTCGATGTCTTCACTTGTTAACATCATATCTGCTCCAGGTTTCCGATAGATCGTGAACGATCTCTCGCCCGCTCCGTCCAGATGAACGAAGGCTAAAGTCGTGTTAAATTCCTTGGCGGTGACAAGTCCCGTGACATCAACATGGTTTTCCTTCAACTCTCGTCGCAGAAAATCACCAAATTGATCCGAGCCAACCTTCCCCACGAACGCGGAACGTCGACCAAGCCGTGCCAGGGTAACCGCGACGTTGGCGGGTGCACCGCCTGGATATTGTTCAAAAAGTACAGACCGGCCTGCGTGTGAGGCTTCAACAAAGTCGATCAGCAATTCCCCTACGGACACAACATCAAACATCACGAAACTCCTCCATCATGGTTTCAGGCAGGGACGATTTTAGGTGCCATATGTCAAGAGAATTCAGTTTCAGGCAGCCGTCAATGGCAAACAAGGTGATTCCACTATGACTTCCGTCAGGGTAAATTCGGTTAGTGATGACCTCCCGATCGTTGACCAACACCTCGACACTCGATCTGTCCACAAAAATGTGCAACTTCAAGACAGTCTGATGGGCCAGCACTACCTTTGAAATCCCGTTGACTCGGAACCCAGACTTTGACCGATCAACGATGACGGTTCGAGTTTCCGATTGATATGAAATCTCGGTGTATGTGGATCCCTCTGCAGAGCACCCGACCCTTATGCCAAACTCTTTTGCGCTAGTCTCTTCCAGATTGATCATGGAAATTATCTCTATCGTTGTCGCATCAAAATCTAACTCTAGATGATCATCACAACACAATGCATCGGTATATAGTGGTCCCAGGAAACAAGACAGTCGAGAAGGGACCGGTTAAGCTACAATATGGCTATGAGAAAACATTATCCGGCATCGTTCAAAGCTGAAGTCGTCTTAGAACTTCTCAAAGAAGAGAAGAC
>JAJZAV010000036.1 GCA_021799255.1 Bacillota bacterium
TCTGTCAGATGCCAGAGAACTCCCGTCCTATTGCAAGACTTGGCGAGCCCCGATGTACTTCGGACCCCAATACGAATTGAACACGCTGTCGATGGTGACACCGAGATCCTCAGCGTCAATCATCATGCCATTCCCCATGTAAATCCCAACGTGAGTTGCGCCGGGAGCGTATGTGCTAAAGAATACGAGGTCTCCAGGCTTCAAGTTGCTCGTTGACACAGGAACCCCCTCTGCAAACTGTTGCTCGGAAGTCCGATTCAAGTTGACGCCAAAGTGATCAAAGACGAACTGTACAAATCCGGAACAATCGAAGCCGGACGGGCTCGTACCTCCCCAAACGTACGGGGTCCCCATGAACTGCTCCGCGAACGAGATAATCGAACTCGCCGACACGTTGGCTAAGGTGCTTTTCTGCTGCGCGACGTACGTGGAATTCTGCATTAATTGCTCGGCTTTTTGCGTCTCAGCCTGGATCTGCTGGATCTGCTGTTGAGTTAATTTAATCTGGCTCTCAACGAGGACGTTCCTTCGCGTCTCCGACTGAATGTTGCTCTTGACCGCAGCTTGGAGCATGTGGTTTTTGTGCAACAAAACCTGCTGCGCCATCTGGAACGATTGCAATTGCTGGCGCTTTACCACGAGTTGCGCGTACTGCTTTTGTTGCGTGCCTTGTTGGACCTTGATGGAGGCCTGTAGCGTCTGAACCTGTAAAATCATCTGATGTTGCCTTTGCGCGACAATCTCTAATAATGCTAGGCGAGATAGAAAATCGTGAAAGCTCTTCGAGCCAAACAACACGGTCAAATATTGCATGGGTCCCTGCTCGTACATCGCGCGCAACTGCCCGGTTAGTTCCGTTTTGTCGGTGTCGAGCGTCACCTGGTTCTTATGTATCTCTTCCGTTAGCTGCTTAATCTTCTGCTCTACCACCGCAGTTTGCGCTTGATTCGTATGAATCCCTAGCTCCACATTCAACAGCGCACGTTGATAGCCAGCCGCTTGATTTTGCAGCGACGATGCCTTCGCCTTCTCTGCGGCGATTTGCGCGTAGGTTTGATTGGCTTCCTGCTTCAGCTGAGCCACGAGAGCTTGATCTTGTGCTAAGGTGCTTGCGTATGCCGGTAAACCTAGGGGCGCACACAAAGAAATCACCATAGAGCATAGAATCGCTATCTTGCTTCGCCGGGCCAAACAAAATCCCCCTTGATCCGTCTCTGGACAGGGTTCAATCACCCTTCACTTCCCCATGTCCGCTTCGACAAATTTCTGTAAATTCGACAGCGTCATTCGATACCAAGGAGTGAAGTTCGACACTTATCCGCTTTCACCTTCCTAATCCAGCGATTTTCATGTGACAATTCGTTGGGATTTGGAAGATTCTACTTCGCCAATTGGAACCGCCAATTCGTAAAGTCGGTCGGTCGGCCGATGAACTGTCCGTGATAATGAGGCGGAAGAACCTGAAACGAATACCCCCTTCGACGAAGTTCATCAATAATGTATGGCAGAGCTTGCACCGTATACCGACTTGTCGCCGCAATGCCGTCGTGCAACAAAATGATGGCTCCTGGTTTCGCGTTCCTTCGGACAGCAGAGATGATGGACTCCTTGTTTTTCGCTTTCCAATCGTTGGTGTCCACCGTCCACATCGCGATGGGGTGCCCGATGTGAGATACCAGTCCGACGTCGGCAAGGCTGAGAATCCCGCCTGGCGGTCTGAAGTATTGAGGCTTCGTTCCTGATATGGCGGCTATGGCCGCATCCGTCCTCACAACATCGCTTATCACCCAAGCCCGCGATTTGTGAACGATAAACGTGTGGTAGTAGCCGTGGTTGCCGATTTCGTGGCCGTCTTTGTGAATGCGACGAACGATGGCTGGGTATTTCTCGGATTGGCATCCTAGAACAAAAAACGTGGCGTGCACGTGTTTCCGTGAGAGGACATCGAGTACTCGCGGGGTCCAAGCTGGGTCGGGACCGTCATCGAAAGTGAGGTATATGGGCCGCTCTGAGGGAACCATCCTGCGTGGCGTTCCGGTGACCGCTGCCGTATCCCGCAGAGGTGCAAAGCTCGTCAGAACAAGATCTAAAGAAAGTGCCAAGGCCGCTGTGATGATGGCGCTCCTTCGTTGGATCACTTCGCATCCCCCACTGCGGCGAACTGGACTCGGAATCTAAGGCAAACGAGCAAAACCGCCCCGTGTACACAAAAACACGGGGCGGGGTCGTTGCTGCACCTGATACAAATCAATCGCTCATATCCGTATCGATCAAAGAACTTTCGTCGTTGTCGCGCTGATCCTGTGCGTCCTGTCCACGCAACATCAACGCATCGCTAGTTCCGGCAGAATACACATTCTGCAGTTGCTCTTGCGTCAGTGCGACTCCGTACAAATCAGATTGAATCTGTTCAAAGATGTCCCTTTGCCTGGACTGGTCCGCCATGCTTATTTCACTCCTCACCGCGACAATTGAATTTCTGTCGATGTGAGGTAGTTTCTCGTTCATTGGGACAATTATGCATTGCGCTCCCTACAGAGACGTGGCCCACTTCCCGTTGCGGAATAAGGGAACGGTCGTGCCGCTTCGCGTCAAGGCGTCGATGTTCAGGGACGGGCTGCCAATCATGAAATCGACGTGTTTCAGGCTCGAGTTTAGCTCATGCCCTTCCCATTCGGACTGCGGCAGGTTTCGCCCGCCTTCAATGAGCGGGTAAGCCTTGCCAATGGCGAGATGGCATGATGCGTTCTCATCGAACAAGGTGTTGTAAAACAATAAGCCGCGCTTCGCGATGGGCGAATCCGCCGGCACAAGCGCAACCTCCCCTAAGTAATGGCTACCTTCGTCCGTCTCGATGATGCTTGCGAGGGCTTCCTGACCGTGCGCCGCACTGTAGTTGATAATGCGGCCGTTCTCGAAGGTGAGGGAAATCCCATCAATGAGAGTGCCGTTGTGATTCAGAGGCATCGTACTCGTGACGGTGCCATTGACTCCATACTTCGCTGGGGCCGAATAGACCTCCTCGGTAGGAATGTTCGCGACAAACGTAATGCCCTCCGGGGTGTCTTGAGATGCGGCGGTCCAGTAATGCCCTTTCGGCATGCGTATTCTCAAGTCCGTTCCTGGCGCCCGATAATGGAGTTCCTCAATCTCAAGGTCGTTCATGTACGCCCGCCGTTCATGGAGGTCCGAAACGTGCATTTGCCACGCCGACACAGGGTCATTCCCGTCCGCTCGAGCGCTGGCTAGGATGGCATCCCAAAGCGCTTCGAATCGATCCGTTGGTGCCAGGTCCGGAAACACCACATCAGCCCATTCCTTGGTTGGAGCAGAAGCGAGCGTCCACTGATAATCCCCGTTGGTACGCTTGTCGTTAAACGGCCGAAGCGCCGCGGCGATGACCCTATCCGCCTCGTTTACCCGGGCAGCATCGACTCCCCGATACAGGTTCGGGTCCGAGGACGGAATGCTGATAAAGGCCGAGCCTTCGTCGGCGAGGTGCTCAATCCACTCAGCCTGTCGCTTGAAACGTTCCGAGAGCGTGTCGATGTTTCCCTGCCGAAAGGTCTCGCGCAACCACCACTCATCTCCGTACGCGAGTTCCACAAACTTTGCTCCGGCGGCGTACCCCGCGTCCATCAAAGAGCGGGCGAATTCGATGTGGTCTGGCAGCACCTGCCGCAACCCCCACCCGATGACCAAGTTCTGTCCTGGTTGAAGGTTGGCGCCGACCTTCACGACGAGATCGGCATACTTTCGAAGTTGATCCCTCTGCATTACAATTCTCCTTTCGCAAACTCGTGCCGTAAGACGGGAGTGCGCGCGGCCTTGGTTTCGTCCAGGCGTCCCACGACGGTGTTGTGGGGAGCGCTCCTCAAGTGCTCGGCATCGGTCTTAGCCTCGCTTGCAATTTGATGCATGATCTCGACAAAACGGTCTAACGTCTCAAGACTTTCGGTATCCGTCGGCTCAATCATGAGGCATTCCTCGACGATTAGCGGAAAATAAACAGTCGGTGGGTGAATGCCGAAATCGAGCATTCGTTTCGCCATGTCAAGCGTGCGCACACCGTCCTTTTTTTGCCACTTGCCAGACAACACAAACTCGTGCTTACAAAGCCGGTCAAACGGCAGGTAGAACGCGTCCGAGAGTCGGCGCATCAGGTAGTTGGCCGAGAGCACCGCCGATTCGGAGACTAACTTGAGCCCATCCGGCCCCATGGTGCGAATGTATGCGTACGCGCGCACCAGTACGCCGAAGTTCCCGTAAAAGCCTTTCACCTTACCAATGGTACCCGGTCGCTCGTAATCGAGGTAGAACGTCCCATCCGCGCGCTTCTCCACCAGAGGAACCGGTAAAAACGGCGCCAGATGATCTTTGACGCCAACGGGTCCCGCCCCGGGCCCGCCGCCGCCGTGCGGGGTCGAAAAGGTCTTATGCAAGTTTAAGTGGACGACGTCAAACCCCATATCTCCAGGTCGGGCGTACCCGAGAATCGCGTTGGAATTCGCGCCATCATAGTATAGTTGCCCTCCGGCATCGTGAACAATCTTCGCAATCTCTTCGATGTTCTCCTCAAACAGGCCGAGCGTGTTCGGGTTGGTAAGCATGAGCGCCGCCGTATCGGGCCCTACCGCAGCCCGCAGAGCATCCAAGTTCACGCTCCCGTCCTCGCCCGAGGGAATGGTCACGGCCTTGAGTCCTGCCATCGTCACGCTAGCCGGATTCGTCCCGTGAGAGGAATCGGGAACGATGACCTTGTCGCGGTTTTCGCCGCGACTCTTGTGATACGCCGAAATCATCATGAGCCCGGTCCATTCGCCCTGCGCCCCGGCGGCGGGTTCCAAGCTGACCTTGTCCATGCCGGTAATCTCGGCCAGATCCGTTTGCAGCGTATGGAGCAACTCGAGGGCACCTTGGACCGTCGACTCGGGCTGGTACGGATGGATGCCGGCAAATCCGGGAAGCCTCGCGGCCTTCTCGTTGCGTTTTGGGTTGTATTTCATCGTGCAACTGCCGAGCGGATAGAACCCGGAATCGACCCCGTGATTGCGCGTGGAAAGCTCCGTGAAGTGGCGAATAACGTCCACTTCACCGACTTCGGGAAGGTGTGGCGAGGATTCCCTTACAGGCAAGCCGTCCATCGGCGCCTCGGGCACGTCGAGCTTGGGAAGCGTGTACGCCTTGCGACCTTTGGCGCCTCGCGTAAAGATGACGGGCACCGCGGGTTCCGTGGTCAATTCTCTCGCCTCGTGAGGCGTCTGCTGCAGATGGCTGACATTCGTGTTTACGCTCATAGGATGGCCTCCAATTCGGCACACAGAGCATCCATTTCCTCACGCGTGCGAGTCTCCGTTACACATAGGTGGACGGCGTCTTGCATGGTTGGATAGAACCGGCCAAGACCCAACCCGAACACAAATCCGCGCTTCAGCAGTTTTTCCTGAACTTCCTCGACGGGCACATCGAGTCGAATCACAAACTCGTTGAAAAAGGGTGCGTTAAACGCGGCGTGTACTTTTGGCAGATTCATAAGCCGGCTGTGGAGGTAATGAGCCTTGTGGTAGTTTTGCAAGGCCAGCTCCTTCATGCCCTGCGGCCCCATGTACGAGAGGAACACCGTTGCCGCCAAGGCGTTCAGCGCCTGATTGGAGCAGATGTTTGAGGATGCCTTGTCTCTGCGAATGTGCTGCTCACGGGCCTGAAGCGTTAGTACGAATCCGGTGCGTCCGTGACCGTCCGTGGTCTTGCCGACAATGCGGCCTGGGAGCTTGCGCATCAGGCTCTTCTTCGCGGCCATGATGCCGAGGTACGGCCCTCCAAACGACATCGAGTTTCCCAGGGGTTGACCTTCGGCGACGACGATATCAGCGCCTAGATGGCCAGGCGATTGCAACAGTCCCAGCGCAATGGGATACGTAGAAACCACGAGAAGGGCTCCCATGCCGTGCGCCACGTCGGCAATGGCCGCCACGTCCTCAATGTTGCCGAAAAAGTTCGGATAACTGATCAGCACTCCCGCGACGGACTCGTCGCATGCGGACTGGACAGCTTGAGCCGTGACCAATCCGTTGGAGGGCGGCAACTCAACGATTTCAATGGACTGCCCGCTCGCGTACGTGCTTAAGACAGCCCTTGCTTCCGGATGGAGCGTCCCTGCCACGACGAGCTTGCTTCTCCCCGTATGCGCCGCACACACCATGCCGGCTTCGCCAAGCGCCGTGGGTCCGTCGTACATCGACGCGTTGGCTAGGTCCATCCCCGTCAGTTCCGCCACCATCGTCTGGTACTCGAAGATCACTTGCAGCATTCCCTGACTGACTTCCGGTTGGTACGGGGTGTACGAGGTATAGAATTCCGATCTGCCAACAATGGCGTCCACCACGGCCGGCTGGTAATGTTCATAACTGCCGGCGCCAAGGAAACTCACCACTTGCGCAGAATCGAGGTTACGAGAGGCCAAGCGGCGAAGGTGCCGCTCCAGCTCAAGCTCGGACATGGCAGGAGGAAGGTTCAGTGGCCGATGAAGCCTCACAGAATTGGGAATATCCGCAAACAGCTCGTCGATGCTGGTAAGACCAAGGCGATCCATCATGATGGATCGGTCTTCGTCGGTATGAGCGATGTAGCTAAAGCGATTCAACGCCTATCCTCTCCTTGGTCTCGTTTTTTGGGGGTCTCTTTGCTACGTCGATAGAAGGGCGTCTCAACCACCGTGGCCGATACCCGCTTGCCACGGATATCAATCTCCACGTTTAATCCGACGCTCGTGTACGGCGTTTCCAAGATGGCCAAGGCAATCGGCTCCCCGAGCGTCGGGGACATCGTCCCGGACGTCACGTGCCCGATGTCTTTGTCCCCCTGGAATACCCGGTACCCCGCTCGCGGGATGCCTCTCTCCTTGACGACGAGTCCCACCACCCGCCGTGAAAGCCCCTCTTTTGCCTGCTTGGCCAATGCGTCCTTCCCCACAAACGACTCCTTGTCGAGCTTCACAAATGCGTGAAGCCCGGCTTCCAGAGGGCCGATTTCCTCGGTCAACTCGTGGCCGTACAAAGGCAGGGTCGCTTCGAGCCGCAGAGTGTCACGGGCCCCAAGTCCGCACGGAACGACGCCCTCAGCCGATTTGTCCGCAAGAATGGTGCTCCAGAGTTTCTCGGCCGCTTCGCAGGGTGCGTACAGTTCAAAGCCGTCTTCCCCGGTATATCCGGTGCGTGAGATGACGCAAGGAACACCCAAGACGTCCCCTTTGGCGAAGCGGTAAAAGCGGATGGTGGAGAGGTCAACCGGGGTGAAACGCTGCAAAACGGATTGCGCGAGCGGCCCTTGCAACGCCAACAGGGCCGTTTGCGACGAGATGTCGCGAAGGGTGACCTCGTGATGGTTCGCGAGGGAGTTCATCCACTGCCAGTCTTTGTCGATGTTCCCGGCGTTCACGACAATCCAAAATTCGGTCGGCGTGAAGCAGTAAATCAGAAGATCGTCCACCGTGGTCCCAGAAGCGTTGACCATCGGCGAATACATCGCTCTGCCCGGAACGAGCTTGAACACGTCATTCGTCACGAGTTCTTGCAGGAAGGACATTGCGCCAGGACCAACGCATGAGAATTCGCCCATGTGCGACACGTCAAACAGTCCCACCCTCGTGCGGACCGCCTCGTGTTCCTTCAAAATACTCGAAAATTGTACTGGCATTTCCCAGCCGCCAAATTCCACGACCTTCGCCCCGTACTTCGTGTACAAGGGGTACAGGGGTGTCCGCTTCAATGCCGAGGTGTCCAACAGACGTACTCCTCTCCTGGTCAAATGAAAGCCACCCATGAAAAGACAGAGGCATGCGTAAACAATCCCACGCATGCCTCTGTCTTCGAAACCTGAGAGTCTCCCGGGTTGCAAAGCGGAACCGAGCGATTCTACGCTCCCGCCAAGTCGCACGCAAGATCACGAAAAACGCGTACGAAACAACCGGTTGCCCCTTCGGTAGCCCAACCGAGCTTCTCCAGAGATGCATCCTGCGGCGCTATTCAACCTGAGAGTTTCTGGCTTTGCAGGGGAAGCGAAGCCATTGCCCCATCGGTGGTACTTACAATACACTCTCACGCCGGAGTCATTTGCAACCTATATCGTTGGTGTTAGCATACCCAAAACACCTTCTCAATTTCAACACGTTTCGGTTCTCACGAAAGAGCCTTTTCCCAGACAGCGAGAGTATGTTCGGAATTCATCAGCAAGAGCTTTCCCCCATGCATGAAAGCCAGCGTCGGGTAGGCCACAGGAACATACTTGGTCGCGTTGGGATCCAGCAAGTAGTACACGGCGAGCCCGTGCAGGCCGAGAGACTTTACCTCCGCGTCCTCCAACTGTTTTGCCTCCGAAAGCGTGGTGTGAGGCACGTACCCCATCGCAATGACAATCGGTTTTTGACGCAGCAGCGCCCGATTTTTGCTGAGCAGGACGAGGGTCCTCTGGCAATGAGGGCACCAATACGCCGTAAAAAGGAGAGGCGTTTTGCGCGCGTTCAGGATCACCTTGCTCCCGTTTGCCGCGTAGACCGTCACGTGCTCGTACACGGGAGAAGTGGTCGCTGTCGGATTGAACGAGGAAATTGGAGTGACCATTTCCATTTTCAGTTCATTATGAAACGCGATGTTTGTCTGGGTGCCCACGGAAGGCTGCGTGCCGGATGAATGACCTTTGCGCAAGGACACAACCTGTTCCACCGCGACAAGGACAATCAATACGAAAATGAGCACGCCGAGCAACCGACTCTGCTTTTGCCTCAACCTGTATCCTCCTATGGAAAAAGGTATGAACTACGATTCACTTTAGCAAGGTTGGAATCGCGCGACAAATTGAGTATCCTAGAAAAGATCAAGATTTGGAGGCCTCATATGTCACACGTTAATCCGACAACACCAAAGGAATCGTCGCGTAGACGGTGGTACACGCCTAGTCCGCAGCTTCACAAAAAATTCACGCAAGTCCTACCCGAGCCGCTCGTGCTACTCTTTTATGCGCTGGTCATCGGGGTTGGTGGGGGCTTTGGGGCTGTCGGATTTCGCAAGCTCATTGATCTCTTTAACTATGTGTTTTTTACCAAAGGGAAATCTTGGCTTCATCCGGTTCTTGGACGTTACGATGTCCTGCTTCTGCCCGTTATCGGTCTCATCGTCGTCAGCATCATCGTCAAGAACTTTGCACCGGAAGCGAAGGGCCACGGCGTACCGGAAGTGATGGCCGCAATCGCCGAAAAAAAAGGCATCATCCGGCCACGCGTCGTAATAGTCAAGGCCTTCGCGTCAGCGCTCAACATCGGGTCCGGCGGCTCCGTCGGCCGCGAAGGCCCAATCGTGCAAATCGGATCAGCGTTCGGCTCTTCGTTCGGCCAGTATCTGGGTCTCCCGGAACGCTACCTGCGCCTCATGGTCGCCTGTGGCGCTGGAGCGGGTATCGCAGCAACGTTCAACGCCCCCATCGGCGGGGTCATGTTCGCCACGGAAGTCATCCTCGGAAGCTTCGCGCTGCAGAACTTCACCGCCATTGTGATATCCAGTGTCGTCAGCGCCGCGATTGGACGAACGTATCTTGGAAATCACCCGTCGTTCCCGATGCCATCGTACGAGGTTGGACACTTCTCAGTCTACTGGGTTTACATTATCGCGGGAATCCTCGCCGGGCTGTGGAGCTTCGTGTATATCAAAGCGCTGTACGGGATTGAGGATTGGTTTGATGCCCGTAAGTGGCCCGTATGGGTCAAGGCATTGGTCGGCGGTCTCCTGGTTGGTATCATGGGCGTCTATTTCCCTCAGATTTTCGGGGTTGGGTACGGCGCGGTGGATCAGGCCCTCACCAACCACCTGGGCATCGCCCTGCTCCTCGCACTCCTGGTGCTCAAGCTCCTCGCCACATCCATTACCATCGCGTCCGGTGGCTCCGGCGGCGTGTTCTCCCCAGGTCTATTCATGGGGTCCATGCTCGGCGGCGCCATCGGGGTCGCCATATCTCACCTGTTCCCACACAGCGGCATCAGCCCTGGAGCGTTGGCCCTCATGGGCATGGCCGGTGTGTTCGCTGGCTCGGCGCAGGCTCCGGTTACCGCCATTATGATGTTGTTTGAAATGACCGGGGATTACAACATCATCCTTCCTCTCATGATTACTTCCGTTCTTTCGGCCACCATTACGAGCACGCTTTCCAAACAGACGATTTACACGCTGAAGCTCTACCGTCGGGGCCTAGACATCAACCGTAAGCGACAGGCCGACAGGATGAAGGCCACGTACGTGGGGGAGGCCCTGTCCCCGAGTCGGTTGACGATGACTGCAGACATGACGGTAAGCGAAGCGTGGAAAGAGTTTTCGAAGACCAATGACTGGTTCACTCACATCCGCGACGCAGACGGCACACTGCTCGGTTCGGTAGCTCGAGCAAAGGTTCTGGAGGCTCTGAATACAGGCGGGGGAAGCAACTTGTTAGGATCCCTTCTGCCTCAAGTGATTCACCGGATTGACGAAAAAGCCACCTTGGCGGACGCGCTTTCTAAGATGCACGCATTGCAAGTCACGTACCTTTTGGTCTGCCGTGACGGCGCACCCATTGGAGTGATTGGAAGCTCCGACATCGTCCAGGCATACGAGGCGATGGAGTAGTCCGTAGCTTCGGGCGGCATCTTTGCAAACACCCGCGAATCTATGAAAGCACGGCATTCGATTGTTTTTGCTACAATAGGGCGTATCAACACTCAAGGAGGCAGCATCGTGAACTCCAGCGCAAAACGCACCTCATTCATTGTGGCAGCCGGAGTTGTGGTAATTGGCGTCGTTCTTGCCGTGTCGTTGCACCACTCGACATCAGGATCTTCTTCTTCAGGTGGAACAAGCTCAAAGCTCCTAGGCAACACGTACAATGGACTCGTCTCCGAATACGGAAAGCCTTCCACCACCATTCAGGCCCTTAAGAACGGGGTCGGAATGTATGAGTTCAAGAAAGGGAGCCTGATTGTTTCATTCGTCCAAAACCGCGTCTATCAGGCCAGTTACAGTTTGGGAAAGACGCCCTTATCGCTGGGACAAGCTAAGAAACTCGCGACTACCCTCATGCCTGCTGACGCCACCGCAGTAACAACCAGAATCGGGTTAAGCAAGGAGCCCGTATACGTATACCACAGCACGTTCCTTAGCAAGAATTTCGCAAGCGAATGGTTTAGCGACGCGCAGGGAAACTTGCATCCCGGCTATTTCGATCTATCCTTCGTGAACAACAAACAGCATCAAGTGACTGAGATAGACCTAAACGTCGGCGACGGCATGTAAGGAATGGACCTCTAATCAACGCCAAGAACGGCGATGCTTGTAAGGCTAGCGTCGCCGTTTTCCATGACTATTTGTGCCCGGCTCGTGATGACCTACGGCGTCCCGCCGTCAACCACGAATTATTGTCCTGACAGCGTGAAGCTTTTCAAGATTTGAGCCGCTAGTTCACTCTGAGAAGCTGGCAGGTATACTTCCACGTAACCGTACCCACTCTGATTGTTGCTCACCGTGACCATCCCTTGTCCGGGATATCCACCATTCGTGGCTGGAACGGTATAGGACACGCTTTGTCCACCGTTTAACACAGTCACGTTAGTTGCGTTCGCCTCCGGGATGACGAGCTTTGGATTCGCATTCCCTTGCGCATCCGTGTAGCATCCCACACAGGCGGAGGATACTACGACGATGCGCTCGTTTGCATCGGCGGGATTTGTCAGCTTAAAGCCGCTAAAATCGCCGGATCCGCCCATCGGAGTGCTCGTCCAATTGCTCGGCACGCTCAGCGTGACGGAGCCCACCGTCATCGAGGAAAGCGTCGTCTGTGCGGGAGTCGTGTTGCCTGAAGATGGCGTTGAAACCGTGTTCCCCGGTGCATTTCCGCTCGTGTTTCCGGCAGAGTTCCCCGTCGTATTTCCGGTCGTATTTCCGGTCGTATTCGCCGCCGCATTGCCAGTGGAATTGCCCGTCGTGTTGCCTGCGGTATTTCCGGCAACAGCATTGTTGCTAGAAGCGTTTCCTGTCGCGTTCCCTGTCGCGTTCCCTGTTTCGTTTCCGGCCGCATTCCCCGCGATGTTTCCCGTGCTATTCCCGGCAACATTCCCCGCACTGTTATTCCCCAAGGAGTTTCCCGTCGCATTGTTCGCCACGGTGTTTGGGCCTCCGCCCACCGTAGCGCCACCGCCAAGGCCACAGCCCGTCAAAAACGCGATGCTGAGCCCCACAAGGGTAGTCAGTGCCAATGCGGAAGTCTTTTTTATCATCGTGTCTACACGCCCTGTCGAAAAGAATAGAAACCCATAGACGATTCTATTATGGTTTTACTGTACTGCAGTTAGCTGCACCGTGGAAGCATTCACGAGTCCGACGACGGCTTGTCCGGTCTGTTCGTTCACAAATTGGATTTGGATCATCCCACTTGTTGGCGTGGCGTTGTTTGACACCACGAAATCCCCTGCATGCAAGCTCGCAACCGGCTGCGAAGGGTTCGTAGAGCTATACACTGGGATCATGCCACCGGCTGCTGTCGTGGCGTTGGCATCTTCCAAGCGGTACACATTCGTAAAATGCACGAACTCGGAATCCACCCAGCCATAGTTCGCGATGTGGTACCAGGGAATCACCAACCCTCCAGCCAACCCCTGAGCAATCGAGTCCACCGTAACGGTCGAATTGGCCGGAATGAACGCCGCGGGAGTCGCGACTAGACTCTTCCACAAGCTGTAGTCGCACTGTCCTGTGGGAGTCATTCCGAGGGACTTCTGGTAGTTGGACACGGCCGCCTGCGTTAGTGGTCCAAACACGCCATCGATGGCGAGGCCCGCGTTGTCCTTCTGATTCAGTGCCAATTGTAGCGTTGCCACGTCCCCGCCGATATCCCCCGACTGCAACGTGCGAACAAACATCTGGCTCTCGCCCGTCGTCCAGTTCGAATAGTACGGCAGATTCCCGTACATGGACGTCGACTGAATCACCGCTTTCGCGCCATCCATTTGAAAGATAGGTTCCTGTGTCGACGACGGCGTCGGCGCGACGTTGGATGGCGTGTACTGCTTGTACGACTTCACCGTATCTCCGACGTAGCTTGCGAGCTCCGACATGAGCAACCCGATGGAGTTTGCCCAGTGAGGGTCGGTCGCGTAGTGAACGTTCATGCCCGTCAATGTGGGCGACACGTACAATCCCGCACCGGGAGTTAAGTAGTTGTTTCGAACGGACCACGCCTGGTACAAAATCGCGTACTCCAGGCTGGGAAATCGTCCGGCGTCAACGCCGGGGTTTGAATCATAGGCCCCGTATCCATAAATGTTGTTCTTCGCCTGCGCAATCTGGCTCTTTCCCCACGAACTCTCCAAAATAGCGTGTGAGACAAGGTAGTTTGCGTCCACACCGTACGTCGACTGGGCCTGCATGAAGATGGAGCCAAGACCGGCGAGCGGCGAATTATGATAATTCAAATAGGAGTTGATGGTGTTCGCCGTAATATCGCTCGGGGCGGCGAAGCGCAAATCCACATTGGGAAACCCGGTGCTTGTCGGAGCCGGAGAAGAGGACCCGGAACTTCCACTCGGGCTGCTCCCACTCGACGATCCGCTGCCCGACCCCTGACCCGAGCCTTGACTCGACCCGGAGCCTTGGTCCCATCCAGCCTGACCATACACGGTTGTCCCTTCCCCGTTTTGGACGCTGCCTCCCGGAATGCTCTGTGCAGCCTGTTTGGCGTCGGCCAACGACGCGTACACCCCAATCAGCCCGCCAGTGGCGTTGTAGGCTAGATAATTGACGGTCAAAGGTTGAATGTACAAGACATTCCCCGCGCCATCTTCGACGCAGCCTCCAGGAACCGTATATGCAGCGGTTTCCGCGGCGAGTAGGGTGGGATAGGTCCCAGACAGTTGGCCCGCCTGAGAATATACGGAATAGCTGACGGTGGACGCCTCCGTATAAAGCGTCGTGCCCTCTGCGGTTTGGACCATCGCTCCAGCCTGACCTGCGACGGCCTGTTCCGCTTGGGATAACTGCGAGTACGCTCCCAGCAGCATTCCCGTCGACGAAAACGCGTTGTAGCCCGCCGTGCTCGGCTGCGTGTACACTACCTTGCCCGTGTCGTCCTTCACCATAGCCCCTGGGTAGTTCACAAGAGCCAATTCTGCGGTAGAGAGACTAGAGTACACGTTTAGCAAGGAACCCGTAGCTGAATACGCCGCATACGGAATGGACTGCGTATAGACAAGCTTGTTGTTTGAATCCTTTACATAGTATCCGGGGTTTGCGGAAATAGCGGATTTGGCGGCGCTTAGGCTCTGATAGATGGAAGCTTCGGATCCAGCGAAATCATACACCACGTACGTGACGGACTGCGGTTCCGTGAAGACGAGTTTCCCGGCGGAATTCTCTACCGTCGCACCCGGTTGGTTCGCTACAGCCGCTTCGGCCATGAGGATGGTTTTATAGGTGCCTATCACGCTTCCTGTCGCTGTGTAAGCTGTATACGTGATGACGGTGGGCAAAGAGGGCTCAGAAAAGACTACCTTGCCCGAAGCGTCCTTAATCACCGCTCCCGGCTGGTTGGCGATGGCCGCCTTCGCGGATGTGAGAGACATGAACGTGCCGAGCTGCGTGCCGTTTTTGTCGAATGCCTGATACGCGGCTTGCGTCGATTGGGTCATCGTCCATTTCGATCCGTTCCACTGATACTTGATGCCAATGCGCAACATGGCTCTTTGCAAATACCAAATCGGCATGTACTCGGTCATCTTGTGCGAGTATACGTCCGGATAGGCAATTCCCGTTAACTGTTGCACGAGGGTCCCGTTCATCAAAATGGACTGCAGGCCCTGACCCGCCTTCACATCGGATACATTGAGCGACATGACCGCTGGGACGGTAAGTGACCATTGCTTCCCGTTCCAGGTGCTGTGAATGCCGAGTACAGCCAGCATGTGCTGCAGATACCAGATGGGCATGTACGTTGTACCGCTGTAGGTGAACGCGTAGGGCTGGGCGGTCAGCCGCCCGTTGAAGTAAATAAAGGTTTTTCGTAGATTATGAATCTTAGGCTTTACACTTGCCGGATTTGTGGCTGCACTCTTCTCGGTCGACGGGGTTGAATTCGTAGATTTTGCCTCTCCGGATCCGGGGCTGGCAGAGTTGGTCGTCTTCGTACTCGCCGCCTGGACGGCCGTCTCCAGAACGCCCCACGACTTCGCATCCATGATGCCGGTGACGGGCAAATGATAGGCTTGCTGGAACTCCTCCACCGCATGCTGCGTGAGCGGACCAAACTGACCGTCGACGACCCCCACAGAGAATCCAAGAAGGTTGAGGTCTCTCTGCATGATCTTGACGTCCTGACCCGAAGAACCGTCTTGCATCGTGGGCATGGTCGCGGCTTTGACTGAGGGTGAGACCAACGCGGGTGCGCAAAGGATGGTGGACAAGACAGAAAATGCGACAATCTTCCTCTTCACGTTCATCAACATCGTTTCCTCCGAACACTTGGGCAGATGAAGGGCTTTGCGTCGGGCTGTTAGGTCGGGCTGTTAGATTGATAATCTTTGCAAGTCTAGCTTTTGCAAGCGCCGAATCTCTCGCGTGGCTAGCAAAATGTCTGTCCATTATATCATTCGTGTGGAAGAGTCAAATTCTGTCGTATTTCGCCAACCGCATCAACAAATTCACTGTTTTTTCGCATTAGGCTTGCTCACGTCTTCCGCGTTTCGCAGAAGTCACCGCGTACAAGAGGGAGATGACGATTGCCAAGGCCACAAACGCGTAGAATCCAAGCCGCTGATCCTTTTGCAAAAACGCGTAGACCGTAAGGAATACCACGAAGGCCATAGTTAGGATGGGCATAACGGGTTGACCAAACGCCAGGGAGGAGACTCGTAGTTGCTTTCGCCCATTCTTCTTGCGCCACGACAGAAAGGTCCAGAGAATGACAAACCAGTACAGGAACGTGAGGAAGCTCGAAGCACTGATGAGAAAATTGTAAACGTTCGACGGAAGCATATACGAGACCGCAATCGTCACACCAATCCCTACAGTAGTGACCAGAAGCGACCAGTAAGATGTGCCATTGGCGCTGACCCTGCTCACGAATCGAGGGGCATCGCGACTCTCGCCAAGGTTCTCGAGAATCTGGTTGGCCGAAAATACCGCTCCTGCCATCACGCTAAATGACGCGACCAAAATGATGCCGTTCAATATCTCCCCAAGGATGGGCACCCCTGTGTGGCGCAAGGCGTCAACAAACGGGCTGCTTGTCGTGCTCATCGCCCGCCACGGCATTACGGTAATGAGCAAGGCGATGGAAGCGATGTAGAGAACGGCCAAGGTAATTACGGTGATCCACGCTGCCTTGTCGATTCCTTTTGGATTTTTCATTTCGGGTGCCGCCGTCGCGAAGACGCCGATTCCGGCATACGCGAAAATGACGATGAGCATGGACTGGAACATCCCGGTCGCCCCATGAGGGAAGAAACTTCCGCCGCGCACGAAGCTGCCCTGGGCGGCGAGGGCGCCGCGACCCGCACCGAAAATCAACAAGTAGCCGATGAAAACAATGAATCCGACGAGAGCGGCAATTTTCAAGACGCTCATCAGCGACTCGATTCTGCCGAAATTCTTGATCCCGAATGCGTTAATGGCGACTATTACGAGGGCATACAAGGACGCAGTGATCCAAGTCGCGACATGCGGCAGCCACATCCTCGTGAAGATGGACATAGCGACGGCCTCGCTCGATATCGTCAAAACACTCGTGATGTAGTAAGTCCAGCCCTGGAGGAAGCCCGCGTATTCTCCGAGGTATTTGCGCGAATGGGCGACAAACGATCCCTTCTGCGGATCCGCAACGGCGAGCGTAGACAGCGCCCCAATGACTTGGGCCGTCACGATGGCCCCGAGGACGAATGCGATGAGAACCGAGGGCCCTGCGGTGCGGATGGGAAGACCCGCTCCTAGGAAGAATCCGGCCCCAATGATGCCTCCCACTCCAATGAAGACCAATTCCGCTACGCCCATTGACCCCTTATTCGGAGTCGTACTTTCTGCACGACCAATGTCGCGGTTGGCAGGTCTGTGCCTCGTTTCCATCCGTTGCATGCTTTGCACATCCTCCCGAATCATTTCAGGAAGAGTGTCAGACTTCGCGGACACATTTATGCACCAGTTTCTGCTTGAGGAATTTATGAACGCGCCGTGGCATAATTGTGTCAAAACAGCAAGGAACAGCTGTCGTTCAAAATTCTGATGGACAAATATCCAACGAGGGCTTGTCACAGTTTGCCGTTTCGTGGTATTTTCTCACGTGGGAACTCGAGAACGGTCTTCCGTTGGTTTTAGGGGGTCTGTGAGCGTTCGACACGAACGGGGGTTGTGTGCCGAACGCTCGACAAGGTCAAAAAAAATCTACCACAATTTTCACTACTGTTGTGCTAGCAATGTGATGGCAAACCACTAGCAAAGTGATGACAAGTACCTGCTTCGTACGTCAAGGATCGACATGAATCAAGATTGACCTTTATTTGGCCGTTATTTGAATCGTTCGTATATGTACCCGCCTTGCTTGCGTCCCGACACCATGTGGCCTGCGGGCCCGAGTTTCTCGCGCAGGCGAGCAATCAGCTTCGGAATCCCGTTGACGGCGACGCGCCCTGACCACAGTTCCTCCGCAATGGTGGTCTTGGTGAGCAACTTGCCCTCACAACGCAGGAACAGCTTGAGTACATCCGCTTCCCTATCGGACAATTGGGTGCGCTTGTTTTCATAGGTAACTAGGTTTTGCTCTGTGTGAAAATACGTTCCCGAGCCAAGAAAAACGGTGGTCGGAGCCAGTTCGTCGTCGTCCGCAGCCTGCCGCAAGGCGCTAATGAGATCGTCCACGTTGCGTCCAACCCCGTTACGCAGTTTGACGATGGGATCCACAAGGATCTCTGATACGCCAAGCGCCTTCGCCCTGCGATTGTCCTGAGCCGTCACGGCCCGACGAACCAGCAGATACTTCGGGATGTCCGGCCCCTTAATCAACTCCAACAAGCGCCAGTCCGAATCGTCCAGCATAGGAAGTCCAATGACAAAGTGGGAACAGTTCACAGCGAGTTGCATCGCCCCGGCCAACAAGCTAAGAGGAAACACCTGAACTGGAGTTCCCTCGAAGTAGTATGGGATGACGCTGGTGAAGGCTTGATCGTCTGTACAGAGAAATATGTACACGGGCTGGCCCACATCCTTACGCTTTTTGAACTATTCCCTTAATAAACAAGACCGAGGCTGGGAATGTCCTATCTACCAAGGGGTACCGCGAACACATTTCGACTCCCTTCTCCACTAGATTCGAAACGAGTTCTACGCGAGCTGCCCATGGTATGCTCATCATCTGTTTCTGAAAGAATCCAACCGTGGTCAAGAGAAATCTGACGACCGTTTCTGGTGTTTTCAGCATCACCGGAACGGTGCAGACTTTGGTCTCAATGCTATGTAATGAGTAGCGCTCAAACAGCTGAGTTAGATCCACAACTCCCGGCAAGTAGCTTGGGGGAGACTCGCTGCCGGAACGTTTCGCGAGATCGAAAAAAACCTGAAACCACTCACGATACACCGGAGTGAACGATGTTGCGGCGATGGGCTGAAATATGCCCACCGTGGCCCCGTTTCGGCTCACCCGCACCATTTCCTTCATGGCTGCGTCCATCTCGGTAAACTGCAAGAACGAGACGCCGACCACCGCATCAAACTCGCTGTCCGAAAATGGGATGCTCTCCGCCATAGCCGCTTCCAGTGCGACTCTCTTCGCCCCCAGAGCATCCTGCTTGGCCTGCGCTCGGCGCAACATCCCCACAGACGGGTCTGTAGCCGTGACAAAACCATTCTCCCCGACGGCGTCGCATAGGCCCGCAGTAAACGTGAACTCTCCGGTCCCGCACCCAAGTTCCAAGACCTCCGTTGATGCTTGCAGCGACAGGAAATCCAAGAACTTCCGCCTCTCGTCAATCAACGTTGGACATATTTCGCGGAGCATTCCGTCCCAATCCTGCGAATCGTCGAACTGCGCCAAGTACATGGCTCTCAAGCGTGACGCGATGTATCCAGAATGCTCCATCATGCTGCGGATCTGGTGCATTCTGTCGAACCCTTTGTCGGTCAGTCGGACGTACTCTGTGTCGTCTTCGCTGAACGTCTCGTAAAATCCTAGGTGATTGCTGAGTTCGAGTTCGTGTGGCAACGATTTTGTCGCCCACGGCCTGTGCTTGGCGCCCGACAGGAAGTCCTTGACCGAGAGACGTCCGTAGTAGGCTACAGCCTGATTGTTCTCGAGTCCGACGATGGCGGCATGGCACTGGCACAACATCAACAGCCCGTTCCGTTCAATAAAGGCCGTGACGTCGTTCACCGTCATCTGGGCAATCCCTTGGTCCACGTCGACGGTTCCATTGATGTCGTGAGACAGGTATATGGCCGTGCAGATGAGAAACTCGTCGATGGCGACATACACTAGTTCGTCGTTCGAAGGATGCGGGCCGAAGAGCCCGTCTCGGACGAGCGCCTTCGCTTGGGGATCCGCATCGTATTCTCGCTTGAGTTTTTCGGCGCCCGCCCTGAGAACCGGGTCCGCGCTTTCCATTACGAAGGCACCACTCATGCCGAGCAGAAGCGGGTCAATGAACAACTTGGCCCTGGACAGTCGAGACAGTGCGTCCGTCAGATCCGGAAGGCGCCATTCGGTAGCCTCCATAATCGTGACCCCTCTTTGTTTGATAGAACACCTTAAAACCGCTACGTCGTCTAGTGTACAGCAAAAGAGGCCGATTCACCCGGCCTCTTTCGAGAAATCGGACTTTACCCGTCGCTCATCTTCTCTATGCGTGAAGCAGGACATCGTTCTTCGCCGTCTCACGCATTTCGTAGACGAGGTACCCGCCGGAGAGGTTGCGTACATGGGGGAATCCGAGCCCCTTCAAAATGCAGGTTGCAAAATAGCTCCGCTGTCCGCTTCGGCAGTACACCACATAATCGTCGTCGGGGTTCA
>JAJZAV010000037.1 GCA_021799255.1 Bacillota bacterium
CGTGAACGTCCCGGCAGGGACCACCAGCATGACCGTCAAGTTCAACTCTGATGATGTCTCAGAACTGTATATCGATGGTCAGCCGGTATGGGTGCAGACTGCTTGGAATAATGAACAGTCCGTGCCGATACTCAACTTATCACCGGGTTGGCACACAGTTCAATTCTTCGCGGAAAACACCAATGCGCAAAACCCAGTCACGTCACCTGGAACAAACCCTGCGGTTCTCAACGCGGTGGTTTACGACGCAAACAACAATGTCCTCTCGACCACAGCGAATCCATCGCAGTGGGCTGTTCAGCAACCAGCGTCAGGTCTCTCCACCTTTGTACCGTATATGTTTGGTGGTACAAGTCAGACCACGTCAGGAGTCTTTGTACCGGGGGATGCGACCTACAGCACTCCGAGTAACCCGGTCACAACGGGAATACCAATTGGGCCTTCAACTTTGCCTTAGTAAAGCGGGTTCCATCGAACGCATAGGGCCTTTAGTGAAGGCCATGGGGAAAAGGGATGGTGTAAACCATCCCTTTCACTCCCACTGCCGAATCACGGAGGATAGAATGAATCAGGCATAGAGGGTTTCGCGCACAATTGCGGTTAATTGAGGCGTCGGGTATGTTTCCTTCGGCGGCTACTCCCTGCTGCCGATCCAGTCGTTCCCGACGATGCCCCTGTTAGACGAGACAAGCTCAGAAAATCGGAACTACGAGCCCATGAACGCTCCGTGCTAGAATAGCCACAGACGGTGTTTGCCGATCCTACCACCGGACACACCGCTGCTATTCCTTCGAAGGGGCGTTTTTGAATGCTCAGTTTTACCCAAACGGACATCCAGTACTGGTGCGGATCGAAGTCGTCCCAGCGTGGCTACAGTTATTATCAGGCCAATCGCGTACAGCGAGTGCAATACGATTCGGACGAAGAGACATATAGCGCGATTGTGAACGGATCGAAACCATATAACGTGGAAGTAACGGTCTACGATGACGATATTTCCTCCATTAATGCACAATGTGACTGCCCGTTTTTCGAGACGAGCTTCGACTATTGCAAGCACGTCGCGGCGGTGCTTTTTTATATCCTATATAGTGGCGGAGATATCGAGGTCATCCGCAACGAGACGCGCAAAGTAAGCCCTGAGCAGAAACCGCAAGAGAGCGTTCTTACGAGTCACCGAAGGCAACTGGCAGCGCGGGTTCTGGATCTCGTTGTGTCGAAGGCCACGGGGAATCAAGCCGTCGAGGCGAAAGCGAAGGATGCGAGTCGCTCCGAATTGCTTCTTATGGAATACGTCTGCCACATTCACGAAGGCTTCCAGAGTTCGTCGTATATCAGTCTTGAACTGAAGCTCGGGGTGAAGCGCACCTACAAAGTGCAGAAGGTGCGGGAGTTCCTGGACAACGTGTCGGGCGGACGTTCTCAGACATTCTCGAAAAACTTCACATACTCGCCGCAGACGCAGTATTTTTCGCCTACGGATGAGGCCATCATTCAGCAATTGCTGAGCATTCGTCAGATGGAGCGACTGTATCACACGTCGATGTACGGGTACTCGACGACGACGTATGCCCGCAATGACAAGACGCTGATGATCCCTGCCGCCCTGTGGTCGGACCTGTTTGAACTGCTGAAACAGGGCAAAACGTGGCTGTATCACAAGGGACAAATCACTCCTTTGCTTGGCGTCGTGCCGGGGAAGCTGCCCGTGCCATTTGAAGTGGACAAGGTGGACGAGGACATTCTCTGCGTGGACCTGAAGCCCTTGTCCGAGATCACGGTTCTTCGAGACTACGGGTACGCGGTGATGAACGGAGGCCTCTACACGTTGCCGGAGGAGCAACTGGACATCCTCGAGAACTTGACGTCGATTTTCAAATACGAGTCCGAGTACAAGGTTTATCTCCCGCCAAACCAGGTATCCGCGTTCATGGAGCAGGTGGCTCCCGTGCTCGGTGACATGGGCCGCGTTCAGATGGACGAGCGCGCCATGGAGGATTTCGTGAGTCATCCTCTCGCCGCCAAGATGTACCTGGATATAGTGGACAATCACCTGATGCTGGAGCTCGTCTTCGAATATGGGGATACGGCCATTCATCCGTTTTCCCCGGATGTCGATTCGTCGGGTGAAATCAAGGACAAGCTTGGGCGTACGGTGCTACGCGATAGAAGGACGGAAGAACGCATCTTGGGTCACGTTCGCACGCTGGATCTGAAGATCGTGGGCAAGCGGGCGTTTCTCACCGACGACGACTCCATCTACGAGTTTCTTTACGACGTGTTGCCAGAAATCGAATCGAGCGTGGACGTGTTTGCCACCAACTCCGTGGACGCCGTTTCGGGGAAGATGGGAGCGCGTCCAAAGACGAGCATCGACGTCCGAGACAACCAGTACCTGGACATTCGCTTCGATATCGACGGCATAGACGAAGCCGAAGTGCAGTCGGTGCTATCGGCCATCGTCGAGCGCAGGCGGTACCATCGTCTGAAGAACGGGAAGTTTGTCTCTCTCGCAGACAACGATTTCGATTCGATCCGCCATCTAATGGAGGACATGCACGTTCGGACCGCCTCCGTGAAGAATGGCAGAGCTTCCGTTCGGCTCACAGAGGGGCTCCATCTGCTGCCGGGGTACGAGGGTTCTTCCCAGATCAAGCTTGGCCGTCGGGCGCGTTCCCTGATGGACGATCTCCTTCATCCAGACAACCTCGAATTCCCCGTCCCCGAGTCCCTTTCGTCAACGCTGCGGGACTACCAGAAGTATGGCTACCAGTGGATGAAGACCCTTGCGCATTATGGATTCGGTGGTGTACTCGCCGACGATATGGGGCTCGGGAAGACCATTCAGAGCATCGCGTTCATCGTCTCTGAACTCGGAGATATCCGGGAATCGGGCAAATCCGTCCTGATTGTGTCGCCCGCATCCCTCATCTACAACTGGCAGAGCGAGATTGCCAAGTTTGCGCCCGACGTGGTGTCCGTGGTGGTCGCTGGGGTCGGAAGCGACAGGGAGCGAATGATCCAAGCAAAGGACGCTCCCGACGTCTACATTACCTCGTATCCTTTGCTGCGTATCGACGTGGATCTGTACAAGGACAAGGACTTTCACGCCATCATCCTCGACGAGGCGCAGGCCATCAAGAATCACGCGACGCAGACCGCGCAGGCGGCGGTTGAACTGCATAGTGATCGGCGCTTCGCCCTCACTGGTACGCCCATCGAGAACTCCCTCGACGACCTCTGGTCCATCTTTCACTTCGTTTTTCCGTCGATGTTTCCGAATCACAAGGCCTTTTCCACGTTGGCACCCGACGGGGTGGCAAAACGTATTCGTCCGTTTGTGCTCCGGCGCCTGAAGAAGGAAGTCCTGCAGGAACTGCCCGACAAAATCGAAACCGTGCAGCAGTCCGAGCTGACCGAGGATCAAAAGAAGCTGTACCTTGCTTACCTCGAGCGCATTCAACACGAAACCACCGTTTCTCTGGAGCAGGAAGGGTTTCAGAAGAGCCGGATGAAGATCCTCGCGGGACTGACGAGGCTGCGCCAACTGTGCTGTCATCCGGGGCTGTTTGTCGAGAACTACGGCGGGTCCTCCGGGAAACTCGAGCAACTGCTGGAGGTTCTGGATGAATGCAAAAGTTCGGGTCGGCGCGTGTTGGTCTTCTCCCAGTTCACCGAGATGCTGGGCATCATTTTGAAGTCGCTTGGAAGGGTTGGGATTGACACTTTTTATTTGGACGGATCCACCCCTGTTAAGGAGAGGTTGGGGTTGTGCGAGCGGTTCAATCGGGGAGAGTGCGACGTCTTCCTGATCTCGCTCAAGGCGGGCGGAACCGGCCTAAACCTGACCGGCGCCGACACCGTGATTCTGTTTGATCTCTGGTGGAACCCGGCCGTAGAGGATCAGGCGGCCGACAGGGCCCATCGCATTGGCCAGAAGAACGTCGTGCAGGTCATTCGTCTGGTGGCGAACGGGACGATTGAGGAGCGGATTTACGAACTGCAGCAAAAGAAGAAAAATCTGATTGACGAAGTCGTCGGCGACGGGGAAGCGAGCCTGTCGGCCCTCTCCGAGGAGGAGATTCGGGAACTGCTAATGTTGGCGTAGGTCCTGACGCGGACGAGTGCGCGTCGTGTTCTGTCGTAGGGATGCCATTTACCCCTGAATACCCTCGCCGCGCGCGATTCCGCGGATAATGTACCCCTGTAAAAAAAGGAACAGCGCGATGACGGGTACGGTGGTGAAGATGGATGCCGCGGAGAGGCGGCGCCAATCCACTGAGTTGTTGTTGAGAAACCGCGCAAGGGCCACCTCGACCGGCTGAACGTGGTGGCTTTGCGTGACCATGAGCGGCCACATCAGCGAATTCCAACTGCCTATGAAAATGTAGAGCGATATGGTGAACAGAATCGGTCGGCACATCGGCAGCGCGATGGACCAGAGGAATTGCAGGTGTCCGCACCCCTCGATGCGCGCCGCCTCGAAGTAGTCTTTCGGCAGGGATAGGAAGAACTGCCGCAACAAGAAGATGCCAAACACGGAGACGCCGTACGGCAAGATCTGCGCCGCGTAGGTGTCCAAGAGATGGATGAACGCGAGGAACACGAAGTTGGGGATAAGGTGCGCCTCGCTTGGGATCATCATAACGAGCAAGATCAGCGTGAAAACGAACTCCCTGCCGCGAAACTCGATGAAGCTGAGCGCGTAGGCGGCGAGGATGGACGTGATGAGGGCAATCGCGATGGTCACCACTGCGATGAGAACCGTGTTTCCGAGGTACATCGCCCAGCGGAACATGTGCCATGCGCGGGTGTACACGCTCCATTGCCAATCGAGCGTCAAATGGGGAGGAAATTGAAACACGTCGGCGCGCGTGTCGAGCGACGTGACGAGTGCGATGTAAAGTGGGAGCAGAAAAGACATTCCAATGACCAGCGCGACGACGGCTCGCGGCAGGGATTTAGCGAGGCGAATGGCCTTTTTAGAGGGCGATTCGCGCACGGTGGGCATCGTCAGGTTGCCCGCGGTGCTTGACGTCGTCGCTTCGCCGTGCGCCCTGGTTGACTCCGTTGTACACGCACGTGGCTCCACGCGGAACACCTCCTGTTGAATCGGATCATCCGGATGGAAAGAGCACTTCCTCGGGGTGTTTTCCTTCTATTGATAAAACACAAAGCGCCTGCCGGCCCAGCGCTGAATGAGCGTGAACCCTAGGATGATGAGCACGAGGATCACCGCCATTGCCGAGGCATACGAGAAGTGATTGTAGATGAAAGCGGTCTCGTAGATGAGAAACAGCGTTGTCGTCGTCGCAAACTCGGGACCGCCGGATCCACCCGTCAGCGCGTAGACCTGGGCGAAACTCTGCAGCGTACCGATGGTTGTAACGATGGTGATGAAGAACATCGTCGGCGAGATGAGCGGCAGGGTGATGCGAAAGAAGCGCCGCGCGGACCCGGCGCCGTCGACGGACGCCGCCTCAAGAATTCCTTTCGGGACGCTGGCGAGCGCGGACATCACGATGACGACATCGAATCCGAGACCGTGCCAGAGCGAGTAGATGGCGATGGACGGCATGGCCATTCTAGGCGATTGCAGCCACATGGAGGGATGCAATCCCAACGCGTGGAGAACGCCGTTGGCGAGGCCGTACGTCGGATCGAAAATCCACAGCCAGCCAATGGCCGTTCCCACCGCCGGGGTAGCGTACGGCAGCAATACGAGTGTCCGGATGAAAGTGTAGTAACGGGACGCCTTGTTGATGAGCACGGCGATGACTACGGACAGAATCAGGATGGCCGGGACCATCATCGCGGCGTAGTAGAACGTGTTTGCGAGCGACTGCTGAAAGATGTTGAACGTCACGGCGTCGGTAAAGTTGGACCAACCGGCCCACGTGGTGTTTGCGCCTCCAAGGTGGTAGTGCCAGAAGGCGAGCGCAAACGCCGTCACCGACGGAACGTACACAAACACGGCGAGAAACACTAAGGCGGGCGACAGAAACAGGAATGCGGTGAGAGCGTCACGTAGCCGCCGGCGACGCTTGGCTCGCGCTCCAGCGGCGTTGGTCACGCTCATCGCGAAGGGAGAGTGAGCGCTCATGGGCGAATCACAGCCGCTCTTGCCCGGCCATGTACTTGTTGCCCGCGTTCGTCATGTTCTTGAGCGCCGTGCTGATGGACTCTTGGCCCATTAAGCCCTTGAGAAAATCGCTCTGCATGGCAGCCTTCGCTGCGGAATAGTTGGGGTCTGTTGGCTTGATGACCCAGTACTTCGGATTCGAGAACGACGCCTTGTACGCGGGATTACTCTTGTAGAACGAAGTCATCATCGACATGCCTGCCGGTCCCAGTGGAAGATAGTTGGTATGCTTGTTCCAGTAGGTGTTGTTGGCCGGTCCGGACATCCACTTGGTGAAGATCCAGCTTGCCTCCTGCTCAGCTTTCGATCCGGTGTTAAACATCGCCAGCGAAGCTCCGTTAATGTAGTTGTACGCGTGGCCAACGGGACCGCTTGGCGCGGACTGCGCCAGCATGGGGAATTTTCCGCCGACGGAACCGAGATCGTACGTGTAGCCAGCGGAAGCGTCGATAAGGATGCCGACGTGTCCGGTGCCGAAGTTAAGCTGGTAGTTGTACCCCTTCGTGGGGATGAGGATGTTTTTTTTGACCATGGTCCGGAGCATCGCGAACGCTTTTCTTGCTCCCTCGTTGTTAAGGTTGAACTTCGTGTGGCCCGCGTCTGACCACACAGAACCGCCGAAGTCCATCACCATGACGAAGAACTGACGGACGGAGGGGGTCCACTCAATCCCGTGGTAACTGGATCCCAGGTTTGTGATTTTGGTGGCGTCGGTCACAACCTGTGCCCATGTCGTCGGGGCGGATACGATGTGGGCCTTCTTCATGAGATCCTCGTTGTAGTAAAGAACGACGCTCGACTTCTTCTCGAGCGGCATAAGGTATTGGTTCCCGTTTGCACTTCGCATGTCGTTCCAGACGACGGGGTAGTAGTCCTGGTGAATCTGCGCCGGTGTCAGTCCATTTTTGGAGTTGATGAGCGGTTTGAGATTGAGGAGTGCGTTCGCGCTGATAAAGGTCTGGGCTGCGTTGGTGGCTATCATCGCCACGTTCGGAGCCTTGTGGGCCAAGTAGGCGGCCATGCCCTTGGTGGTTGCATGCTGGGCCTGGAAAGTCACGTGGATGGTGGGGTGCGAGGCGTTGAACTGCGCGACCTCCTTGATTAGCGCTTTATGTAATTCTCCCGAATCGTGTCCTGCCCAGAACAGAATGTCGGTCACTTTGGACGATGCCGCGCTAGCCTGGGGAGCACTGCCACCAGCAAACGTTACAGCCGCGGCTGTGAAGCCCGCCATGATGGACGTAATCTTCGTTTTATAATATCGGGTATGCATCGTTGGACGTCATCTCCTCATGTTTGAAATGTTCAGGATTACACCTCGGTATTATAGGGCGGGCATATTGAGCGAAAGTTCTGGAACGGTAAAAGAAGAGTAAATGTTCAGTAAAATATCTTTTATATAAGGTTTCGGGAGGAGGCTTGTACTCCAATGCACCGATTTTGACATTCCGACATGGGGTTCGCAGCGTTTCTTCGTCGTGAAGGAGGAATGTCGAAACCCGCTGAAGAATCTCTGCGTTGGTCGTCGGCATGGCTGCGCTCGGAACGAAGTGCTTGACAAGAACGGCCTTTTGCCACAGGCCTACATACGAAACAGGGAGCGTCGCTGTGAATAAGAAAAGTTTCGTTACTGCGTTTCTTGCTGCCGTGTGCAGTTTCCCAGTCGTCACTGCTCTTGCGGGAGCCATACCGAATCAAGCCATGAGTGATTATGAATCAGCCTTGCACAGCATTAAATCGAGTCCAAATGCCGCCATTGTCGACTTGAAGCGCGCCATCTCTCTCGACAAGACTTGGGAGGCCCCGTACAACACGCTGGGGTGGACGTATTATTCTCTCAAAGATTTCCCCCAAGCGACGTCCGTATTTTCGCGGGAATATCGTCGCTTCAACTCGGAGCAGGCCGCGTGGGGACTGGCAAACGTATATTCGAATTCGCAAGTTCGGGAGTTCGCGAACGCACGCAAGTACCTCGTTATCAGCGAGGGATCCGCTGTTTATAGACCGAACGCCGAGAAGCTGCTGAGCCATCTTCCGCCGAACCAACTGGATCTTACCGTGAATTCAAACCGACCCATTTCCTACGAAGATGCTATTGACTATATCCTTACGTATAACTCCGCGGTGACAGGCACGCCTTCCGATTACCTTCAATGGGCTCTGTCGCATCAAAAACTTGCGGACATTTCGCTGCCCAAGGATCTGAAGGCTCCGGCCACGCGGATGTTCGTTGCGCAGTACCTATCGAGGTATTACGGGCTTGACCAGTTCGAATACAACCGACCATTCCCACTCACGGACGTAAAAACGCTTAGCGTCGAGAATCAGATGATCATAAATTCGGTACTGGCCAACCGCCTGATGGCTGAGCCGACACCGAACACATTCCATCCGTTGGGCACCGTCTCGCGGGGGGAATACGCAAAAATCATAGAGAACGCGAATCGGATCATGTCCCACCCACTGAACCCGAGTCACTGGCTGAGTCCGCCCGCCCCTCCCGCGCAAGTGCCATTCCTGTACTTCTTCGCGGGGGGCAGAACGGGCGAATTGCAGGACATGACGAAACATATCCAGCAAATCTCCGCCATCGGATTTACGACGTATCCGTTCATTTCGGACTTTCCGCAGGGGGCCGCGAAGATTCGGCAGCAAATCGACGGAACCAAGTACCTCTTGACCGCCCTGTCGGCCGGTGCCAACGTGGTTTCGGAATTGAACCTCGTGCAAGACAGCCATAAAGATTCCTTCATGGTGGTGGGCGACTACAATTCCGTGACCAATCGCCCGGATCCGGGACTGGTGAATTCCATTCTTAGCAGTCCAACGACGACGGCGGCGGTGATTGCGGAGATCAAAAGCATCGCGTTGAGGGAAAAACTCACCGGGATCACAATGGATTTTGAAAACATAGAACCGGCGGATAGGAACGAGTACGTCAACTTCATGGCCGAGTTGCACCAAGCCCTGCAAGGGACGGGGCTAAAGCTCATGGTTTGCTTGCCAGAACAGGATCAGTCGAATCCGAACTCCGCGTACGACTACGCGGGACTAGCCGCGAATGCGGACCTCGTCATGCTCATCACGTACGATGAACACACGTCAGCCGGAAGCCCTGGCACCGTCGCCCAATATGCTCATGTCAAGCGAGTCATCCAGTACGCCATCCAGCAGATGAGCCCGGACAAGGTACTCTTGGGAATCGCGGATTACGGGTACGATTGGGCAAACGGCACGGGAATCCAAATCGGCATGGGGACGGCCGAGGCACTGGCGCAGGCACATCACAGTCGCATCGTCTTTGACAAATCGTCCGAGACTCCAACGTTCACTTATGTCGGTTCGAATCACGTGTCACACACGGTGTGGTTTGAGAACGGCCGATCTCTTTCGCTGCTGGACGGGCTCATTCACAACTTTGGACTGAAGGGTGCTGCCATCTGGCGGCTAGGCCTGGAGAACCAGCAGTTGTGGACTGCGCTTCAGTGAGATGGTGAGATTGAACGCAGGGGCGGTCCTTCAGGGCCGTCTCTTGATTGTTACAAGCCTACGATATATATTCGTCGTAACTACCAAGACCTCACAAAGAGTTTTTCTGGTTGCCTTCTCGACTCGAAGCCATCCGGAACCGAAAAACGTGCCATCAAAAACAAGGCTCGATGCAAATCTCCCAGTGAATCTTTTGGGTAGACGAAGTTGGGATAGGATGAAAGCTCTTTCTTTCGCAATGCCAGTATCCGCGGGACACTAACGGGTTTGATTTCTTTTCTTTGTGTGGATACGGTCCAGTATCACAATCTTCATTTCGGGATTGACCGAAGGCCCGTCGAAGGCTTCGACGGGCGCTTGATGTTAGGAGGAGGCCACTGTATGCAACAGCAGCAAGGTGCGACCCAGAAAGATTACGAAAATCCTAGTGTACTCGAGAGAAATCGCAGTCTTGCAAGAAGTTACTTTGTCCCTCACAGAAGCCAGGAATCGGCGCTGACTTTTCTGCGAGGGCTCTCGGAATCCTTTCTGTCGCTGAATGGGATTTGGAAATTCGCGTACGTGGGAGCTCCGGATCTGGTTCCCGCGGGCTTTTCCGACGAGGAGTTCGACGATTCCAGCCTAGCGGACATTTCAGTTCCCTCAAGTTGGCAGATGCAGGGCTACGGACACCCGCACTATACGAACGTCCAGTATCCTTTTCCCATAAATCCGCCCCACGTGCCCACCGACAACCCCACAGGGTGCTATCGGCGCACGTTCACTCTCGGCGATGTCCGCAACCAAACCGTGAGTCTGCGCTTCGAAGGGGTCGACAGCGCGTTTCATGTCTTCGTGAACGGCATCCCGGTCGGCTACAGTCAAGGCAGTCGTTTGCCGTCCGAGTTCGACGTCTCTCATCTGGTTCGGACGGGACAAAACCAGATTTCGGTTATCGTCTACCAGTGGTCTGACGGCAGCTATTTGGAGGACCAAGACCAATGGTGGTTCAGTGGGATCTTTCGCGACGTCTATCTTCTCGTGAGGCCCAACGTCCACGTGGGCGACGTTCGGGTGGACACGCTGCTTGATGAGGATTATCGGGACGCAAACCTGCGCGTTCAGGTGAGAACGGTGAATCGCTCGGCAGAATCCGCGCGGGTGACGCTCTTTGCGCGCCTGTTGGATTCGACCGGAGAATCGGTACCGTTAGACAGGGACGAAGCGGCGTGCGAAGTTTCCGGCGAAGGGGAGAGCACTCTGGAGATTGGCGGGCTTGTGCGTGGCCCAAGGCTTTGGTCCGCCGAAGATCCGAATCTGTACCGCCTTTTGGTTGAGATCCAAGACGGCGCGGGGCAGATCCTTGAGGTGATCCCCTTTCGAATCGGGTTTCGCAGCGTAGAACTGAAGGATGGGCTGATCCAGGTCAACGGCAAGCCCATCCTGTTCAAAGGCGTAAACCGGCACGATCACCATCCCGTCTATGGCAAAGCCGTTCCCTTTGAATGGATGAGAGAAGACGTCCTGCTTATGAAGCGCCATAACATCAACGCGGTGCGCACAAGCCATTATCCGAATCATCCGCTGTTCTACGATCTGTGTGACGAGTACGGGCTATACGTGATTGACGAGACGGACCTCGAATGCCACGGGTTTGCCATCCGGGGCGACTGGAATCAATTGAGCGACGACGAGCGTTGGCGGCCAGCGTATTTGGATAGGCTCCTGCGTACCATCGAGCGCGACAAGAATCACCCATCCGTTATCCTGTGGTCCCTCGGGAACGAATCTGGATTCGGATCCAATCATGTTGCCATGCTGGAATTTGCGCACCGAAAGGATCCGACGAGGCTTGTGCATTACGAGGGGGAGACAGGACGCATCGTGAGCCGCGGGGGCGACTTCGAGGAAGCCATCATGGACGTCCATAGCACGATGTACACCTCCGTCGACGAGTTGATTCGATTCGGGCAGATGGAACACCTCGACAAGCCCCACATCCTCTGCGAGTTCGCTCACGCGATGGGCAACGGACCCGGAGGTCTCAAGGAATACGTCGATGCCTTCTACACTTACCGCAGGCTCCAAGGGGGATTCGTGTGGGAATGGTTGGACCATGGCATCTTGGCGCGAACCGAGAATGGCGAGGAGTATTACGCGTACGGAGGGGATTTTGGAGACAAGCCGCACGACTCGAATTTCGTGATTGACGGCTTAGTCTTCCCGAATCACCAGCCATCCCCGGGGCTTTTGGAATACAAGAAGGCCATCGAACCTGTGATGGTGGAAGCATCGGATTCGAAGTCCGGGAGATTTCGAGTGTACAACCGATACGACTTCTTGTCTTTGAGTCACCTGCGGATGCTCTGGCACGTGGAAATCGACGGGGAAACGGCGGTTGGCGGAGAGACTTCGCTCCCCGAGATCCCAGCCGGAGGCTCAGCCGAAGTGACCGTTCCCGTACCGGCTTCGCTCGACGTACCGCCAGGAGCCGAATGCTGGCTGCAGATTTCGTTTCAATTAAGGAACGACTCGCGGTGGGGCGACGCCGGGCACGAGGTGGCCTGGGCTCAATTTGAACTGGCTGAACTGGCCCTTCCATCGGTGAAACATCTCGTGCCAGCCCAGGACGTCCTGACTGCCGAAGAGGTGGGCCGGCATCTCGAGATCCATGGCAGCAATTTCTCGCTCACCTTTGATCAAGTGTTCGGCCGTCTGGTGAGTTGGAGGCACGAGGGGAGAGAATTGCTTCACGGGCAACAAGGCCCCGAGATGTGCTTTTGGCGGGCGCCCACCGACAATGACAATCCACCCTCTCATCACGGACATGATGCGCAGGCGAACGTGTGGAAAAATTATGGGTTGAACCAGATGCACCAGCGGGTGCAGGACGTGACTTGGAGTTTCAGCGACGGGGAAGGAACGGATGCACCAGCGGGATCGATGGTAATTACCGTCAAGGCCCGCATCGCGCCGCCCGTGCTGCGATGGGGATTCGATTGCGAGTATCGGTACGTTGTCGAACCGTCCGGTCAAGTGACGGTCCGCGTAGCGGGACTTCCATCGGGAGACTACCCGGAGACCTTGCCCAGGGTCGGCGTTCTACTCTGCTTGGCTGCGGGTCTCGATGACGTCACGTGGTTTGGGCGAGGTTTCGGGGAGTCGTACCCGGACAGCTCTCTGGCCGCTCGGGTGGGCCGATACCACGCCACCGTCGATGAGCTCCACACGCCGTACGTGCTCCCGCAGGAGAACGGGAACCGAAGCGATGCTCGTTGGGTACGGTTTGCGGATGAATGGGGAGTGGGTGTCCTGGTACTCGGTCAGCGGACCGTGAATTTCTCGGCGCACCACTACGCGCTTCGTGATCTCGATGAAGCTCTTCACACCCCGGATCTTCCTCATACGCCGGAGATTTTCCTCCACCTGGACATGGCCCAGGCGGGCCTGGGCACGGCCAGTTGTGGTCCGGGGGTTCTTCCGGCCTACAAACTTAAAACTGCGCCGTTCGAGTTCTCATTCTCGCTCGTTCCCTACACCGCGACGAAGGGGGATGTGGCGCAAATCGCACGCTGGTTGCGCTGACGCAAAGAGTTTAACCGTGTGCCGCGCGGGCGGCGATGTTTCCGCCCGCGCTGGTCGCGAAGTCGGGAAATATCCGGTTATAGTCGTAGCAAGGCTGCACCCCATGTGAGCCCACCGCCAAATCCAACAATCACCACGAGGTCTCCGGACTTCGCCCGACCTGCCCGGACGGCTTCGTCAAGCGCGATGGCCATGGATGAGGAGGAAGTGTTCCCGTACTTGTGAATCGTCACCATGACCTTTTCCTCCACAAGATCAAACTTGCGTCGAGCCGCCTCAATGATACGAATGTTTGCCTGATGAGGAACGAGCAGGTCAATGTCAGAGACGTCCATTCCTGCAGAAGAAAGAACGCGTTCTGTGGCCGATACCATCGCCTTGACAGCGAATTTGAACGTTTCCTGCCCGGACATCCTCAAAAAGTGCAACCGACTTTCAACTGACTCTATGGTGGCGGGGACGCGGGAGCCTCCGGCCGGTTGAATGAGGAATTCCGCGCCGCTTCCATCAGACCCTAAATCGAACGCCAGAAAGCCCTTCTGCGCATCCGCGGGACCAAGGAGAACCGCACCCGCTCCATCGCCAAACAGAACGCAGGTGGACCTGTCCTCGTAGTCCGTGATTCGCGACAGCAGATCGGCGGCAACAACGAGGATTTTCGTGTACCTTCCGCTTTCGATGTACGCCGACGCTAAAGACAAGGCATAGATGAAGCCACTGCAGGCTGCGGAAAGATCGAAAGCCGCAGCACGGGTCGCTCCAAGCTTATGCTGGATGAGCGAGGCCGTTGCAGGAAACATCGTATCTGGGGTGACGGTCGCACAGACAATGAGGTCTACCTCGTCGGGCGACACACCGGCGCTCTCGAGAGCCCGTTGACACGCCAATGTGGCGTAGTCGGAGGTGCTTTCGTTGGCTTCTGCTATGCGACGCTCCTTGATCCCGGTCCTCGTGGTGATCCACTCGTCCGACGTGTCTACCATTCGTTCAAGATCTGAGTTGGAAAGTACCCGAGAAGGCAATGCGGATCCCGTGCCCAAAACCCCTGCTTGCACTCTGTAGTCCATTTTTCCACTCCACTCTAAAGTTGCGACTACTGGTTCAAAATGAACCCTAACGAATGAGGTTCAAAAAAACTACAAAGCCCTCGGCTAGATTCCTCGTGGGCTACGTTGTCATCATCCTGTAAATTGCTTCGACCACCCGCGCAACGTCAGGTAACCACTCTCGTTCAAGCGAAGCAAAGGGAAAAAACGTGTCCGGCGGCGTGATGCGGATCACCGGTCCCTCTAGAAAATAAATGGCTTGTTCATTGATCTTTGCAATTAACTCCGGAGCCACGCCTGCACTGCGAGATGCTTCCTGAAGGATGGCGGCGCGGTGGGTCTTCCGAATCGATGTGACAACGGTCTCCATATCCATGGGACTAAGCGTTCTCAAATCAATCACTTCCAACGAAATACCCGACTTCTGTAATTCCTCGGCGGCAGCCACGGCAATTGCGACCATTGCGCCATAGGAAAAGAGGGACACATCCGTTCCCAATCGTACCACCTTGGCTTTTCCGATTTCCACAGTATAGTGCCCAACTGGAACGTCCATCCTTGAACTTCTGTAAAGTTGCAAATGTTCCAAAAATATTACCGGGTCCGGATCCGAAATAGACGACAAAAGCAATCCTTTGGCATCATAGGCATTTGATGGAATCACAACCTTTATGCCGGGGCTTTGCACAAAATGCCCCTCGAAACTGTCGCAGTGTAACTCTGGGGCCTTTACGCCACCGCCAAATGGAGCTCTGAACACGACTGGGCACGTGTATCGCCCCCGCGTGCGGTAGCGCATGCGCGCGGACTGGGACAAAATCTGGTCCATCGCTTCGTAGACGAACCCGAGGAATTGAATTTCCGCGACGGACTTGAAACCTTGCATCGCGAGTCCCACGGCGAGCCCCGCAATGGCTGACTCGGCCAGTGGCGTGTCGAACACTCGATCTTCCCCGTACTTCTCCTGTAATCCATCGGTGGCTCGAAACACGCCCCCATTTACCCCGACGTCTTCACCGAAGACCAGCAACCGAGGGTCCTCGCGAAGTGACACGTCGAGGGCGTCCCTGATTGCCTCAACCATCGTCATCTCTGCCATTGGTATTCCTTTCCCTGAGTCTTCAAGTCCTGCGGCGGTGTTTCAAACACGTAGTTAATCAGATCATCTTGCGTCATTTTCGGCGTTCGTTCGACAAGTTCCAGGGCCTTCTCAATCTCGTCGTCGGCCGCTGCGATGGCTTCGCTTTCGTCCTGATGGCTCCATAAACCGCGTTCGGAAAGGAGAATGCGCAAGCGAATTAGCGGATCCTTCGCTCGCCATTCGTCTTCTTCTGCGGAAGAACGATACCGAGACGGATCATCTCCACTCAGCGTATGGGGCATCAAACGGTAGTTTACCGCTTCAATGAGCGTGGGGCCAAGTCCCATTCTCGCTCTCGTTAACGCCGTCTTCATAACGTCGTAAACCGCGGCGACGTCCATACCGTCCACCTGAACCCCTTCGATTCCCGCGGCGACGGCCTTATGAGCGAGTGTTTCGGCTTTTGTCTGCTTGTCCCGAGAGAGCGAGATGGCGTATCCGTTGTTTTGCACTACGACGACAACGGGAGCGTCCAGAGCGCCTGCGAAATTGATGCCCTCGTAGAAATCGCCCTGCGAAGTGCCGCCGTCGCCTATGTAGGTCACCGCCACTCTCTGTTCTTTCTTGATCTTGAATGCAAGTCCTACGCCAACGGCTTGAACAATCTGGGCTCCGACAATAATCTGCGGAACAAAGCAGTGAACGTCCTTCGGAACATTGCCTCCATGCTGATGCCCTAGAGTATACAAAAACAACTGATGCATCGGATATCCATGCCAGTACAGCGAGGGCAACTCGCGGTAAGCCGGTACGATGAAGTCATCGCGGTTCATCGCCGCCTCTGTTCCTATCACGGCCGCCTCTTGACCCATTACGGGTGCATGATATCCGATGCGCCCTTGTTGAGACAGTTTGATGGCCCTCTCGTCCCATCGACGTGTGAACACCATCCGGCGCATCAGTTCCTTAAGAACCCTGAAATCCAGTTGCGCATTCTCTTCGTCGACCAACGACCCGTCCTCGCGGATTAGTTGATGGAATCCTGCCCTCGTATGCGTCACCCCGTTCAATGCCTTCCCTTTGATCTGGCACAAAAAACCGGAACAATGGAGAATCCAGTTCCGGCTAACGATTTTATTGAGGCGACTCAACTTGCCGTTTAGTTGTGTCCAGTCACCTCAAAGGCAGCGCTGTACGTGCGAGAAGCGTTCTCGAGGTGCCCGCCGCACGTGAAGCTGGTGGATCCGCCTTTTGTTACCGAAGAGAAGATAGCGTCGAAAGTCGTTGATTGAATCTCAACTCGAACGAGAGACTCCTTGGGCGAGGTTTCAAGACGATAGGTCGTTTGTGCCCCCTTAAACCCATCGTTGAGTTCCGTCTTAAACCATGACAGGCTATGAGTTCGGCCCGACGTATATCCCCTGGATCCTTTTTTTCTCTGCATATAACTGGCAAACACGGTGATTGAATTCGACTTCATCATAGAGTTCACTGCCTTCTTGGCGACGTTGACGTTGGTGCTAGTCGTGATGTGAACGTCGCTTTTCTTTGCGGTCGTATGGGCCGTGGCAGCGAAAGCCTGTGGTGACACGATGGCGATACTTGCAACCATCGCGAAAGCAGCGAGACGGACTTGCTTCATGAATGATGTATCCTCCCCAAGAGTAGCTTGTACACGATATTACGATTGTACCAGGATGTTTTCTCGAGTAAAGAGAGAAGATCTGGTTTCCCTTGCGTAAAGCGTTTCAACGCTGGTTGAGGGGAGCGACAGATTCCCTTTCCACCAATTTCGGTTGCACTATGTGGGTCTGGACTGCCGTGGTTTGACCGGACAGGATTTCGAGAACGATGTTTGCTCCAATCGTGCCTTGTTCGATAAAAGGCTGTTTGATGGTCGTTAGCCTTGGGCTACACGCTTGAGACACAGGACTATCGTCGAATCCAACCACCGAGATGTCACCCGGGACGCGAAGGCCTCGTTGTCTTATGGCGTGCATTGCACCCACCGCCATATAGTCGTTCAGGCAAAAGAGGGCCGTAGGCCTATCGTTGCTGCCCAGAATCCTATTTGCACATTCGAATCCACTTTCAATGGTGAAGTTTCCGTATTGGATCCAGTCCTTACGAATCACGAGGTTGAGTTCTTTCGCCATGGAAGTGTAGGCGTCGAGTCTGGCTAGGCTATCGACATGATATTCGGGTCCCGCGACCATCCCGATGTCGACGTGGCCATTGGCATAGAGATACTTCAGGGCGATTCTTGCACCCTCCGAGTTGTCTATGACGACGGTGTGCGCATCAAGCGTGGTTTCGCATTGCAAGAAGACGACAGGGAGCTTCGTTTTGTCCAGCGCGGACATTAAGGTCGATGCAACGTTACGATAGTGGGGTAGGATGATCATGGCGTCCACCGATTGCTCGAGCGCCTTTTTCGTGATGACGTCTATCGTGTCTGGCATGAACGATTGAAACTGAAGAGAGTATCCGTTTGTGGAGAGCGTGCTAGAGATGCCCGCTATCAACGGAAATAAATAGCCCGAGTTACATGCCTCCTCAAAGCTTTCCTCCACCACGTAGAAGCCAACGGACATCATTTTTCCGGATCTTAGGCTTCGAGCGCTCAGCTTCGGTTGGTACTCCAGTTCCTCGGCGGCTCTAAGCACCTTGGTCAGGGCCTTTCGGCTCACGCTCTTCCCGTTGAGCGCAAGCGACACGGTTGCGGGCGACACCCCGGCTAGTTTGGCGATATCCTTCACAGTGGCCATCCAAGCACATCCTTATGACCGACAGACAAACGGCATGTGACTCAACGCATATGGGAACCATTATAAACAGTTTTTGCTCAGGTTTGACAATGCAAGTTTCATCGTGGAGCGAACCCGACGACAGATAGTGAGCGAGTCCTAAGTGGAACCCGGGGCGGATCCCCGGGTTTGTGTTACCCTCCGTACCCGTTCACCACGAGGTCCAGTTTTCCCGTCTCAGGGTCGATGACGAGGCCGTGAACGATGAGGTTCTTTGGCATCAGGGGATGGTTCTTTATCATTTTCACGCTCTCGCGCACGCTGTCAGGTATGGAGTCAATCCGTTGTAGCCAAGCGTGCAAGTCAACGCCGGAATACTGCAGCGTGTCGATGACGTCTTCCGAGATTCCGCTGTCTTTCATCTTTCCCAGGGTCTTATGCGAATCGATGCTCCCCATTCCGCATCCATAATGGCCGATGACGAGGACTTCTTCGGCACCGAGATCGTAAACCGCAACAAGAATGCTGCGCATAATGCTTCCGAATGGGTGGGTGACCACAGCGCCCGCATTCTTGACGAATTTTGCATCGCCATTCTTCAGATTCATCGCGCGCGGCAACAGATCTGAGAGTCGAGTATCCATGCAAGACAGAATCACAAGCTTCTTGTCGGGAAACTTCGATGTCTTGTATGGCTCGTATTCGCGGTTTTCCACGAATTTTTCGTTGAAGGCCAAGATTTCGTCGAGTCTGTTCATCAATGACACGCCTTTCCCGAGATTGATGTGTTCGCCTTCGCGTATCGATTATATCGCAAGGGGGCGAGAGAAAGTCTATCCGCGGATTGGCAAGGCCGTGCAAACTCAACTCATCGGCACAGGCTCGCCATTGTCTGATGGTCGAGGTCTACTTTATCTCTCAGAGCAATTCGATCTCAAGGAGGAAATGCGGGAGTCGGAGCATAACCCCACTTTGGCTCCCACACCAACGCCGAGATAAGAATCGTCAGATACCACGGGATGCCATGACCGGAGGAAATGACCCCGAAGGTCACCGCGAGGGGAAAGTACGCGAAGACGATGGGAAGCGCGCCCTCTAACCCCCTTGCGATAGGCGATATACTCACCGTAGAGGGATTTATGGCGAATACGTGAATCCGCATGAGGGACATGTGAATTCCTCGTATTGCTGACCTATCCGACGAATGCGTGAAGGTGGTTCGGGAAAGGGGTTGCATCGATGGAACTAGGCGTTCCCGAAGGGGCCGCATTCGCCGGCAAAGTTAATTTCGCTCGCAAGAAGGGTTCCAATCGTCTCACGGGCCTATCCATGGCTCTCCTGGGGGCCGTGTTGTGGGGAGTATCGGGAACGGCTGCCCAAGTGCTGTTTCACCGCTATCACTTTAGTGCAGGGTGGCTCGTTATGGTGCGCATGACCGCATCGGGCATCCTGCTGTTGTTGGGAGCCTCAGTCCAGTTTGGTTTTCGCCACACGTTTCTTATATGGAAATCGAAAGGAGACGTTGTGGGCCTCCTGGCATTCGCGGTGATGGGGTTGCTCGGCGTGCAATACTCCTACTTTGCTTCCATCCTGCACGGGAATGCCGCGATGGCTACCTTGCTGCAATACCTTGGCCCGGTGTTCATTTCCGTCTACTTGGCCTTTCGCCGCAGAAGATTACCAGGTCGATTCGATACGATGGCGGTCCTCTTAGCCATCGTGGGGACGGCCTGTCTCGTCACAGACGGACATTGGCGCGGGCTGACCGTGCCACCGGTTGCAATCGTTTGGGGGCTGGTGTCGGCCATTACGGCCGCGTTTTACACCGTGTACCCAATTCGACTGCTGCACCGCTATGGCTCCGGCACCGTGATGGGGTGGGGCATGCTGCTGGGCGGGGTGGGCATGGGACTCAAAACACCTCCGTGGGAT
>JAJZAV010000315.1 GCA_021799255.1 Bacillota bacterium
CAAGTTTCCAATCAGGATGCCAATACTTTGCGCATTGGCATAGATGGTGGTGGCGACGCCGGGCGAAGTCGGCAGCAAGTCCTGAAAATAGCTCAGTCCATTGCCCATGACAATTCCGATGTAAGACGCTTGGAGAAGCTGCACAGCGAAGATGGCCCACATGTGTGTGGAAAGCCCCAGGACGGAGAAATCAACCATACCCAAGACGCAGCCGTACAACATGAGTGTCTGATTGGAAAACTTCCGCGCTAACGCACCGAGCCCAATCATGATGGGGATCTCGAGACCAGCGCTGAAGCTAATGACGAGCCCCACGTCGTGCTGTGGTGCATGAATGGTGTGTACCACAAAGAGCGGCGTGTTGAGGTTGTAGGTGAATGAGCACACGTACAGAAGAATGAAGGCGATGAACGGCTTACGTATGGCGGGGCTGGGCTCGAGGGAGGTAGCGGGCTCCATGATCCGCGTAGGCGAATCCCCCAACTCCCCCATTCTTCTTTTCTTTAGAAACACAAAGACGACGAGGAAAATGGCGAAAAGAATGGTGGAAGACCCGACGAACAAACCTCGGTATCCTGCGGAGGCCAGCACAAGGGTTCCAAATAATGGACCAACCAAGTAGCCCAACGAAAACAGGGATCGCAAGGTCGACGTCGCGAGCGTCTTATCATTCGATTTGGAGGCCATCATCGACTCGCGCGCGTAGGCGAAAATCTGAGGCATCGCCGGAGCGCCGCAACCAGCGAGAATGCCGACGCAAATCAACAGGATGAAGTAGTTGTGGCAAACTAAATATGTGATATAGACACACGCTGACGATACGGAAGCGGCCATGATGATGTATTTCCTATCCATCACTCCGTCCGTTTTCCTCGCCACCAGGGAGTTCACCGACACACCACAAGCGGAATTGACCGCGAGCAAAATGCCGAACGCGCCAGGAGTCATGCCGATGACGCCCGTGCAGTAGAGGGACAGGTACGGACTGCTGAGCGACATTGCTACCCCCATCATGCCAATGCAGATCACAAACAAGGGATAGCTCTTGATGGAAAAGAGGTTTGTTATTCTACGGTACACCCAATCGCCACCTCCAATCGTCTTCGTTTTTGTGGGTTATGGGTACAGATTATTGCTATCTGCGCACAAAATCCATGTCTGTTTTGGTTGGAACATGAACTCCATGGCTGAGACTTATGGCGGGGCAGGAATCACAAGAAGTAATTTGTTCCTTTCGCAATGACACAGGCGGAAAAATAGAGGGCATAATGGGTGCACATTTTCGGTGGAATCGCGTATAATATCTGCAGGAAGTTTCCTTCGGCTAAAATTGAGTCGTGTATACAAATAGTTTGTCTCCAGGAAGATATCGATTTGTCGGAGAGTATCTCGCGATTGAGAGGGTGAGAGGCCGTGAGCATTCCCACAATGCCCATTCAAGAGAGCAAGTCGCTTCGGGCAGCACGCGAGTCGCTTACGAACCAGCGGCGCGGTTTTCGGGCCCTCCTTCCATTCTTAGGTCCCGCGTTCATAGCCTCGGTCGCGTATATCGATCCCGGTAACTACGCGACAAACATTCAAAGTGGCTCTGAGTTTGGCTACAAGTTACTGTGGGTCGTTGTTCTCGCCAATTTGATGGCGATGCTGATTCAAAACATGTCCGCAAAACTTGGAATTGCAACGGGGCATAACCTTCCGGAACTCTGCCGTATGCACTTTCCCAAGCCTGTCTCGGTCGGGCTCTGGATCTTCTCAGAGATTGCGGCAATGGCGACGGACCTCGCGGAATTCCTTGGTGCAACGCTGGGTCTTAACTTGCTGTTTGGCATACCTATGCTGGTGGGGACCGTTGTGACTGGCATCGCGACGTACGCAATTTTGACCCTTGAGAGGTTCGGATTTCGCCCGATGGAGAAGTTCATCGGTGCCCTTGTCATTCTCATTGGGGTCTGTTACATCGCAGAGACAGCCTTTTCTCATCCATCGATGGGGCAAGTGGTGTATCACAGCGTCGTCCCGTGGATAGGAAATCGCGACAGCGTACTTCTCGCCGTAAGTGTCATCGGCGCAACAGTGATGCCGCACGTCGTGTATCTGCACTCCGGATTAACGCAAAACCGCGTAGTGGCGCGAAACGATGTGGAGAAGAAGAAGATTCATTCGTTTGGGACGAAGGAAGTCATCATTGCGATGTCCATCGCGGGCCTGATCAACATCTCCATGATGTACATGGCCGCTTCCGTATTTCACGGCACTGGGCACACCGGGGTGGCCAGCATATCGACCGCATATAAAACCTTGACGCCGTTACTCGGGCCTGCGTCAGCGGCCGTGTTTCTTGTGTCGCTCTTAGCGTCCGGGTTTTCGAGCTCGGCGGTAGGAACTATGGCCGGTCAGGTCATCATGCAGGGATTCGTCGGGTTCACTATTCCTGTCTGGGTTCGCCGCGTCGTAACGATGGTGCCTACCGTTATCATTGTCGCCCTCGGTGTGGATCCCACGCAGACGCTCGTTCTCAGTCAAGCATTGCTAAGCCTGGTGTTACCGATGCCCGTCATAACCCTGATCTACTTCGCAAGGCGCAAGGATATCATGGGGGTTCTGGTCAACAAGCGCTACCTTACCGTCCTTGCTGCGCTCTGCGCCGTCATGATTGTCGTGTTGAATGTCTACCTCCTCGTTCAAACCTTTGTCAACCCTTAAGCGACCTTGGTCTACAAAGGCAGAGTGGAATCCGAAGAGGCAGAGGGTTGGTTGGGTCCATTTGCCTCTCGACGCAGCGCATAAGCCCTCAAAAATACGGTAAACGTGGATCCCTTCCCAGGTGTACTGGTGACCGAGATCTTGCCTCTGTGCATCGTCACAATAAAGCGGGCAATGGAAAGACCCAGTCCGGCCCCGGCAGACGAGAGGGTTCTCGCTTCATCGGATCGATAAAACCGTCCGAAAATCAGTTTCTGTTGGGACGACGGGATGCCTATCCCAGTATCGGACACGGCCACCTTCAGGACGTTTCGTCGTTGGGTCAAGGTGAGGCTCACGCGTCCATTTTCCGGGGTGTACTTGATGGCGTTATCCACCAAAATGACAATCAACTGCCGCAAACGAGCGGCGTCTCCGTAGCACGCAAACGGACGGGATTCCCGCACGGCATCGGTCTCCATAACAAGCACGGTATTGGCGTCATCGGACGCACCGAACGCTCCATTTGCTTGTGCACTCTCCAGGGCAACGGTCCGGTCTCCCGAACCGCTCTTTGCTGGAAAGACGGTGGGTGCGGGGAACTGGATTCCTTTTGCTTCTGCGAGTATGGCAAACGACTCGTGAACGTCTCGGACGATATCGAACAAATCTACGGGTTGTACATCTAAAACGACTTGATTTGAATCTGCACGAGCGAGGGTGAGAAGATGGTTTGTCAACCGGGACAGGCGTGAGATCTCTTCCCGCGTGTTGGCGAGCCATTCGAGATTGTCGAGTATGGTTTCTCCCGAATGAGAGAACACGACGTCTAGGTTGGCTGCCATGACGGTGAGAGGAGTTCGAAGTTCATGAGACGCATCGGCAACGAATCGCTGCTGCTCCTGCCATGACTGCACTATGTTTCGCAACGCTCGGCTC
>JAJZAV010000316.1 GCA_021799255.1 Bacillota bacterium
AATAGTGATTTCCTTTCGACAACTGGATATAGATATAGTGATCGTCTTGGGAGATCTTGGCCTTCGCCCCTAATTTCTCGGCTTGTTGTGCTGCCTTCGGAAGCAGTGTATAGTTTCCATGCGCGACGTCCTGTAAAACGCTCAGCATGATGGTTTCGTAGATTTGATTCAGCGCTGGGTCGCTGTGATCAATCAGCTGAATTGAAACGCCTGATTCACCCTTAACAGCTAGCTGCGACTTAATGGAATTGTACGTCGATTGTAAATCACTGGTTGGTGTTAAAGTTATCGCAAGGACCGGCGGGCTCTCCGAAACGACGGACGCGGATTGGACGCCAGGAATGTGTTCAACCGTCGTCACCAACGGATTCACGAGACTGAGTTGCAGATACAACCGCCAAAAGCCAAACAACACGGCGAGGCTTACGATGACGATAAGCGCAACGGGAACGAGGCGAACGCGCGACATAGACTAGACACGCCTCCTCTCTGAGTGAATGTGGTGTGGGGAACCCATGATGTGAGAACCAAGTTGAACAGTATGGTCATTATACCATTTAGCCAAACGAAATGACGGTGTAGTTATTTCCACAGTCACGGCGTGCGCCACACAAGGCTGCCATTCGTTGCGTCTAGATAAAGATATGCGTATTTGGAACCGACGAAATACGTAATTTCCCACACGTACGTTGATTTCGTGCGAAAATAGGATTGCCCCTTGGCGTCTAGGTATCCAAGGGACTCATCGATTGGGTGAATGCTGTAACGCTCGGCGTCTAAGATGGCTTGCCTCTTACTGATGAGGTCGTGCATCGGAATGGAGATCACCGTTTTTGCGTTGCTCACGAATGCGACGCTCGTTTGGTTGAAGGCGTCGCGCCCGACATAAACCTGCAGAGGACCCCCAGGGCCAGTGTAAACGGAATGGCTGGTAATCGTCTCAAGAGACGAGTGATTCAGCGCGTACACAGCCAAAGACCTCTCTGCCTTCCACTCGCCCGTCAAATCATTCCACAGAGCGAGGACGATGGCGGCAAAGGCTAAGACTACAACAGCAAACCCCACGAAAGTCCAAATGCGCCAGGTTTTCATCATTCACTCCGGTATAGCGTCAACACCATCGTGCCATCCTGCTCAGGATTCTTGGATAGCCCAAAAATGACGTCTTTGTCGCGTAAATTACGATTCAGAAAGTCCACCAAGAGATACAGGTCGTCGGTCGCCGTGCACACGTGCGTTCCAATAATCATTTGTTTTGAATCCATTCTAATTCACACCCGCGATTCATATGTTGGTTTGCCTCTGCAAACGCATCAAACCGTCGTGCTTCCATCTTGGATAGACTATCAAGCGCATCCGCCTTTGTAAACAGTGGTTCTTCCTGTTTCCCGAATTTTCATGGGAAGATCTTCGCCAAGGCGTTGCACTGCGGTCCGTGGATAACCCTCAGTTACCAGCAAACGCTCGTCATACGCCCTGCCCAGACGTCCATAATACCCGCATCGGAGGCGAACGAGGCCGCTTTCGAGAAGATGTCACCACGAGGAGGCGACGAATGTGGCACCAGCCCGTTTCCGAACGAATCCTCACCCGCTCAAGAAGAGAATGGCGGCTCGTGAAAAGCGCATGCACCGCCTCGAGGGGTCCGGGGTTGTATCCTTGTGGAAAGCCGGTCTTGATTCGTGTCAGAAGGAAATCGTCATCGGATTAAGTCCAGCTTCAAGTGAATGGGCTTTATGGCAATACCGGGATACCCTTAAGAGCGGCTACCCAACGAGTTGATCCTTAATGCGGTTGACTTCATACGTCACTCTTTCCGTGTCGATGGTCGTGCATTCTTTGTTCTGCAGAACGGGAACCCCTTGCACGTACACGTCCAATACGTCGCCTTCTCCGGCCGCGTAGACAATGTTGGATAGCAGGCTGTGACTTGGAATGAAGTGCGGGCTTCTCCTGTCAAGAAGAACGAGATCGGCGGACGAGCCCGTCCTTAGCGTTCCGTGCCCTGGAGGCAGAAATACAGCCTTGGCCGAATCCTCAGTCGCCATTTGGAAAGCCACGGGAGCCGGTATTGCCGTCGCCTGCTGGAGTACGCCTTTGTGCAGAGTTGCCGCTAAACGCAGCTCTTCGAGCATGTCCAGATTGTTGTTACTGGCCGCTCCATCCGTGCCAAGGCCTATCGTTAGGCCTGCTTCGTGCATGGCTACAATAGGAGCGATTCCCGAGGCGAGTTTCAGGTTGCTTTGGGGGTTGTGGGCCACCCGTACGCCCTTTGCCGCCATCAGGTCGATGTCTTCGGGGGACACGTGTACGCAGTGCGCGGCGAGGACCGGACCATCCAAAAGCCCGCAGTCGGCAACATGGGCGATTGGGGACATTCCCCAGTCGCGCATGCTATTTTCCACTTCCACTCGCGTCTCGGACAGGTGTATCTGCACAGGAACCCGTAGTTCGCCCGACAGCTCTGCGATGCGTCTCAGGAAGTCTGGGGGACAAGTGTAAGGCGCGTGCGGACCGAGCGTCGTGGTGATCCTGCCATCGGCCCCCCCGTGCCACCTGCCCACGAATTCCCTGCTGTTTCGAATCGCCCGCTCTTGACCCTGCTCGTCGAAGCCGACCATGCCCCATGATAAAACGGCGCGCATCCCTGATTCACTCACGGCTTTCGCGGCGTCATGCATAAACATGTACATGTCCGTGAAACAAGTCGTGCCGGAACCAATCATTTCCCAGGCAGCGAGCAATGTTCCCCAATAAACGGCGTCGGACGTCAATTTCTCTTCCGTCGGCAGAACCCTGTCGTTGAGCCAGGCTTTGAGCGGAAGATCGTCACCGATTCCCCGAAGTAGCGTCATGGCCGCGTGGCCATGGCTGTTGACGAGCCCCGGAATGGCGACAGCATGACGCCTGTCAACAATCGCTGTTGCGCGAGCGTCGCCGGGGTAATCTCCGAAACCCACCTGCTCGATGTTCCCGTCATCGTTTATGAGTATGTACGAAGGTCCGTCATACGTCTCCTGAGACGATATGACAATCCCCCCCAGCTTAATGAGCGTTCGTGTCAAGGGACTTTTCCTCCTCATTGCCTAAAAGTGGCTTTTGCCCACCGACGGCCGTCTTGCATCGACATTCGCGTTCGCCAGTCGATTTGAGGATGGTGTGAAAAAACAGGTCTCGTATTCGGTGTACGCTCCTCGCCATCTCGCGCACCACCTCTTCGTGGGTCAGAGGAGCATCGCTGATGCCAGCAGCGTAATTCGTCACCATGCACACCGTGGCGTAACACAGCTCCGCTTCTTTGGCAAGCACTACTTCGGGAATCGAGGTCATGCCGACGACGTGGGCCCCCAGCGTCTCGTACATTCGGATCTCCGCGGGGCTTTCAAAACGAGGTCCCTCGGTGCAAACGTAGGTGCCGCCGTGATGAACGTTCTCGATTGCAAGTTCTTCGGCTGCGAGTGCGATTTCGGTTCTCAAGCGGGAACAATACGGATCAGTCACGTCGACGTGGACGACCGCGCTTGATTCGAAGAACGTGGTCGCTCGAGACTTCGTGAAGTCTAAAAAGTCGTCGACGATGACGAGAGAACCCGGACCATAGTCCCGTTTTAAGGATCCAAC
>JAJZAV010000038.1 GCA_021799255.1 Bacillota bacterium
CGAGTTTCGTCTGCAGGCTTCTTTCGACGGACTTGAGGGTCCACTCGTTCTCCATCGTCTGGCGTTCCACCAAGTCCTTGTACATGGGTTTCACGACGATGTTCCACCACTGCATGACCATGAAGCTGCAAAATCCGAGCGCGATGAGGATCACCGGGCTGCCGCGCATCAGGGTGATGCAGGACACGACCGCCGCCGAGAGCCAGAAGATGTCCCGGATCATGTTTTTGCGGCGAAAAAGTCTTATGAGAATGAGCCACGTCACGGGATGGAGTTTGCGTCGCCGGGTGCGCTCCAGTGTCCTGACTACCCATTTTGACGGTTTCTTCATATAAAAGTGAATCTGCGACATCGAGTCCGGTACTCGCGCCAGCGTCCGCTGTACGAGGAAGCTGAGGCGCACGCGGAAGTAGGAGTCGAGCGGGCTCCGCTTTGCTTGCTGATATATGGCGAACGACGTTATCAGGGCGAACCCTGCAAACAGCACGACGTACATGAGGGGGGCGCCTCGATTTGTCATCCAGCTCAAGGTCAGCACGGCTGGGAAGTAGGACACCAATCGAAACAAGACCGCAAGCCACCATCTTCGCCACGAGAACTCGTCTCCTCGCTTGGCCAGCGTTTGCCCGATGAAACGGATTGTGGAGAGATACACCCATTCGACTGCGAGAAACGCGATGAAGTAGGGGGCCGACATCAGGGAAACCTCGACGAGGGGAAGCGCGAGTATGCCGAAAGCCAGGATGGGAAAGAGCGTGAAGGCGAGGCTCTCCATCCACAAATGTTGCAACAGCGTCTCTCTGCGAACGGGCGAGAGCAGAACGAATGCCTTGTCCCCCGTCTCAAGCGCGATGGGGAGATACGCCGCAAAGATGACGTGAATGGCGATGAGGGCCGCCGTCACGAGCGGAAACACGATGGAGTGAAGCTCTATGCCAGGCAGTCTCGGTACGAAATGAACCAACGTGGATGGCGTGAAACCGTGGGTGAACTGCCCGGTGTAATAGCGCCACAAGAGCCAAAGGGCGATTGCCATCCCCGGTACGACGATGTATACGGCAATGATCCAATCCACCATGAGTCGAAACAACTGCCATGTGTACCGGGCCCGGCCCAACAGCCGCCGCTTTGACCATTCCAGCATCGCGCGCCGGCTCATCAGTTGTCCACCCTTGCGTGCTCTTGAAAGAGATTGATGAAAAGATCCTCGAGCGATGCGTCGTTGTCCTCGGGTCGCATCGCTCGCAGTTCCTCGAGAGTGCCCTGTGCGAACACCTGGCCGTCCATCACGAAGACGAACCGTTGGCACATGCGCTCGGCCGAATCCAGCACGTGTGTGGACACCAGCACGGCGGCTCCGTCGTCCCTGGCGGAGGCAATCAGGTTTCGAATCTCGCGAATGGCGATAACGTCGAGCCCGATGAACGGCTCGTCTACGATGAGCACTTCAAACGGAAACAGGAACGCTGCCACAACCATAAGCTTCTGCAAAGTGCCCTTCGAGCACTGGTGCGGAAACTTGTCCATGTGCGTGCGCAGTTGAAAGCGACGGATGAGGGACTCCATCCGCGCTCTCAGCGCGTCGTCGTGGCCATACTCCCACAAGCGCAGCTTCCACTCGAGATGTTCCATCAAGGTGAGATCCGAATAATACATCGGCTGCTCCGGAATGTACGCGAATTCTCGCTTCATTTCGACGGGCATCGGATGCTTCGCGTCCGCAGTCCACTCCTTGAACGTGATCCACCCGCCCGACATGGGGGTGAGGCCGAGCAGTCCGGCAATGGTGGTGGACTTTCCTGCCCCGTTTGGGCCGATGAGGCCAAGGATCTCCCCGCGTCGCAGTTCCAACGAAATGCCTTGCACGACTTGTGCACCGCCGAGATTGATGGTCAGGTTGTCCACACTGAGTATCGCTTCTTCCACGGTCGGCCCCCTCGTGTGAGAATGGATTCATGAGCCCGGTTCGCTTCCTCATCCAATCAGCGCGGCCGTGAGCTACGTTTAACCACAGGCTAATTGCGTGTGCCGTCACAATCCAGTCCACGGCCATTCTACCATGTAGTAGCGGACGCCGGATAGGAACCCAATGGTGTGTGGGTAACTGAGATTTGGAGCAATCCGTCTGCACATCAAGTATCCTTGTCTTCGGAACAATCGAAAACAGTTGGGATGCCGCTCATGAATCTCAGCGAAATTTTTCAGTCCCCGATGATTTCCAACATGAATTAGAGAAGAATCCACGAGCGAAAGCGTTTTTCGAAACCCTCAATAGACACAACCGTTATGCGTTGTGCTATCGAATCCAGACTGCCAAAAAACCAGAAACGAGAAAGTTACGAATCGACAAGTTTTTCGAGATGCTCGCCAACAACCAAAAGCTTCATCCTTGACGGCAATGTTGTCCGTGTCCCAACCCTTGATAAAGGCAAGACAGACGGATGTTTATGTGACCTTGTCACCGTATCTGCCGAAAACAATAGCCATGACGTTTCATGACCATGCGAGCCAATCTCCTGTGCTATTAAAGTGTTCACCGATATGACACTGCCTGCCTTCCCAAGGCTACCCACGATTCAATGAATGGGGTTCGGGCGACTTGAAGAGCCTGTTTCCCTGTTAACGGGTCATTCACATATACATGGTGTGGATCAAATCCAACAACGAGCACTGCATGTTCCTCTTGCGTGGCCTTGATTTTGTCTTTTCCATGGTTCCATGTTACCCACTTGGTAGGTTTCGAAAAGTGAGATGTAGTCCAAACGACTACTGGTTTGTTATTTTTAATTTGATCCAATACGACGTTAAACGACGATCCGGTTAAGTTCAACGTGCGTTTTCCAAGGTATCGTTTCATCATTTGTTCCGTGGGCTTATTGTACACCGCATATCCTTTTGCTGTTCCTGTTATGTCGCCGACAAACCCGTGGTTGGGGTTACCCCAATGAGTGATCACTCCCGTTCGTGTTTCCCTCAGGGCATCGCCGTCTTTCGGAATTTGATTGGACAATTCCATTTTCCCCACATTGAAACCTGCGTACCGCAACAACATCGCGACACTGGTCACCTCGCATCCATTTTGCAGTTCTGGCTTCTGCGAAATTATGGGGATTCGCAAGATGACTTTGCGTTGGTGAGAACGCTCTGGTTGTGACACCGCACCAAGACCGGGAGCCTCGGAAGCGGCAGATACGCCTTCATTTTGTTCCATCCTTTTAGGCGCCGAAGTCTGACCGCCGGGAGTGCGTTGTGAACACCCTGGCACTAGTGTGAGCGCGACCAAAGTAACAAATGACTTCATCAATAAATTGTGCATGGATTCACTTCCTGGATAGAACCTACAAGGTTTGTCGTCGTTTTACTTTGCCCGAAATGAGATTCTATATCTAAAGCCAATCATATAAAATATCCCTGGATCAATATTCCTTCGACCGCAAGGGTACTGCCGTTCGTGAGTAAGCAACAGTTTAGTGCATCAGCGACTCCTCAAATTCATGACAAAATTCAGTCTCCTTGTGCTGGTAGGACGTCATTGATAGATATTTTCCCCAAGGTGACGTTCGGATTCTATACTATCCGTTTGACACACTTGCATACCATTATGACGACGGAGGTGAAGGGATGATTCGCCAGATTACGCTATGGTTGATTGGTCTTATCGTGGTACTCGGAAATATATATATTGCAATTCTGCAGGACGCATGAAGGTGAAGGAAGTCGTGTTTACTATACTAAAGGAGTCGTAGTATGTCTGGCTTACTTACCGCAATACTCTCCGTCGTGTTTTACTCCTTTTCTTATGTTTTCCTACATAAGGGACAAGTTGAGTCTGACATCGAAGATAATGGTCTCTTAGCCGTGCTCGCTATCGGCTTTGTGACTCTTGGCATAGGTGCCGAATTCCTGTCGCACGGCTCAAGAGTTTTATTTCAAGTACATACAAGGCAACAGATTGTAGGGTACGGGTTTGCAGCTCTCTCTGGAGTTATCGGGACATTGTTTGGAAGATTAACGGTGTATGCTTCCATTAAACGCTTAGGTGCCACACGCGGGATTGTTGTTGGTAGTGCAGAATCTTTGGTTACGTTGATACTTGCCGTCTTGATTTTACGCGAATCCTTTCATGTAAACGATGCCATCGGGTTAATCTTGCTGAGTCTTGGAATTTCACTTCTAATTTTTGAGAGGATGATTGTCCAAGAACGGTCGAGCGTTCAACAAGGAGTCATTTTGGGACTGGCAGGCGCATTGCTACAGGGTTCGGGGCATTTTGTAAGAAAACTAGGCTCCACGTCTGCCGTTGTCCCTATCATTGCAGCCGCATTAGACCTAGCGGTGGCGTTGGGTTTCTACATCATTTTCCTTGCGTTTTCAGGGCGTCTACGAAGGTATTTCGAACAATATACGAAGTCGTTTAATGCCTATTTGGCTGTCGCCGGATTCTGTTCTGCTGCTGGAGTGCTGCTCTTCTTCGTCTCCTTACAGACTGTTCCGGTCTGGAAGGTTGCTCTAATTATCGGTGCGGAGCCATTGTTTGTAACCGTCATATCGAAAGCCCTGTTTCGAAATTTGGAGAGATTAACCCTCATGACCGCTGTATGTACTCTGTTTGTGACGGCGGGAATCATGTTCTTGCAATTGTAGCGTTTGAATTGGTGCATTGAATGGGAAGCCCACCGATACCGGAAAAACCCCAAAAGGACTCTGCCTGACCCAATGTTGACGTTGTCAGCTTCGCTGTCCAAGATGCGGGCGAGAAAATGTACACATTCACCCGTACCGATGTTCAACAAAAGTATGGTGACTTCAGTCGTATCCTTCAAAATCAGGCTTCGCTAGCCAAGTTCTTAAACACGTAGAATTCTTCAGCCAAAGGGCCGGAATGTGCAGTAAGGTGGTAGTTATGATAAAACGACGGGAGTGGAGGAAGCCTACGACAGGTCAATCTTGAGGGGGGCTTCTATCTTGTTAGGACGCTCACGAATTGCGATCTCGCTGTTAGTCGTGTTGTTTGTATTCCAGCCTATTTTTGCGAAGGCAGAAACCAAGCAAATTGACCAAACGATCTATCAAGACTTTGCGAAGCAATGTGTTGGTCCTTCAGTACGCAAAGCTGTTGATGCCTATTACGGAGAACCACGGCGGATTGCCTATTGGCAGATGGATATTTTGGATATAAAGCGGCTGCGTAGAGGTTCGTATCACTTCGCATTCACAGTTCGAGTAAAAACCAGTAAAGGGTCGTTCATGCCGCCTTACGGAGTCGAGACGATCATGCTATCAAATATGACGAAACCAGGCGATGGGGACTTCAGAGTCGTTCAGTTCAGGCATCAAGACGATGTGAGACGTACATGCTACCAAGCTGATAAAGGATGGACAGTGACACGAGGGTGTAAGATCTTTTGTGTAAACTCCCACTCCCTTCAGGGGAGTGCTAAAATCCGGAGGATTATGAAGATGACGAAGATATCCAAGGAATTTCTGTTGCAGTCCCATGCATCTAGGTTAGGCCACCTACCTCCACCACCCAAGGCCGCGAATCTCCAATCACGCCAACCCAGCACTCAGCAAAAGCCGCCAACTCAGAGTCAGTTGTCACAATCCTGTCGAAGACTCCCTTGGCAAGCTGTTGGGTCATGTCAAGCCAGATCAACTTCAAATATCTGTGTACGGTCATGTCCCAGGAACGGTCCAGCACGTATTTTCGGGCGTTGGTGGCAAGTCGAGTTCGGGTTGTCTCACTGCTCAGCAGCATAGATAGGGTGTCACGAAGTGCCACGGCTATCTCTGGGCCAGAGGGCACTTTAGCAACCACGTCGTCGGGCACCTCTGAAAAGGAACCAACGTCGCTTACGACGGTCGGGATTCCGGCGCCCAAAACATCGGACAAACTTGCTGACGACTCGCCCTTGTAGGGATGGCGAAGGTTTACCGCGACATCTACCCTGTCTAACCAGTGCTCAAGTTCTAGTTCATCGACGTACCCAGTCACCGTTACCAAACTAGCTACGTCTTGACTGCTCAGTTTGTCGTAAAGTTCGGCCTTAACGGCGTCAGACACTTCTCCCACAAACACCAGGCGCAACCCTGGGTGCACACCAGCCAGGAATCTAAATGCGTCCAGGACAACCATTGGAAGCTTCGGCGGCGCGATGTGGCCGAATACACCTATAGTGAGGTTTTCGTGCGCGAGCCTGTTCTTACGTAGCACCGTTCTGTGAGGAAAGGGTACTACGTGGATCCAGTTGTGTCCTTTCTGCAATTTCGTCCTAGCCCATTCACTATGCACAATGACAAGGGAGGCGTAGTCTAGTGCCCGCTTGTTCATCATAAACTTGATTTCGTCAAATTCAGTGCTCCCGCTCATCAACTGGCGTGCATAGTCCTCCCCTGTCTCCCCCTCAGCATATGTCAACTCATTAATGAATCGGTTCGGATCTCTACGGGTAACTAAGCTGTTGTGGTACCAATAACCCGCCAAAAATAGATCGTGAAGAACCAAAACGTATTTCCTGTCCAACTTCCCAATGATCTGATTCCACATGAAGTCATGGTACTCACTATTCCCCATGTGGACCAATAATGAATCGGCCGTTCTTCCGATGTCTAGGTTAAACTGCGGTGAGTGGTGCTCGCCAATCTTCCGAACCTCAACGAAATGTGACAGACCCTCCGCGAGTCTACTTGAATAGTCCGATATACCAGACCGTTGTGGCGGCCACGGTGAAGCAATGCCAACAACTGGACGATGGTGCGTGTGATGTGGTGCGACCTTTTGATACGAGGAAATGATGACCTCGCCCATTGAATCCAACGAGAAGGAACGATATCTCCTAGTTGCTTTCTCAGCCAACGAATTGCGAAATTCCGAAGATGCCCATACGGTGGCTATCTTCTCTGCCATGTCTTTGGGATCCGTAGCGTCGAACATGAGCCCATCCTGGCCAACCAACTCCGGCATTGACGAGTTGTTACTGCACAAAACGGGTACCCCATAGGACATTGCTTCAAGCACTGGCATCCCAAGTCCTTCGTACAGGCTTGGGAAGAGCGAGGCGTAAGCCCCCCTATACAGACTCCTCAAGTCATCATCGCTTACATACCCCATGAGTTCGATGTTCTTCTCAACACCACGTCTCCTCGCTGCCCCCAATACGCGCTGCCGCGTATCATCACTGACTTTGCATGCGATCTTCACAAAAACGTCATGAACTCCCCTTGCTGCGAGATCGCATAGCGCTAGCACGACGCCGTCCAGGTTCTTTCTAAAGTCATCTCCACCTGTGTACAGAATATACCGATTCAAGCGATCGGCACTCCACCGGTTGGTTTCTGGGGTTGACGCTGCTAAGGGTGACCGCACGGGCGGAAGTACCGTTACGCGCTCATCAGGTATTCCCAGGTACTCAATCAAGTCCGCCTTCGATGCATGTGAGAGACTAAGAATGTGATCGGCCTTTCTGTAAATCTCGAGCGACTCCATATACGCCTTCTTCATAGTCGGATCGGCTAGGTAGTGATCGCTGAAGACTAGTGGTATGAGATCATATAGAGTGGCTACCAAGCGAGTACTTTGTGGGATACTGTCAGTTACCTGAACGGCTATATGTCCAGGCTCCATGGGGCTTAGTACATGGATCAGATCGTAGTTCCCCAACGTGAGAGCAAATTTCATGAGTTCCTTGTTAAATGGTTTCGATGAGGGGCCGTCAAACGGCAGGCGGACCTTGGAAAAATTGCTTCCCTCAGGAATAGGGACATCCATCTTTTCGTGCACCAATAAATTTATGAAGTCAGAGATAGACGCCTTGATCACTGAGTTGACCATTTCCAGTGAGTATCTTCCGACACCTCGGATCCTCGAATCTCCGTCCTTCTTAAAACACTGTCCGTCAAGCGCTATCCTCATGCCAACCTTCCTTTTCTAGATGTAATGACTGCGACGCCTCTCGTGTCTCCAAGGTCGCTTGCGTCCACCTTCTCCCATACCCTCGCCTCGCTCCTCTTGTATACATCAAATGCGATAATCTGGAACCCCACGCTCTCTAGCCGTTCCCTTATAATGGATGGGGTGTACGTTCTCTCCAGATCATTGACAGAAAACGTGCCAGCTATTGGGGTGGTTAGAAATAGTATGCCGCCAGCTTTCATAACGTCCAGCATCTTACGGAGCCCATGTGTGTCCGCATCGAGTCCCATGTGCGGATCGTCATACCAGCCAATCCCAAAATGTTCCACTGTAGAAATGCACGAAACATAATCGTACGATTCACCAGCCAGGTTTACCTCAAAGAAATCGCCTGAGACCGCAACCAAATTCGGGTGTTGCAGCGGATATGGGCGCATGTCCAGCGCAGTTGTCTTATAGCCGAGGGTAGCATATTGGAACGGAACCATAGATTCCGCCGATCCGACATCCAGCACCTTTCCGCCATCCGGGAAGAACCTCCTCAGCATCGCTACGGCCTCAACGGGCTCAATGATTCTCTCGTTAACCTGTGCCAATCGAGGAGTTCCATGATCTAGCTGAAAAACCAATGGATTGTTGAACCACAAGTGGTACTTTCCAAATAGTCCGTCATGGCGCAACGTCGTTTCTACACCACGAATAAAGTCGGGATTGTCGGCCTCGATTTCTGGACTACCCTCATCTAACTCTTGGAGGCGTTTATCTAACCGAGACATGCGCTCATCCATTTCGGAATACTTCCTTCGAAGTTCTTGAGATGATTCGTCCAACTGGTTACCTTTAATAATATTGGCAGCCGCCAATTGTCTTAAACCCTGTATAAAAGTGTTACTAGTATCCAGCGCTTGCTCCAGGTTACGTATTTTTTGCATATGGAAACTTGAGGAGTTTTCGTATTCTGATCGCAGACAGTCTAGGGATTCGTACAATTTCTTGTCTTCGTCAAACGTCCGAACGAACATTTCTCGATGTTCCGAGAGACGTTCGTAGAACCACCCGTTCACCCCATCTTGAGAATTGTAAATCCTAATCAGTCTGAGTATCTGGTTTTTCACCCATCGAAGGCGTGTTCCTTCCGGTAACCCCATCTGAGGGGGCCGCCCAAGTGGGGTTACGTCCCACCGGCGATCGATATGGTCGTCCGGCTGGGCTATGGCACCGGTTGGATCCAACGGCCTTTCGCTGGTGATCCGTAGAACACTTTCCCAATCTTGAGTATTCATTCGGAGCACACTCCTCACGATTGCATAATCAATCGTCCAGTCATGCTGTAACCGAACAATCTATGCTTCGGGTTGCGGATTGACGACTGTGAAGCGAACACAATCAAGTCTGTGACCATAAGGGTGCCGTCCATATGATAAACCGATGTATAAAAAGTGCACAAACCTTCAAGAAGTTGGATATTGATGCATCTAAAGCATATGCTTCATTTTCGTTTCGTGACTATGACCGATGTACGTAGTTGTTGGGGAGCTTGCATTGGCAAAGGTGTTGTTGGTTCCCTTCCAACATTCCCGGTTAGCAGCACGTGGAGAGTGGGTTTTAAATGAAAAGGAAATTATTCAGCGTGCTGGACCGAACCTATTTGCGCCAACGCTAAACGGGCGCCCATTCTGGACGCCCGCCGAGTCACTGCCGCGGTCCAAGCCGATGTAGCCTTGCCCGTTCGTTACTTCAACACGTGAATTGGACTTCCGAGGCCGACTTCCGAGGCCTCCATCACCATTTCGCCCAAGGTCGGGTGCGCGTGGATGGTCAGTGCGACGTCTTCCAGCGTCGCGCCCATCTCGATGGCGAGGCCGAGTTCCGCGATGAGGTTGGACGCCTCCGTGCCGATGATCTGCGCCCCCACTAAGAGCCCCGACTTCTTGTCGGCCACCAGGCGAACGAAACCGGCGTCGGCGTTTAGCGCCACGGCACGGCCGTTGGCTGCGAACGGGAAGCGGCCGACGGCCACTTCGCCGTACTTCGCCTTGGCCTCATCCTCGTTCAGGCCGACGGAGGCAATTTCCGGATCCGAGAAGACTACCGACGGGATGCACTTATAGTCGACGACGCTCGACTGACCCGCGATGGCCTCTGCGGCGACCTTGCCTTCGTACGACGCCTTGTGGGCGAGTGCCGCGCCCGGAACGATGTCCCCAATGGCGTAGATGTGCGGCACGTTCGTGCGGCACTGACTATCAACTTCCACGAGGCCCTTGTCGGTCAACTTCACGCCGATGCCCTCGAGGCCAATCTCGTCCGTGTTCGGGCGACGGCCCACCGTGACTAGCACGTAGTCCGCCGTGACCTTCTTCTCTTCGCCGCCGACGGTGAACGTTAGGGTGATATCTTTGTCCGTTTCTGCGACGGACTGCGCCATCGCGTTGGTGAACACCTCGACGCCGTCCTTCTTCAACGTGCGGCCCACGAGGCGCGACAACTGCGCGTCAAACAGCGGCAGGATGGAGGCCGTGCCCTCGACGATGGTCACCTTGCTGCCGAACTTTGCGAACGTCTGTCCGAGCTCGATGCCGATGTAGCCGCCGCCGATGACGACGAGGCTCTTCGGCACCTCAGACCAGCCCAGCGCTTCCGTGGAGGACACGACCCGCTTGCCAAACGGAATGCTGCGCAGCTCTATAGGTCTGGATCCCGTCGCAATAATGCAATCCTGGAAGTGATAAGCCTTGCCCTCGTTCTCCGTCATCACGCGAACCTCGTTCGGCTGGCTGAAGAACGCCTCTCCCTGGATGACGTTGACCTTGTTCCCCTTGAGCAGGGTCTTTACGCCACCCGTCATCTTGTCCACGACGGATTGTTTCCACGTCTGAACCTTTGCGAAGTCGAGCTGCGCCGTCGTTTCGACGCCGGGGAAGGGGGACTCCTTGGCCCCCTCGTAATGGTGCGCCGCCGAGATGAGCGCCTTCGACGGGATGCAACCCACGTTCAGGCAGACGCCGCCGAGATTCCCCTTTTCCACGACGGTAACCGATTTGCCGAGCTGCGCCGCGCGAATCGCCGCGACGTAGCCGCCGGGGCCGCCTCCGACGACGAGCACATCGACTTCTTCTGTAAACTGACCGACAACCATTTGAACTACACCTCCATCAACATCAAGCGGGGATTTTCGAGCAAGCGCTTGATGTCGTTGACAAACCGCTGGGCGAGGCCGCCGTCGATGATGCGGTGATCGAAGCTGAGGGACAGGGCCATCATCTGCCCGGGTACAATGGCGCCGTCCTTGATGACGGGCTTCTCGGTAATGCGTCCCACGCCCAATATGGCAACCTCAGGATAATTGATAATCGGCGTAAAGAACATGCCTCCAGCGGATCCGATGTTGGTAATCGAAATCGTGCTCCCTCGCATTTCCTCGGGCTTCAGCTTGCCGTCGCGGCCGCGGGCCGCGAGATCGTTGATCTCCGACGCAATCGTCCACATGTTCTTCTTGTCGGCGTAGCGGACGACGGGAACCAAGAGGCCCCGGTCCGTGTCCGTCGCGATGCCGATGTGGTAGTAGTACTTGTACACGAGTTCCTGCGTGGTTTCATCGTACGATGCGTTGAGTCCCGGGTGCAGCCGCACCGCCGCGACCAGGGCCTTCACGATGAACGGCAGATACGTGATCTTGACGCCTCTATCGGCGGCAAGCGGCTTGATTTCGCCGCGGAACTTCACGAGTTCACTGACATCGACTTCGTCCATGATGGTGACGTGCGGCGCCGTTTTCTTCGAGTTCACCATCGCCTCGGCAATCCGTTTGCGAATGGTGGTGAGTGCGACGCGCTCTTCCGGCTCGTCCCTAGCGAAGGCGGCGGCGCCGCTCGGCCCAACGTTTGCGGCAGGGGATGGCGTGGCGCTCGGTGCGTTTGCTCCGGTTGTCGTAGCGTTCGATGCGCCTGCGGATGTGCTGGCGCCGTTCGCGGCGCTGGCCCCGGAGACACCGGTAGCCCCGCCAGCGATATACGCGTCTACGTCACCCTGCGTCACCTTGCCGTTGTTACCCGTGGGCTTCACGAGCGAGATGTCGACACCGTGCTCTCGCGCGTACTTGCGCACGCCAGGCGTCGCGAGCACTTCCTGCGCTCGGCTTTCGAGCGCGGCCGGATTCGCCGCGGCTGTCCCACCAGTGGCTGTCGCGTCGGTGGAGGCGGCGCCAGTCGATGCTGTCGTTGCCGCCATTGCGGCTGAAGTTGCCGTTGCTGCCGTTGCTGGAGCCTGAGCTTCAGTAGCGGGATGGGCACCTGCGGATTCACCCGCCCCGGCTCCCGCGTTTCCTTCGCCAGCCACTTCCATTGTCACGAGGAGGTCTCCCACCACTGCGGTGGTGCCGGCCTCGACTTTAATCTCCAGGATCTTGCCACCGACGGGGCTGAACAATTCCACAAGTGCTTTATCGTTTTCAACTTCGGCCAACACATCGTCTTCTTCAATGACGTCGCCGGGTTTCACGATCCATTTTTCAATTCGACCCTCGTGCAATCCTTCACCGAGTTCGGGGAGTCGAAATTCGTACAATCCCATCATTCATTCACTCCTTGGCGCTGGCCGACAACTGTGAGATTCCAACTGCATTTTCCTGCCCCTCAAGGACGTTTACTGCCTTGCTGTGCAAGAATGCCGTCGGGGCGGACCATCCGCCCCGATAAGGCATATTCACCAGACGGAACTCACGAGTTGTCCGGCAGGTTGTCGTATTACAGGCTCATGACGGTCTCGAGACCGTGTTTCACGGTGTTTACATCGGGAATCCACTCGTCCTCAATCATCGGGAATGCGAAGACAGTGTCCGGAGGTGCTATGCGAATCACCGGAGCTTCCAGGTGATAAAGGGCGTTCTCGTTGATCTGGGCTACCACTTCGGCGGCGATGCCGGCCGATTTCTGCGCCTCTTGCACCACGACGGCGCGGTGGGTCTTCTTCACGGACTTCACGATGGTCTCCGTGTCGAGGGGACTGATGGTGCGAAGATCAATGACCTCGGCCTGGATGCCGGCGCTCTTCGCCCACTCGTCCGCCGCCTTCAGCGCGGTCTGGACCATGGCACCGTAGGCAACGACGGTGACATCCTTGCCCTCGCGGACCACGTTGGCGACCCCGAGCGGCACCGTGTAGGCCTCGTCGGGCACTTCCTGACGGAATGATCTGTGCAGCTTCATGTGTTCCAGGAAGAGGACCGGATCGTCATCACGAATAGCCGAGATGAGCAGGCCCTTGGCGTCGTACGGATTGCTCGGGATGACCACTTTCATGCCGGGAGACTGCGCAAACAGGCCTTCGAGGTTATCCGAGTGCAACTCCGGGGCCTTGATGCCGCCGCCGTACGGAGCGCGGTACACGATGGGGCAGTGGTAGCGACCGTTGGTACGGTAGCGCATGCGCGACGCCTGACCGGCAATCTGGTCCATGGTCTCGAAGACGAATCCGAAGAACTGAATTTCGGCAACGGGGCGGAACCCCTGGATGGCCAGTCCGGTGGCCAGTCCACCGATGCCAGACTCGGCGAGCGGGGTATCGAATACCCTGTTCACGCCGTACTTCTTCTGAAGTCCTTCCGTAACGCGGAATACGCCGCCGTTGTGACCGACGTCCTCGCCGAATACGAGAACATTCTTGTCGCGTGCAAGCTCTAAATCCAAGGCGTTTGTGACCGCCTGAATCAACGTCATTTGTGCCATCGTTACTTCACCTCCCGGGATGCTAAGTACTCTTCTTTTTGCGCCTTCAACTTCGCGGGCAACTCTGCGAACATGCTGTCTATGAGATGTGGAACGGACATTTTCGGATGGGAGTCCGCCTGTTTGAGCGCCTCGGTGACGGCGTTCTTACCGTCTTCGATGGCCTGATTCTCGTCCGATTCCGTCCACAGGTTCTTCGATTCGAGGTACTTGCGGAAGCGAACCAAGGGATCCCGAATCTCCCACTCGGATTCGAGGTCTTTGGTGCGGTAACGAGTCGGATCGTCACCGCTCATCGTGTGTGGTCCATACCGGAATGTCACGGTCTCGATGAGGGTCGGCCCTTCACCTGCGCGCGCTCGGTCGACGGCTTCTTTCGTCACCGCGTACACGGCGAGCGCGTCCATCCCGTCCACTTGGATGCCAGGGATGCCGGCGGCGACCGCTTTTTGCGCCAAGGTTTCGGCCGCCGTCTGCAGGCGAACGGGAACCGAGATGGCGAACTGGTTGTTCTGCACGATGAACACGGCAGGAAGCTTGAATGCGCCCGCGAAGTTCACGCCTTCGTAGAAATCTCCCTGGGAGCTGCCGCCGTCTCCGGTGTAGGTGAGGGCAACGCGCCTTTCGCCTTTGAGTTTGAACGCCATGGCGACACCCGACGCCTGGACAATCTGGGCTCCGATGATGATCTGCGGGGGCAGGATGTTCACGCCCTCCGGCACCTCGCCGCCGTGCTGATGTCCGCGGGAGTACAGGAACGCTTGGTACATTGGCCAACCGTGGAACACGCACTGAGGAATGTCGCGGTAACCGGGAAGGATGAAGTCCTCCTCGTTGGTCGCAAATTCGCTGGCTAGCATGGATGCTTCTTGGCCGGAAACCGGGGCGTAGAAGCCCAATCGTCCTTGGCGCGTCAGTTTTACGGCGCGCTGGTCCCACGTGCGCGTGAACACCATTCGATACATCAACTGACGAAGTTGGTCATCGCTCAGATTCGGCAACAGATCCCTATCAACGACCGATCCGTCAGGACTCAGTACTTGAACGAACGACGCGGGCTTGGTTTCTAATACTGTGCTCACTCGTGATCACCTCATTTAAGGGTCCCGCAAGGGGTAACACTCTCGCCTCTTGTCAACGCGCTGTCTTTGAGTTCGCAACCCCCAATTGTGGGGGTGTTATGACTAATTCGAGCTGGTCTAGTACAGCTATCGAAATCATTATAATACACGTTGACAAAAAGCAAAAGTGTTATTCAATTACGGACGAAAAGCTGTTATATAATATCTACATAGAATTATGGAACAGCAGTTTTTCCAGAGAGTGACGCTCGTCACACTTAGCTTTGTTCAGAATACAAAGACACCGCATTCGCATCGCCCATTAAAGAACGGGAGTGATTCGAAAATGGAATCGTCTTCGCAGGTTCCGAGCGAGGTCCGTCAACGGACCATCTTCGGACACACGCTATACAGTACCCATTTGCAGGAGAACAGAACCGTGAAGGTTGTGTTGCCTCCGGGATACGAGTCGTATCGGAATCTGCCGGTGGTCTATTGCCACGATGGGGGCGAGTTTTTGACGCACGGTCGAATTGCCACTCTTGCGACGAAGATGGTGACGGACGGGGAACTGAACCCCATCGTGATTGTGGCGGCTCATGTCAATAAAGCGCACCGAAACGATGACTACGCCATCACTGGAAACAGGAACGATGCATACAACCGCTTCATCGTCGAAGAGCTGCTGCCGTTTGTGGAACAGACATACCCGGTTTCGCAAGACGCGTCGGCGCGGTTCATGGCGGGGGTATCCCTCGGTGCCCACGCATCCATGGTGTTGCATCTTCGCTACCCCGACCTTTTTTCGCAGTTGCTGCTGTTCTCCGGCGCATTCTATAACGAATTGATGACGGCCATGCGCGACTTTGGCCCGCTCTCACTCCTCCATGCATGGATGCTGGCCGGTCGAAACGAGACCGCCGTCGACACGCAGATGGGGGCCGTCAACTTTTACGAGTTGAACCACAACGCGCATGGTTTGCTTATCGAACGGGGAGCGCACATTGATTACCTAGAGGACGAAGGAACGCACATCTGGGGCTTTTGGCAGCGGCATATTCCGGATGCACTCGCTTGGTTGCAGAGAAGGTTGGACGCCTGAGGGAAGGAAAAGCGGGATGGGAAAGGGATCCCGCTTCGCTACTCCGGCAGAACGAGTTGCTGCAACCTCGTGAAAAACTGGGGGTATGTGAGAAAGCCAAGCACGATGCTAGTCAGAGCGGCCGAAGCAGTGATGGAGAACAAGATGAGCAACTGGTAGCGGACGGCCTGAATCGGATCCGCGCCAGCTACGATGAGACCGGTCATCATGCCGGGCAATTGGACGAGCCCGGTGGTCTTGGCGCTGTCTATGGTGGGGATCATGCTGGCCCGAATCGCATTCTTGAGGAAGGGCATGATGGACTGCTTCGGCGTTCCTCCGAGAGCCAGGGTGGCGAGGATCTCGCCGCGGTGGCTGGATGCTTCCGAGATGAAGCGGTTTAGGAGGAGTCCGGAAACAATCATCGCGTTTCCCACAATCATACCGGAAAGCGGGATGATGTAGCGCGGCGTCGCCGGTGTGATCCGCAGCCCCAGTAGCAGTCCTTGGGTCGCCACTTCGGTGGCAGTGATGGCGACAAAGATGCGCCACCACACTCGCTTGATGCCTTTGCCGCGCTTTGCAGCGTTTTGGGTCGCGACCACCATCATGAGCATGACCATGAGACCGATGAACAGCGGGTTGTCGAGTTTAAACACGACCTTCAAGATGTAGCCGACGACCAACAGTTGTATTGTCGATCTCACCGTTGCCACGATAATATCCTTCTGCAGCCCGAGCTTGAGCCAAATGGATAGGACGAGAGCCCCGGCGACGAAAGCGAGCGTAAAAGACAGGGTTGCGAGGCTCACGACGCTCCGCCTCCCAATTCTCCGGCGAGGAACCGTGCTGTGACGTCGCTCTTTGGCGTTTCGAAGAACTCCTCGGTTGGAGCAACTTCCGCCATTTGACCATCCACCAAGAGCCAAGTCCAATCCCCTACACGACGTGCCTGCTCGAGACTGTGGGTTACCCACAGGAGCGTAGTGCCCCTTTCCTCGTGCACCTTCAAAATCCACTCCTCCACGTCGCGGGCTGCGGACGGGTCTAATGCCGATGTCACCTCGTCCAAGAGAAGTACCTCGGGGTTGTTGACCAGCGTGCGTGCCAAGGCAATGCGTTGCTTCTGCCCGCCCGAGAGCTCACCAGCATCCCGGGCGAGCATGTCTTCGGCAAGCCCGACGCTTTGAAGGACGCGTTTTGGATTGCCTAGCGTTTCGCCGCGAAGCTGTGGTCCGTATTGCAGGTTGTCCATGACCGTGCCAGGGAACATCGCAGGAGATTGAAACACCAGTCCCACCGTTTGCCGCAGTCTCGGTATGGACCACTCCCGAACTTCCCTCCCGTGTACGTAAACTTCCCCTTCATCGGGCGTGATAAGCAGATTGCACAGAGACAAGAGCGTGCTCTTGCCGGAACCGGACGGGCCTACCAACGTCACCACACAACCGTGCGGAATCACTCCGCTCAGATCCCGGAGCACGGGCACAATTTGGTTGCCCTGTTTCATGGATTTGCCGACATGCCGGAACTCGATGGAGGCGTCAGTGGCGAAATCGCCACTGCTGGAGGAGGTGTGACGGATGCCGGGTGCGCCGGACTCCGTTACGTTTCGTGCTCGTTGGCTCATGAAAGTACCTCACTTGTTTGTAGAGTATCGCCAGGGGTGACAGAACGATAGTAATGAATCGAATGGATGGTTGCAAAGAAAGAGACTACGGTGGCCGGATGGACTAAGCGGACGGGTCATTCGTTCAAGCCGTCTCACCTGGCTGGCACATCTTCGTGCAACTCGTCCGCCGCTTCAGCCTTGCGTGCACTATCCCCATGGAAAAATCCCTGCCGTGAGCGTGTTCGTCCATCTGCCACCGCGCGCCGGGATGCCGCAACTCCCCTCAACGTCGTTGGATTCCATCCACGGCGGATCATCCCGCTAAATTCCACAGCAAACTTTGCCACACCAACTGGGCAGTCGTCCACGTGAGGCAGGGACGTGACCGTTTCCGTCTGCATACTCTGAATATACGCCGCAGTAAATGATTCAAGTCGCGTGCGACTCTCGCGGGTCTCCAGACAAAAAACAAGGAGGCCGTCGGAACGCTCATTGGTGATAGGGCCAAGGGTGACAGGAATATAGTCAGATAAGGGCCAAGGTCAACCACAAGCCGTCCACTTTCGTATCGCTCGTGACTTTCACCGCTATAGCGCTAGGCACCACTCTAGGAGAAGGGGGATGTCGCGATGAGCTTTCTGGATAGACTCAACGCCTATCGAGCACGAGAAGAGGAGCTTCACTGGGAAGGTACCTTTTCAGACTATTTGGAAATTGTACGGAAGCAACCCTCTGTGGCGAAGACAGCGCATGCCAGGATTTATGACATGATTGCAGCCGCAGGGATTGATACGGATGCGGAAGGGAATCGGCATTACCGATTCTTCGATAGCGAGCTGTTTGGCCTTGAAACTGCCCTGGAACGCCTGGTTGAGGAATACTTTCACGCTGCGGCTCGCAGACTCGACGTAAGAAAGCGCATCTTGCTTTTGATGGGCCCCGTGAGCGGAGGCAAATCCACCATCGTCACGACTCTCAAGCGAGGACTCGAGGCCTTCAGCCGCACCGAGGAAGGCGCCCTTTACGGAATCAAAGGTTGCCCCATGCACGAGGAACCCTTGCATTTGATCCCCAACGAGTTACGCCAGACGTTCACGGAAGAGTACGGCGTGATGATTGAAGGGAACCTCTGTCCATCTTGCCGACTCAAACTAGAGACAGAATATGCCGGGGACTTCGAGAGAGTGCCTGTCGAACGCGTCGTTCTTTCGGAGGAATCGAGGGTTGGAATCGGAACGTTCAGCCCGTCGGATCCAAAGTCCCAGGACATCGCAGACCTGACCGGGAGCATTGACTTCTCCACAATCACGGAATACGGAAGCGAGTCGGATCCGCGAGCGTATCGGTTCGACGGAGAGCTGAACAAGGCAAACCGCGGCCTGATGGAGTTTCAAGAGATGTTGAAATGCGACGAGAAATTCCTGTGGCATCTTTTGAGTCTGACGCAGGAGGGCAATTTTAAAGCGGGCCGATTCGCTCTGATCTCAGCCGATGAAATGATTGTCGCGCACACGAATGAATCCGAATACCGGGCGTTCATTTCGAATCGCAAGAACGAGGCCTTGCAGTCGCGCATGATTGTCATGCCCATGCCGTACAACCTGCGCGTCGACGCCGAAGTGAAGATCTACGAGAAACTTGTGAAGCAAAGCGATCTCAAGGGCATTCACCTCGCCCCCCACGCGCTTAAAACGGCCGCGATTTTCTCCATCTTGACGCGACTGCGCGACTCGAAGAAGCAAGGGGTGGACCTGCTCAAGAAGCTTTACCTATATAATGGGCAAACCGTCGAAGGTCTGAAGGAGACCGACGTCAAGGAACTGAGGCAGGAGTATCCGGACGAGGGCATGTCGGGGCTGGATCCCCGCTACGTCATCAATCGGATTTCCACCGCGCTCATCCGTCGGGACACCACCTGCATCAACGCGCTCGACGTGCTGCGCGCCATCAAGGACGGGCTGGATCAGCACGCGTCCATCACCAAGGAAGACAAGGAGCGCCTGCTGAATTTCGTTGCCACCGCCCGCAAGGAGTACGACGAGATGGCGAAGACCGAGGTGCAAAAGGCATTCGTGTATTCGTTTGAAGAGTCTGCGAAAACGCTTCTCGAGAACTACCTCGACAACGTCGAAGCCTACTGCAGTTGGCAGAAGATCCGCGATCCGCTCACAGGCGAAGAGATGGACCCCGACGAGCATCTCATGCGCTCCATCGAGGAGCAGATTGGCATTTCCGAGAACGCGAAGCGGGCCTTCCGCGAGGAGATCCTGATCCGCATCTCGACGTACGCCAGGCGTGGCAAAAAGTTTGAATACAGCTCGCACGAACGGCTGCGCGAGGCCATTGAAAAGAAACTGTTTAAT
>JAJZAV010000317.1 GCA_021799255.1 Bacillota bacterium
GGATCGCCCGTTGAGATTCGGCCGCTAGCCCGCGCGCTAAATGAATCTGGCTACCGAGTGCTGACACCCTTGCTGCCTGGACACGAAGGAACGAAGGAAGATTTGCGCAAAGCGACGGCCAGCGCGTGGATTCACAGTATCGAAGAGCTCGTGGATGCCCACATCGGGCCGACGCCGGTTCATCTTATCGGGTTTTCGATGGGCGCCATGATTGCTTCCGTCATCGCCAGCAAGAAACCAGTAACAAGCCTCACGTTGCTCGCCCCCTCAGTTTACTACGCGAGGCCACGCCAGGTCTTTCGGCAAATGGCCACGTATATTAAGGCCAACTGGGATAAAGCGGGCAATGATGCCGATTACCTAAAACGTCGCGGAGATCAATTCCTGACTGCGCCGTTCTACAGCCTGCAGCAGTTTCGCAGACTCGTGCAGATGGCAAAGTCCGCGATGCCCCAGATTCAGATGCCGACTTGTGTCATCCAGGGCCTGAAGGATGAGATTGTCGAACCTCAGAGTGCGGATTACGTCTACAACACCATCGCATCGGCCCACAAAGAAGTACATTATCTACCCGAGTCGAGGCACATGGTGTGCCTTGACGTTGAAGCCGAGATGGCGGTGAATTTGGTGTTGAAATTCCTGGGATCGCAGAGCTCGGGACTACCGTCCGCGTCTCTAGATCATACTAATAGCAACGACGATACGCCGGAATGATGCCCTCGGGCCCACCGGCTGGGGAGGCTCTCCGAAGCGTGATCACGAAACAGGAAATCATCGAATTTATGGAAACGGACGCCTATCGACCACTGTCGGTGCAAGAACTCGTCGAGAGGTTTGGCATCGAAGGCGGTGGCGGATTTCGAGAATTTATCAAGTTGCTGAACGAGATGGAAGAGGCGGGCGACGTGGTTCGCACTCGCGCGAATCGGTACGGGGTGCCGGACAGGATGAACCTTGTTGTGGGCCAGTTGCACTTGAAGGCCCGCGGATTCGGATTTGTGATTCCGGAAGATAATCCGGGCGAAGATCTGTACATACCGGCTTCGGAGCTAAACGGTGCCATGAGTGGGGACAAAGTCATGGCGCGCGTCGAGAAGTCCGCACACAACTCCAACGGACCGAGCCGTGAAGGTCGCGTCATTCGCATCTTGGAGCGCGCCAACCATCGGGTCGTGGGGCGGTTCACGTATGTGAAAGGCCACGGTTTTGTCACGCCCGCCGATAAGCGGTTCCCGCAGGACATCTTTATCTCCTCAGAGGATACCATGGACGCCCATGACGGCTACGCTGTCGTCGTGGAAATCACATCGTTTCCCACGGCGACACGTGGGCCAGAGGGCAAGATAGTGGAAGTTCTCGGCCATCCGGATGCCCCCGGTGTCGACATTCAGATGATTGTCCGCAAGTACGGATTACCCGAGGAGTTCCCCGAAAGTGTCCTCACTGCCGCAGAGCGCATTCCGCTGGAACTCACTGCTGCGGATTACGAGGGACGCACGGATCTGCGCGACGAGATCATCGTCACCATCGACGGCGAAGACGCGAAGGATCTAGACGATGCGGTTCACGTGAAACGCCTCGAAAACGGGAACTTTCTGCTGGGGGTACACATCGCCGACGTGGGCTACTACGTGAAACACGGCGGAGTGCTGGATGGTGAAGCGTATGAGCGCGGGACCAGCGTGTACCTCGTGGATAGGGTCATTCCGATGCTCCCGCAGCGCCTTTCCAACAACGTCTGCTCGCTCAACCCACACGTCGATAGGCTCACTATGACCTGCGAGATGGAAATTAACAACGAAGGCAACGTGGTGCGCCACGCCATCTATCCGAGCATAATCAGAACCACCGAGCGCATGACCTACGCGAACGTCCGCAGGATCCTCTCCGAGAACGACGAGAAAACGAAGGCTCGTTACGCTCCCCTCGTCCCACACTTTCAGCTCATGGAGGAACTGGCTCTCCTCCTTCGCGACAAGCGCATGCGACGCGGCGCCATCGACTTCGATTTCGACGAGATCAAGGTGATGGTGGACGAGGTCGGCCGCCCCATGGACATTGTCCCGCGTCAGCGCAGCATCGCCGAGCGGATCATCGAAGAGTTCATGCTTGCCGCCAACGAGACCGTCGCCGAGCACTTCTACTGGCTAGGAGCGCCGTTTGTGTACCGGATCCACGAGGAACCCTCCGTCGACAGGATGATGGAGTTCAACGAGTTCGTGCACAATTTTGGCTATCACGTGAAGGGCCTCGGGAACAACATCCACCCGAGGAGCCTGCAGGACATCCTCAAAAAGGCCGAGGGCACCCGTGAGGAACGGGTCATTTCGACGCTGATGCTCCGATCCATGAAGCAGGCTCGCTATGCCCCCGAGTGCACCGGGCACTTCGGCCTGGCGGCCGAATACTACACCCATTTCACATCGCCTATAAGGCGCTACCCGGACCTCGTGATCCATCGTCTCATGCGCGAGTACCTCGCCGCTCCGCCCGCGGGCCAACGTGAGGAGTCGTTGCAGGAATTTGTCGCCGATGCCTCCCTGCAGTCCAGCCGACGCGAGCGAATTGCCCAGGACGCCGAGCGCGAAGTGGATCAACTCAAGATGGTGGAGTACATGCAAGCGCACCTCGGCGAGGAATTCGACGGACTCATCGGCGGAGTCACTCAGTTTGGCCTGTTCATTCACCTCAAGAGCGGCGTCGAGGGCCTGCTGCACATCAGCTATCTTGCCGACGACTACTACGTCTTCAACGAGCGTCACATGGCCCTTGTGGGAGAGCGAACCCGGCGCGTGTTCCGTCTCGGCGATCCGGTCCGCGTCCGCGTCGCCGGTGCCAGCAAAGCGGATCTTACCATCGACTTCGAACTCGTTACCCATCACCGTGAAGGAACCATGGTCTACGCAGAGCGCGGCGGCCCCGGCACCGTCGTGTACGACGAGGATCTGTCGCCGAAGGATAGGCGACGCCAAGAGGAGAGGCGCGCGGAGCGGGCATCCGTGAGGTCGCCGCGCGGATCCAGGTCATCGCTTACTCTGGCCGACGAGGGCTTTGGCCGTGGCGACGGCAGGCGCAGTTCCGGGGCCGGCAGATCCCGCAGCGGCACGAAGGATGCCGTAGGCCAAGGCGGACCGCATGGCCGACGAAGCAGGCCAGGCGCTCAGACGAGTGAAGTGGGTACGGCAGCTCGCGGCGGAAGGCGCGGTGTTTCCGCACGGGGGCGCCGCGGGAAGCCCACAGAGGGTCAGGGTGACTTCCTTGGCCAAATCGGCGACATGGAACCGGCTACCATAACAGGCGGCATGCCGCGGCGCAAGACCCGCGGGAAGCCGGTTGGGAAGGCTGGGGGGAAGAGCGGATCGACCGCGAGGGGAAAAGGAAAGCCCGGCAGGAAGAAGGCACACTAGGGCGGGTTGTGACAAGTAGAGTGCTCGGACGGCTAGAGATGGACACATTGCGCGCGGCGTGTGGTACACTGTGGACAACCCGTAGATTGGTTTCAGGGGAGGCCTTCTACATGTCCGACAATCTGACGCTGCGCGAGGTGC
>JAJZAV010000039.1 GCA_021799255.1 Bacillota bacterium
TTCAAATCCACCGGCGACGCACAACATCATGTTGGAGGGATGGTAGAAGGTGTTGTAACACCGATACAACGTCTCTTTGTCAATCTGCCGGATGCTTTCGACGGACCCAATGACTTTGATTCTCAGAGGAAACTTCTGATACATCGCCTCCAGCAGTCCGTAGTACGCAGTCACATCGGGGTTATCCTCCCCCATTCGGATTTCTTGCTCGATGATCCCCTTTTCCTTTTCGACGTTTTCGTCGGTAAAGTAGGGATCTTGCACGAAGTCCAGAAGAACTCGCATGTTTTCGTCAATGTGATCGGTTGCCGAGAAATGGTAGCTCGTCTGGTTGAACGACGTGAAGGCGTTCATAGAAGCCCCGTAGCGGGCAAATTGCGTGAAGACCGGCTCATCTTTGGACTCAAACATCTTATGCTCCAAGAAGTGGGCAATCCCGTCCGGTACGTGCGTCACGTCCGCTTCACCAGAAAGGCGAAAGTGGCTGTCCACCGACCCGTAGTCCGTGGTAAACATCGCCTGAACCTGCGCAAATCCAGGTTTCGGAAACAGATAAACTTTGAGGCCGTTATCCAAGGTCTCCTCGTACAACGTTTCCCGAACGCGTGAGTACGTCGTCTTATTCATGGTCTCCCACCTCCTTGCTTGACAGCAAATAGACCGTATCGAGTTGGAGGTTTTGCGCGACCCTCACGACATCCTCCCTGCTTACTCTAGTCACTTTGTCTAGCAACTCGTCCACCGAATCGCGCCGACCGGCAAGCATGCCGTTGAAGTGTACGTCGGCGACGGACATGGGGGAATCGGACAACTGCGTGTATTGATTCCGAATCGCCGAAGCCGTGAACTCCATTTCGTCGTCCGAGATCACCCCGTTGCGTACATCCTGCACTTGCTCGAATACGATGTTCTGCGCCCGTTCATGATTCGCCATTTCAATTCCCATTTGAACGAGGATGACACCCGTCAAGCTGTCGAAACGGCTGGAACAGTAATAGGCAAGGCTCGACTTTTCCCGGACGTTTTGAAACAGTTTGGATTGCATGGTCCCGCCCAAGATCCCATTCATCATTAGCATGGCCGGATAGTCGTCACTCGCCACGGACAGGCCGGTTTTATACGCCAGGTCGAGCTTGGCCTGCGTGACGTCGAGCTGTTCCGTAATGTATTTGGTGTCTTTTGTGCGGGTCACCGGAATCGGATTAACAGACGAATCCCCACGACTGGCACGACGCTTTGGGAAGCGCTCTGAGAGGACTTCCAGCAGACTCTGTGCGGCCCTATTCTCGTCGCCTACGTTGCCCACTACGTACAGATGAATATCGGCGGCCTGCAACACCATCTCGTGCTGAGACCAGAGGGAATGGGGAGAGATTCCCTCAAGGTCTTCGACAAACCCGAGTCGCGGCAGCCCGGCCGTGTCATCGGCGCAGGCTTCCGAAAGGCACCTGTCCGCTGCGTAGGCAATCTTGTCATCAAACAGGCTCTCAATACGGTGTTGGTGTAGCGTTCGCTCGCGCTCGACATGGCGTTTCGGAAACAGGCCGCCGTCGGTCGACGGGCGACTCGCAACCTCAAACACCAACGATGATGCTCTTGAAAACAGTCCTTGAGCCGCCTTGTCGAGGCCGGACTCATCGGGAACGGCCGCGTAAATTTCTAAAACATGCCTATCCCCCCGCTTTCCGACCCACGTTCGCAGGGTCGTTCCGTATAACTCATCCGTATATCGCAAAAGGGACTCGGCGCTCGGGTACGTTTGCGTGCCTTCCATCCAAAGGTAAGGCAACATTGCCGTGTGGGTAACAGATTCTCGACTCATTGGATAAGAGAGTTTAAGGCTGATGTGACGAGTTTTAAACTGTTCAGTGTTGCTTACGTGCACGTAAGATCCATCTCGTTCAAACGACTGAAACTGCACTCACAGCACCTCGCTTCTCACCGTAGTCTCACTCAGAATATCCAATCATAAACATCGAATCAACACGATGGAAATGGACGAGGGGTAAGGCGTATCGCCCGAATGAGGAAGGATTGGGCTTCCTCTCCGGTGGTTGTCCGTTGCTCGAGTCAACCGCTCGATTGCACCGACACTGAGGTGCGTCGATTACTTAGGTGCGTCGATATTGGTTTCGAACCGATCCTTGGGAGACCTCGAAGTCCATTCGGGTAATGACCTGCGATTCGCGGATCCAGCGCTGAATGTCGCGGCTCATTTGCGGGGTCACATATTTGGGGGCTCCGTGGCAAGCCACGAGGTCCGTACGCGTTAGGTTGTGCTTCGTGAGACAGTGTACATTTGTAAGGGCTTCCAGCAGCTCACCACAAAGAGGGCATTGAAACATGAAATCCCTTCTCTCTCAGTATTGGTTCCATACATATGGAGGGAAAGAGGTGGGTATGCCGCCATGGCGTTGACCTGAAGAAGGACTCCTTCCTCCAACCAGCGCTGATAATCTTCGTTGTTGAAATGAGCCTATCCATGATCTATGATGATGGTGCTAGGCACCGTTTGAGTGACACAGCGTGAAAATGGTTTAAGGAGGAGTTCCGCGTGGCCTTTGTCATCACGTCGCCCTGTATCGACGAAAAAGCTGCGGATTGCGTGGACACCTGTCCGGTGGACGCAATTCATGAGGGCGAGGATCAATACTACATCGATCCCGACACCTGCATCGATTGCGGCGCATGCGAGCCAGTATGTCCGGTAGCCGCTATTTTCCAAGAGGACTTTGTTCCAGACGAGGAAAAGTCTTTCATCGAGAAGAACCGAGCTTTCTTCCAGAAGTAATCGACGAGACCGTGATGCGTGTTACCACGCACCACGGTTGATTGGGGTTCCTTTTGAGAGAGTTATGGTAACCTGCGATAACTTCTTTGCTAGACAGGCGGTCGTTTTACCGTGGGGATCGCCTGGATGTAGATCGTAAACCGCGAGGAGGCCGACTGGCCTCCTCGTTTTGCATGGACCAGACCGGCCGACCGGAAGGAACAACCTTGCTCCGTGCGTCCCTGTCTTCGCTTCCTGTGCACACAGCCTCGATTCCGCTCTTTTGCAAAAAGAACCACGTCAGCAACTGAGTGAAGCCAAGTCCAACGGCCATTGTTGGAACGAAGCCAGCTCCTGGCCTGGTTTTTACCAGGATGAGAAAACCCAGAATTCCAATGACCCTTCCCACATTCTCGAAAATCTCGCGTAAGATGATTTGTTCGTTATTCGCACTTGGTGTTCCCACCTCGGCCTCTTCTTCAGCGGAGGCTCGCGACAAAGCGCTGATCCCATCGAACACAAATCCCTGCAAGGACACCAAAAACAGCGGAAGAACAAGCGCTAAAACGCAACCATATAGGACGATGGTCATGGGTCGGATGGGCAGCAAGAAGAAGAGCGCGGCCCCTGCCATGCACAACGCTCCAATTTTCAGCACTTTCAATCGATTCCTCGGTCTTACGATGCGCCCCACCACGTAGAATGACACGAAGGAGAGCGCGCTTTGCATGAGAGCGAATTCGCCGAGTCTCATCTCGCTCTGCGTCGACACGTAGATGAGGAGTCCGATGAGAAACATGAAAACTCCCTCGCGAATTCCGTACGCCGTGCACCCCACCATTAAGAGGCGCCACCAGCGATGGCGCAGCGAAGAAAACGCGATGGACATCCGCAGGCGAGGCTCGTGCGCGTGAACCCGAATCTTCGTGGTAACAAACGTGGCTAACACAAACAGTCCAAGCGACAGGGCGAATACGAGGTGGTATCCCGTGATTGGCCCCACCAATCGATCTTCCCTCGAGATGAGGAAACCCGCCGTAGGAGGTGCCAACATTCCAGCCACCGCGCCCGTGACACCGTTCAAGCCGAAGAATCCATCTCGTTTCCCGTCGTTGGTGAAGCGAAGTGACAGCGCATTAAACGAAAACCAATACATGCCGGCGGCACACCCCATCACGATGCCTAGGATGTACGGCATCTTGGCGACGGCTTCTCCGCCAATGAGGGTGAGCGCGTAGAACGCAACGTGCCAGAGGATTCCAATCCGAAGAGTCCAGACAGCGCCAATCTTGCCTGCGAAGAAACCGGACACCAGGAATGTGAGAGGAAGGATGATATAGAGGAGCAAGTTGTATAAGGCAATGGATCCGTACGTTTTGTCTACTTTCCATAGGTATACATTGACAAAGGTATTTGATAGTGCGATGGAAAGATTGAAGATGGTACTAATGACCAGAAGCCATTTTGCGTTCGTATGAAGTGAAGCCACTCTGCCCATCAACGCGGTCCTCCTGACGCAAATGCTTGATTCGGAGCCCACCATCCTTTGGCATGAAGGTATCGGTGGTGAAGCGGATCGTATAAGGTTCCATCCGGCTTGACGTCGAGCAACCAGTCTAGAGAACCGTCCCGTCGATAAAACATCGCGACGTATTGTGTGGGCGAATTGTTCACGCGCGCTGATGTGGCAGACGTGAGATGACTCACAAGACTCTGCCAGCGGTTCGGAGCCACGTCCCTATTTATCTCCAAAACCTTTGACGCCGGCCACAAGGTCAACAAGCGCATGGTGGAATCGCCCTTGAGGCGCTCACGCCAAATTGGAATTGGATTTTGGCTGAGTGGAACTTGCTTGGCGGATGCGCCACGAATCGGCGGATGCGAATGGTTCTCCATCGACGATTGCGCGCTGCCTTGCCGTGAAGTATTGCGATGAGTCATCGTGGATGCTGCAGAAGTCAAGCAAAACAACAGTCCCGCGAGTGCTAGCCCCATCCTCGTCCTATCCGTCTGACGCATCATCGGCTTCCCTCCGTATCGCGTAGTTTGTCCTAAGGGTGCCACATCATTCCTCGCTTCGCGCAAGGCTGGGACGGAATGTGGTAGGCTAATCTCAGGCGTTGAAGGAAACGGGCTCATTCGCAAACATCGGGAGGTCTGTTCTAGTGTCAGTTGCGGTGCAGAAGGACGAAATGAAGGACAAGGTTCTCTTAGGGGCTAACGTGTCGGTGGCCAAAACGGGTCTCCTGGCCGCTGTGGAAGAAACCATCCGTTACGACGCGAATACCTACATGATCTACACGCGCAGCAATCGGGGCGGCAAAGCGCGCCCCATCGAGCAATTCAATCGCGATGAAGCGCTCCAAATGATGAAGGAAGCGGGCATTGTGGATCCCGTCGTCCACCTATCATATTTGGTCAACCTCGCGAGTCCAAAGGAAGGCACGTGGGAGTACGGGGTTTCTGTGCTTACACAAGAGATTGAGCGCGTTCACTATTTGGGATTTCGCTACATCGTGATGCACCCGGGCAGCCACGTTGGCGAAGGGAAAGATTACGCCATCCGTCGCATCGCCGAAGGGCTCAACTCCGTCCTGACAGGAAATGAAGATCTGTTCCTTTGCCTTGAGACGATGGCCGGGGACGGAAGCAAGGTCGGGAATTCTCTGGAAGAAATTGCAGAGATCATCTCCCTCGTCCATCACCAGGACAAGCTCGGAGTGTGTATCGACACGTGCCATAACTACAGCTTCGGATACGATGTGGTAAACGATTTCGACGGCTTCTTGCGAACATTCGATGAAGTCATTGGTCTTCAACGGTTGAAGGTCGCTCACATCAACGATTCGAAGAATCCCATGGGTTCCTGCAAAGACAGGCACGCGAACATTGGCGAAGGCTCCCTCGGCCTCGAAGCCATCAAACGGATCGTGTTTCATCCGTCGCTCCGTGGCATCCCGCAAATCCTCGAGACGCCGGGCGGAAAGTATCGAAGCGAGATAGACGCCATACTTTCCCGGGAACGAGGTCCGGAGGAACTCTATGAGGCGTGAGTCTCGTAGAGTTTATTAGATGGTGATGTTCCTAGCAAAACCGGGCTTTGCGCACAATCCAACGGTTTAAAACCAACGCTCCTTGTCCATCCTGCTAGCAACACAAAACCAGTAGGAAGACAAGGAGTGTTTTGCAGATGTCCAAGGAATATTTGCCTCATGTCATCCAATCCTCGTGGAAGCACATCTTGTGGTTCGGCTTCAGCATAATCATCCTGGTGTCGTCATCGTTCCTGTTTCCCATGAGAGCCGTGGCAACCCCCATCGCCCACGCTCCCATCAAACACACTTACGTTGTCGCACCGGGTGATACTCTGTGGAATCTCTCACAAAAATGGGGTGTAAACGTTCAATCCCTGATGAACGAGAACCACGTGACGAATCCGGATACCCTGCGCATCGGGCAGACCCTCGTGTATTACACGAAGACCTTGAGTCTGCCGAGTCAGCCTAACACACCGCCCACAACCTCCAACCATTCAGCTTCCGTGGCAGTGGCCAAGACCCCAACGGCCCCGAGCGTAGCGACTCCGATAAGGGGAGTGCTGTACTGTACGCTCACCGCCTATACGGCAGGTTACCAGTCGACGGGCAAGGTTCCTGGCCAACCGGGTTACGACATCACCTCAACGGGGGCGCATGCCATTCAAGGGATCACGGTGGCGGTGGATCCGAATGTGATCCCCTATGGAACGAAGCTATTCATTCCAGGTGTCGGTATACGCATTGCGGAAGACACCGGAGGAGCGATTGTGGGAAACCACATTGATGTCTTCTACAACAACTTGGGTGTCGCCGAGGACTTCGGCGTTAAGCACGACATCCCAGTGTACGAGTTGGCCAATTGGTTCCCCGTACCCCTACACGCGCAGTTGTAAGTTCACTGGCTCGACGCATCGATGCCCCTCCTGTGAGGGGCCATTCTACCTTTATCGACCCACAACGGATTTGGCTTGATGGCGGAACCGTTCCACCTCATCCAGGAAGGCTTTATGCAGTTCGCGCGCGATCCGGTTGGACGTCCGCGCGGTCCATACAGTCTTCATGTTGTCCCCGACATCCATGAGATCTCCCGTCGGAAAATCGGGCAAATGATAGAGCGCTTTTTGTGTGTTGGTGCTCATCATGATCTCGCTGACCGGTATGATCTCAATCGTCGTTCCTGTCATGAACACTTCGTCTACGGTGGAGATCTCGTCCCATGACAGGGCGCGCTCGGTGACGGACAAGCCGAGTTTTTGGGTCAGTTCAAGCGTGAACCTGCGTGAAATGCCGTTAAGAATAAACCGATTCGCAGGCGCGGTGATGATCTGCGCGCCACGGACGAACCATGCGTTGCTGCTAGACCCCTCCGTCACTCTCCCGTCCCGGACGAGAAGGGCTTCGTTCGCTCCCGCTCTCTTCGCCGCTTCCTTGGCCAAAACGTTAGGCAATAGGTTCAACGATTTGACAAAAACATTCGCCCACCGCTCATCAGGAAGCGCCAACAGAGTCATACTGGTGGATTCGTTCGGCGAGAACGGCCGGACGGTGAGGCTGACGGAAGGGGCAACGCTTGGAAACAGATGGGCGCGAGGTGCAATGCCGCGAGTCACCTGCCAATACACGAGTGCTTCTGACTCGCGACTCTCACGAATGGCGTCGTAGATTAACCGCGTCCACTCATCGTGCGTATGAGGGTTTTCGATTCCTATCAGGCGGAGGCTGTCGTCTAGCCGGTTCAAATGCATGTCTAGGAGAAACGGCTTCCCTCCGTAGACCCTTACCACTTCGTACACACCGTCGCCAAATTGATGACCCCGTTCGTCGATAGGCAGGCGGCCTTCCTCAGGTTCCACAAACGATCCGTTCCAATACGCCACGACGCTCACTTTGACTTTTCCTCTCCTTCTATGCACAGTATGATAATGAGCGCAGCAAAGTCTGAATGTCTGCCAATAGGAGATGATTGCTCTGGAAGACTGTATTTTTTGTAAAGTCGTGCGAGGCGAACTGCCTTCGGACAAGGTGTTGGAAACGGACAACCTCGTAGCGTTTCGCGACATTCGCCCTCAGGCACCGGTTCACGTGTTGCTGATACCCAAGAAGCATATTGCGTCGATTCAAGATGTGACACCTGAAGACAAAGAGCTGATGGGAGACCTCATCCTGGCCGCCCAGAAAGTGGCCAATGATTTGGACATCTCATCATCGGGATATCGGATTGTCTCCAACGTCGGGCATCACGGCCAGCAGACGGTTCCTCACCTACATTATCACCTGCTTGGCGGAAGGCAACTGCAGTGGCCACCAGGTTAAACTTCCCTGCGTTCCGAATCCGGTCGCTACCCGACCGGATTCCCAGGAACCAGAAAGCTAGAGCGTAGTTGATTCGTCATTGGTCGATGATGCCGCAGTCGTTCCTGGCGGCATTGTTTCCCCGTTCAGCACCAAATGAGGGATGATCTCTGCCGATAACGAAGCGGACGCGGAACAGTACTTGTCTTGACTCAGCGATATGGCTCTCCACACCTTATCAACCGGGGCATTCCCCGTGATGTGATACGTCAGGTGAATCTCAGTGAAGGCCTTCGGATGCTCGTCCCTGCGTTCGCCCTTCGCCTCAATGTGAAGGGATTCCACGGGCACGCGCATGCGTTCTAGAATCATCGCCACGTCAATCCCGGTGCAACCCGTCAGGCCCATGAGAACCAATTCCATGGGTCGATTCCCTTGCCCCTCTCCACCATCTTCCCGGCGGGCGTCGATATTTACCGTAATCCCGGAATCCCCAACGGATTCGAAGTGTCTCTTTCCCTTCCATGTCGTCGTTACCTGCATTCAGCCCACCCTTTCACATTGTATATGAATCGGACACCTTCTGAGTTAAACCGGAAATTCATAATTCATCGTTGAGTACAAGAAAAGAGTAGAACACGTTGAATCCCCTGTCGAGCCGAAATCATGGATTACCGGAAACGTCGCGGACACGAAGGGTTCCTGAAATGCCCGGTTCGGGTTTGCCGCCCGTGTCAGAGTAGAACGGATATGTCCCCGTTTTATCGGGCGTGAAGCCCACTTGAACCGTTTCCCCCGGCTGCATGTTCTGAGTAAAGATGTAGAAGTCGGGAATGACGAAATTGTGCACTTGTTTTCCTTCGTTCATGATGGTTAGGTGAACTGGTTCCCCCTTTACCGCAAAGAGGTGCATGGGAGTGACACTCCTGTCTCGAATCTCGACGGTGCCCGTATTCGCCTGAACCTCAAGGCCACCGTTCAACGCAACGCACGACACAAACGCAACGGTCATAAGCATCCTGCCCGCTCGGGATTGTGCCCCTCTCTTTGTTTCTTCAAAGACCGCCAACCTGTCGAAAACATTACGCATCCCATGCTTCCTCCTTCCACTCTACCATGCTCCAGAGTGGGAAAGGATATGCAGAGATTGAAAGAGCAGGCGAACTATCCACGCCACGACGGTTCCGTGAATTGCTCCTGCGACGACGTCCGTCAAATAGTGCAGGCCTACATAGACTCGGGACAGTGCGAGCATCGTACCAAGCACCAGCAGCAGATGACCGTATCCGGGAACTCCTGTCATCGCGATGGCCAGCGCAAATGCCCCCGTCGCGTGGTTGCTGGGAAAGGAATCGCCGGCATCGTGCCCCACCAAGGGGATGAAGCCCACGGATTCAAAAGGTCGTGGCCGATGCAGCATGACACCCATGGGCTCGTTAATAATCCTCGCAAGAACCGCCGTAACGACTGCCATGACGGCCATCATGCCCGGCCGCCCAAACGGCTTTGGAGAGGCGGGGAGGCCCACCCCAAACGCCTCTACGGCTATGAGTCCAACCATGATAATCGGCGTCCATTCGGAGACGGCCGAAACGATGGCGTCTAGGGTGAGACTTCGGCCCCACCATTTCAACGCGTGCCTTGTGATCCAAAGATCGATATCGCCTTTTTCTCGTATTAACATGCGCTCATCGTACAACATTTTAGGGATGTAGCCAACGCGGTAAGCCTATCCCGATGGTAGATTTAAAAAGCCGCAGCGCAGGGTTCGTGATTAGTAATTTGAGTAACTAGACGGCCCCGGACTCGTGGTGCCCCGCGACATTTGAACGACGAGATTATCTTGAAGCGCCGCGTCGAAACGAGGAACATTGCGCAGGAGAATGTCGGCTTCATGGTTATACGTGTAAGCCTGATGACTGAAGTTCGCGCTGCCGATGATAAAAATGCGACCGCCGTCAATGTCTAGAATCTTTGCGTGCATCCACTCTCCCTGGTAGGGAGTGTAGTAGCGCACCGTAGCTCCATCATCCGCAAGCTCTCTTGCGGGTTCGCGACTGTAGGTCTGTCCTGGATCCAACAGGAGTTTCACCACCACTCCTCGCCTGACCGCCCCGTCGAGGGCGTTCACGACGGCGTCGTCCGACAAGTCGAAGGCCTCCATCGAGATACTCCTCGAAGCGGACTGAATGGACTGGACAACCTTCTCTTCGTTCCATCTGTCGTCGAGCAACGGAGGTTCGTAGGCTGGAGGAGCGCTAGGAATTCCGTCAGCTCGGGTCCAATCCCAGCGGAATAACGATACGAATGAAGGATTGGCCCGAGTCAAATACACGGATGCGTCGTTATTGAGCCAACTGCCGGAACCAAAGTTCATACCGCCAATGAGTACCCGCCCGTCGGCGACCAACATCTTCAGATGTGAGATTCCTTGCGCAATGTGCAGGCTGAGAGTCGGGACGCCGTCCTTTTCCAGCGTCGGCACACCGACGCTTTGCGAGTGTGACTCCGTCGCGTCCAAGACCACTCGAACGTCCACCCTACGCCGCTTGGCGGCGGCTAATGCATCCAGAACGTCTCGGTCCGAGAGTTCGTAGATGTCTAAATAGCAATACCGATGGCTGCTGCGAATCAGAGACAGGGCCTCGGTCTTCACTTCACTTCCCCAATCAAGCGTCATGCCATCTTCCGTCACGGGCGCAGGTACCCGTGGGGATGCCTGCGGCTTCGACAGGATGGCACAGCCCGAAACAGCAGTTGTCGCGACGGTGAGACACAAAACCATGGTCGCTTTCCTGATATCTTTGGCCGTAAACCGTTTGATGATCACGCTCTGCCTTCCCCCGTTTCTATGCTTTTAGAAACGAGGGAAAGGGTTCGCGTTTTGGATTTCATAATCCTGTTTTCTATAGTATATATTTACAATGTTTTATGGGTCTTCCCTCTCAACGTCCATCCAGCCTTGACACCCGAGAATCTGTGCTCAATTTTGGCGTTCGATTCTCGTGCGTAAAGTCAGGAGAAAATGGCGCGAATCTTGCCCAATGTTTCGCTATCCAGATGGATATCTGCAGCGCCGACAATCGTCGTAATGTGGGAATCCTTGCGCACTCCGATGATGGCGCTAGTGACGGCCGAGTTGGCCAAGACGTAGGCTGCGGCAAGTTCAGGGACCGTGGCTCCCATCTCATTCGCTATCGCACGAAGTGCCTCAACCTTTTTCAAGCTGTCAATCAAGCCTTGACCGGTGTGCAAGGGAGACTGACTGCGCCAATCGTCGTTTGGAAACGTCCGAGACGCATCGTAAGTCCCCGAAAGCAACCCAGAAGCGAGAGGACTGTAGGCAACGACACCAATTTCGTGTTGTTCGCAGAAGGGTAGAATCTCGGTTTCCACTTCGCGATCAAATAAGGAATACGGCGGTTGCAGCGAATCAATGGGCCTTACCTTCATGGACTCTTTCATTTGCGCGACGTTGTAATTGCTGACGCCCACGTAGCGGATCAACCCGTCCTTCACGAGCTTGTCCATGGCTCGCATAGTTTCTTCCAGCGGTGCACCCGCGTCGGTATCCGGCCAATGCATCTGATAAAGGTCTATGTAATCGGTATTGAGCCGGCGCAAAGATGCCTCAGCTTCGCGCAGAATTGAATCGTAGTGCCCGTTTTTGGTCACCATGCCACGGTCATCCCAAATCAGACCACATTTGGTGGCAAGAACCACCTCCGTGCGGCGATGCGAGAGGGCTTTCCCCAAGATTTCCTCCGAATGCCCTAACCCATAAGCGGCGGCGGTGTCAAAGAAATTAATGCCGAGATCCAGGGCTTTATGCACGGAACGAATGGAATCTGCGTCGTCCTGCTCGCCCCAGGCGAACTGCCAACCTGAACCTCCGATGGCCCAGGAGCCAAACCCGATAGCGGAGATCTCCGGTCCATTTTTGCCCAACTTCCGATACTTCATCCGAGACTCCCCCTTGAGAGCAAAGATTGTATACGAGCCGAGCCTTGTGAACAATCCCCTTGACTTGGCCTGCCGCCTGTCGCCTGCCACCTTCTAAGGCGATGCGACAGTATGGCGGGCGGTAAATTCGGACGTTCGCGCAACCAACAGTGCGTGCAAAAGGCCCGCCTAACCATTGTAACAGACGTGCAAATATCGCAAGTTTCGCGGGCGGTTCTTCATGATTGCCGATGTCAATGTTTTGCCAACGGCCATACCCTATTCACCACGACCTGAGGTTTGTCCCCACCACGACGCTGAACGACTCCCTCTACCCCAATCAGACGTCCAAACGGCGTGAATAAAATGGCGCCGCTCTCGTGGTATACGGACTCAAACATGGTTGCGTCCACAAAACCCGTTTCGTCTTCCAATGTAAAGAAAACGACCGTTTTTCCGCTTTTCGTCGGCGGCCTGTGCGGCCGAATCAGCATTCCCGCTACCACCACTACGGATCCATCCGGATACGAAGCAAGGTTGGACGCACAAATGTATCCCTCATGGTTCACCATAGGGCGGAACAAATCCATCCAATGTCCAGAAACTCCAACTCCAAGAAGCTCGTATTCATCGGCTAAGAGCCCGGCCTGATTATCAGGGACCACGAATGCCTGGAGATCCTCCTGGTCCATCATGGAGGACGTTGCTTCATCCTTCAACCCAGCAGCCTCAAAAAGCGGCATGGAAACATCGAGATTGCGTGCGGAGAACCAATTCGGGAGGTGCCAGAGAAGATAGCGACGGCTGCCCAGGGAAAGCGAATCAAAGGCTCCAACACGAATGAGCCTCTCGGCGGTGAGCCTATCCATCGTCCTCACCCTCATCAAACAATCCAGAACGCTCTTGAACATTCCGCCGCTCTGTCTATCCAGCACGAGCGCTTCACCGAGCGATTCTTCCATCCCCTTCAGCAGATGAAAGCCCAATCGAATCCCATCCTCCTCTACGATGGTCTCCCATTCGCTCCGGTTGATGTCCAGACCGAGGATGGAAATCCCCCGCCTGCGGCACTCGGCGCAGATGACATGCACCGGGTAGTATCCCATGGGGTACTGGTTCAAGATGGATGCGTAAAACTCGGCCGGGTAGTGTCTTACCAAGTAAGCCGTCTTGTACGCGGTGGCGGCAAACGCCGCTGCATGAGCCTCGCAAAAACCGTAGCTTGCGTATCCTTGGATGTACGAGAAAATGGTTCCCGCCACTTCGGGCGATACGCCCGCTTGCGCCGCCTTTTCCATGAAAGTGCGGCCGATTTTCTGCATGTCCTCTGCGGATCTGGCATGACTCATCACGCGGCGAAGCTGATCCGCCTCGCCCGGCGAAAAATTGGCGATGACCGTCGCAATCTCAATGACCTGCTCCTGAAACAGGACGACGCCATATGTCTTCCCGATGATGGGTTCTAGTTTGGGATGAAGATACGTGATGGGAGTAAGGCCAAGGCGGCGTTCCAGGAATGGATCCACCATATTGCCCTTGATGGGACCGGGACGAATCAAGGCAACGCTCGCGACGATGTCCTCGAGCCCGGTTGCGTGCAGACGAGCCTGCAGAGCGCGCTGCGCCGGACTCTCGAGTTGAAATACGCCAATCGTCTCACCGGTGCCGAGCATCTCAAACGTTTCTCGGTCATCCAAGGGGATGCGATTGTAATCAATGGTCTCCCCTCGCCTCTCTCGAAGATGGATGGCTCCGTCGATGGCCGTCATGGTACGCAGGGACAAAAGATCCAGCTTGACGAGTCCTACCTCTTCAACTGCGTCTTTGTCGAATGGAGTCATCCATTCCCCTTTGGCGGACGGCTGAAGCGAGGTGGTTTCCAAGAGCGGTCGGCTGCTGATGACCACGCCCCCCAGGTGCATGCCAAAATGGCGAGGAAATCCGGCAATCTCTGCGGACAGTTTTGACAGCCATGTGAGCGACTCTCGGTACCTCGTAAAGCTCTTCAATTCGGGCACCCTTGTGAACAGGTCGTCGAGACCATCGGCGTGTGCTGACCACGGCACGCGTTTCGCCAACGTATCCAAGAGGGCGTCGGGTAGCGACAGCGCCCCACCAATCTCACGGATGGCCGATTTCCCCCGAAATGTTTGGTATGTCGCGATTCGAGCCACGTGCTCAGTTCCATACTTTCGGTAAATATAGGCCATCACTTCGTCCCGGCGACGGGCGTCAAAGTCGATATCGATGTCCGGTTTCTCCCCGCGCTCCAGGCTCATGAAGCGTTCAAACAGGAGTCCCCGGCCCGCGGCGTCCACATCGGTGATATAGAGGCAATAGGCCACTGCGGAGTCGGCGGCCGACCCGCGGCCCGCGTAACGAATTCCCTGCCTTTGGGCATAGTGGACGATGTCCCAAACCACGAGAAAGTAATCGACGAAACCTAATCGTTCGATGATGGACAATTCATGCTCAAGCCTATCCATGAGGCTTTTGTCCAACTTGTTGTACCTCTGTGCTGCTCCCTCGTACACCAATCTGCGCAGGAAATCCCTCGCATTCGTTTCTTTCCGCGGCAGAGCGTATGCGGGAAACAGCGGACGATGGAGCTCTAGCACAACCTCGCAGCGCTCCGCAATGCGAAGAGTGTTGGCAATCGCCTCCGGATACTGTGAAAAACGAGTCTGTGCCTCTAGGGAATCAAACATCCATTGGCTGGTGTTCAAAGGTCGTCTTGGGTGAGGAGTGTGGATATCAATTCCTAAACGAACACAGGTTAGGATGTCATGCGTCGGAAAGTCAGCTCTATTTAGGTAATGCACATTCCCGGTGGCAACCAGCGGGACGTTAACGCGTGCCGCAAGGTCTGCCAAGGCCCGGTTTAGGGCGGCTGATCTAGGGTAGGCGTCAGCCTGAATCTCGATGTAAAATCCATCGCCGAACACCTTTTTATATTCCTTTGCAGCCGTCTCGGCTGTTGAAGGTTGACTTCTCAACAGCAACTGGGTGATGAGCCCTTGACGACATCCGGACAGCACAATCAACCCCCGTGAATGCTCCGTGAGATCTTCCGGTTCAATCCACGGATTCCGGCGCTTCCCCTCTCCATCATGCGCCTTCGTCAACAATCGGCACAGGTTCTCATATCCTTCACCATTCTCGACGATCACGGTAAGATGAGAGCCATCCCCCAGCGTCAATTCCGCCCCCGAAATCGGCTTCACCCCATAGAGCTTTGCCCAGCGGTGAAACTCCGGTAAGCCAGCAATCGTATTGTGATCTGTCAATGCTAGGGCGGGCATCCGATACATAGCGGCCTTTGCAACCATGAGTTCAAGGGATGCGACGCCATCCAAAAATGAAAACGGGGAGTGACAGTGGAGATGAACAAACAACACATTCCGCTCCCATCTTTGTACGCGAAATCAATCCCATATGCGGTACAAGAACCACTGTTCCTGTGCGCGTTCTATGTCATAGATTCCGAAATCCAGCGTTTCTACGCGCAACACGTGCCTCTCACCCTCACCGTTCCACCAATCTCCCATCTCAGCCCAGCTATCGATGATTTGCTTTACGTGGTGCACCGTATCTCCATCTCGAAAACACATCGGCCATTCCTGTTGCCACGATTCAATGATGATGGGTCGATGTACTAACCGAGTCACACCATTCCCCCCAATTCAGAGCATGGCCGCCGTCATGATCTTTTCTGTGCTTTGGGCTACCTATCTTTGGACCGACCTCTCGGCAAATAACCAGGCTGAGGCAAAGGCGATTCGGCTACGGATAAGCGTAGTTCTCGAAACCGAGGGCGAATTCCCAAGTTCAAAACATGGGGATACTTACGATTTACCTGATGGATGACCTTGCGTAGTTCATCTCTTTCAATAGACTGTGTGGGTAACAGCATTCCCTCATGTACGATAAAGGAAGTCTGAATAGCTGAGAGTGGCCGGAGGTCTTCCACGAATACTTCCACGAGTTCTAAAGACCGCCCCTTACAATCCGCAAACCCAGGAGCTAATTGGGCAAACAGGGAATCCGATGAAACCAAGGGCCTTCTCGCTGTTCGCTCATATTCTCCTTGATGGCTGTCCGTCCCCCAACGCAATCCCACTTTCAGAGCTCCCGTGCCGTTCTTCTCAAGGTCCGCTGAAATCGGTTGGATCAACATCTGCACGATGCTCTGCAAAGCATCCACCGCGGCGGGTTCATCCACTGTGGCCGCCCACATCTCCCGCCTATCCATCGGCGGATAATTGACCCTCAGTCTCCCGCCTGCAGGTTGCTCTAGGAAGCGTGCCCACAGTAAAGATTCTTTGCCAAAGTGGCGTTGCAACTGAGCGCTCGGAACGGAGACCAAATCCTGCAATCTCTCGATGCCAAGCCTGATTAACGCATCTCTCACCGCAGGATCAAGCACCCATAGAGCACGAATGGGCATACGCAAGAACCATTTTTTCGCTTCAACGCTTCCACTGACACGCCGACGAGGAGAAGTCCTATTTTCAGCCAATCCAGGAGAGATGATCCACTCCTCGGCCCCCACCTTCCAATACAGTGCGTTCGGAACGCGCTCCAATCGGCTCCACGCCACTAGGGCTCTCGCGAGGAAGGGATTCTCCGCCATGCCAACACGCAGCCTGCGCTCTTCTCCTAGCTGTTGGCTTATATTCAGCAGCAGTTCCCGCGCTTCCCGAAGAGGCGGGTCGTCACCAGGAATTTGAAACCAACACGAATCTTCGTTCACCGTCTCGAGCCAAGGCGTGTATGACCAAATCGTATTCCACACGCGCGTGATGGCACAGGTGGCCAGGACATCCTTTCCACAAAGTGTGATGCCCGGCACGAGTGCTTCTGCCGAAGCAGCGGTCATTCCTGGACCAACGCCTCGTTTACGCGCGGATACTGAGGCATCGGTGACAATCCCGTCCCGGACACTTGCCCACAAACGCTGATCACAGTCACTGTGCATTCCCTCTCCCTGACCAAAGAAGCTGAAGCGCACGTGTGACACCTCCAGATGTCTCATGAATAAAACAAGAACACATGTTCTGTTTGTGGAGCACAGTATACTCGCCTTCGAAACAAAAATCAAACATATGTTCGTATTATTATATGGGTTTTATGGTATTTTATGTATTTTAGATTTGCAGGACAAACATATTCTGATAGCCTCTCGAGGCATCCCACCATAACTACCATCTTGATTCATAAGATAGTATATTACAAAATATGATAGCGATAGGACGGCACCGAAAGGCACCGAAAAAGAGGGAGATTTTCTTCAGAAACCTTGAAACATTTTGCCCGAGTGCTCCGTCTAACTAATACTGAAGATTACGTAAGGCAAGGAGTGATTCTCTATGAGCCTCGGGTTTATACTCATCATCACCCTATTGGCGATTCTACTTGGCCTGTTGGCACGGCAAGCACTTGCCAATGTTGATGACATGAGGGTCGATGCAAATTCCGTCCATGAATACTCCGACGAACATTACGATCTCTTGGAAGACTACGACTTGGATAACAAAGACCAAGACTACGCAGACCATCGAATGACGGGTGAGTAAAGAGGTTCAATGCGATTCATGAGCGAAGTTCCTTGGGTGATATATGATACGAGGTATTTTACTTGGTAGATGTGGCGAACTCACCTTGCTTCCCCATACCCTCCCCCAATCATAACGGACCTTCGAATAACAGGTTTTGAGGTGCAAAAGCTCGTGTGATGCCCGCCCGTTGATCGCAACAGCAATGGCGCGAGAGGTCGGGCTTGCGATAAGGGAACGGGGTTCTCTTATCGCCTCCGACGGGCAAAAATAGCGGAACGAGGGACCGTTGTGATGAGGAGAGGGATAAGCGAGGGGGTATGGTGGAGGGCATAAGGGAACCGGGTACCTCTAATCGTGGTCAGCGGTCGGCGAACTAGCCCGGGAAAATAGGATAAGGGAGTTGCGATCCCCAATTTGGACGACCATCCGAAAATAGAGGAACCGTGTTCCCTTATAATGCTGCAGAGTTCGCGCGGTACCCGGCGGGGTACCCCACTTCTTCACTCCATAGTCATCCCCCTTGCGTGGGATCCTCCCTTCGAAAGCCAAACTGCAATTCGCAAGGATTTTCGCACATCAAAAAGCACCATGGAGAGCGATCGCGGTGGTCATAAGGGAACCCGGTTCCCCTAGTCGTGACATTCGATTCGGGCAATAACCCCGGGAAATACGACAAGGGAACGGCTGTCACACCTCTGGACTCGGGTCAAGTCCGATCTCGATACAAGTAGCGCGACGTTAGGTCCGAGAGTGTCCCTTCGTCCAAGGCGGGGAAAAGCAAATTCCGCTTAATCCAGCCATCGTTCGGATCCGTAGTGCGGTTTTTCTCTTCGAAATCTGCCTGCTGATTCGATGGGGCAAACACCGTTCGCTCCTCCAACCAGCTGTGGGGCCCAAGAGCGCTTTTGGCCGAAGCCCCTTCCTCAAGATGGCCCTCTGGCAAATGGCCCTCTCGCAGACTGGCCTCTGCCAGACGACCGTCTCCCCAGCGACTCTCCTCTAAACGGCCCTCCGCTGGGCGACCATCCCCGGATGAAACGTCCATTGAAAAATCGGGAGACACGCTGTGGGCCAGATCCAGCTCCGCATCACCATGGTTCCTCGTCCTGCTTTTCTGAAGGACATGTGAGACGGAGAGGGCATGAGCTTCATCGAGTATGTCTTCCACACGAAGCCCGACGAACGAAAGCGCGTTTAGCGGTGATCTGGCCACTTCATCCACAATGCGATGAATGAGCGCGGCAACGTGATGGCACGGTTGCTCCCATTCTCCGCAGTCACACTCTGCTTGCGACAGCCACCCGTCAATAGAGTCCGGCGGTGGGAACAACTGCAATCCGTTTCCCGCGATGAACTCCAAAAACTCCTCATCCCATTGGCCCGCCATCAGTGTGGCCAACCAATCGGGGCGCTGGCAAAACCAAGTTGCCACACTCTTTTTATAAACCGTCCAATCATCAATCAGCGGAAGACTCACCTTTCCCGGTCTCCTATCGGGACCCCGACGACGCACCTGCGCGACAAGGCGCCCATTCGAAACCGAAACTGGCCCCACATCCCCCTGCTTCATCGAAGTCTTCCCGCGACGCTGCGCACGGCTGTCAATGGAAGCCAGCACGCCGCTCCACGCTTCCTCTACCATCCTCTCGCCAATGCTCGCCCTGCGCCTTGTGCGCGGATCCTTATTCAACCGTTTCCCATCCCCATTCGAAATGCTCGCTCGTAGTCCACTAATAGTCCTCTTCCCTTACACCCACATCCGTGTCGAGTGCAAACAGTTGCTTTAACTCATTGTCATCCAATTCCGTGACCCAACCCTCGGATTCACCGACAACGGCGGCGGAAACCGCTCGCTTCGACTGGATCAACGAGTCAATTCGCTCTTCCAGCGTTCCGGAGCAAATCAATCGATGTAC
>JAJZAV010000040.1 GCA_021799255.1 Bacillota bacterium
CCCTTAATCTGATGGCCAATGAGAAATAGCGGCCCGTGGGACCTTTGTTTTTCGCGCGGGATCGAAATAACGGGCTGGCTGACCCTTATGGCCGGGGCAATGGCGCACCGATGCCTGACCCGTGGGCCTTAAGGGTCTCGCAGACCCTTAATCTGATGGCCGATGAGAAATAGCGGCCCGTGGGACCTTTGTTTTTCACGCGGGATCGAAATAACGGGCTGGCTGACCCTTATGGCCGGGGCAATGGCGGGATCTCACGATCTCGATACTACTCCGCTTCCTCCGGCGGAATGGTATACCGTCCGTGGCGGACGCGTGGGACAATCTCCTTCACCCGTTCTGAGACCTCCCGCATGCGAACCTCGGCGGCACGAGTTGCAGCCTCGTCGTCCACAACCTCATCTGAGCTGATGAGAGTGGCTATGGGTTCCGCGTATTCGTAGATGGTAGATGTCGTTGGTTCCTGCGCCGTCACGTAGAGCATGAGCGTCACGTAGTGGACAAACGAGAGTTCGCTCGCGCGCACCATTTCGAAGACGTCCATTCGCACCGTCTCGACTTCTGAAACAGCGATCTCGTCCAAGAAGTGGTCCAGGGAGGGAAACTCTACTTTGGTTGGCCTCGGACTTCGCTGGAAGTTGTACAGCTTGAACGGCCGCTGGGTTGACGGCTCTCTATCATCCCCCATTCCCATGTTACGTTCCCCCTTTTTCGGAATTGACTAAGTCCAAATCGTGTTATCGAATGGGCCCTTCCGAATGGTGTGCCAATACCAGTCACTCAAGTCGAACAAAGCGCGGCGCTAGCTCCCCCAAGCGAGACCCGCCCGACGCCGTCGTTGGCCCAGTCTCACCATCACTCGACCCTGTCATCAGTCGATAATGCCGTTGCCAAACGCCGCGCCCTGCCTGGTTCATGCGGCGGGGTCATCCATATTTGTAGGTCACGCCGTAACCGCCTTTGGGGTAGACCCACTCGATGTTGTAGGTGGGACAGCCAATGCGGCACGTTCCGCATTCAATGCAGTTTTCGTAAGCAACCGAGGTCATTTTCTCAAGGTCGTGCCACAGATACACGTCCGATGGGCAAAACCAGTTGCATTCCTTCGTGGGACAATTCAAGCAAACTTCCTGATCTTTGATGATGAGGTGCGATACTTTATCCGCCTTATAGCGAATGGTAAACAGCCTCTCCTCGATGTTTGTGCTCATCCATTCATCGCCCTCCAACCTTTGATTCCCAAGCGAAGAAGGTCCATGTTGTGTCCGCCGGAAGCATCCTTGAGTTGCCGGAATGCCTGCTTCTGCTTCGTCTTCTTCGGTTTTCCGTCGACGAGCAGCATCTCGTACACCGCATCGTTCACGGCTTGAGGCAGCTGATTGAACAGCTTCTCCGAGTTTTCGTAGGCCAAGAGACCGTGCAGCCCACGGTACTTCTTCAGGTCCTTGTGAATGATGGACGCTCGAATTGCGTCGTTGTACGCGCTGAGCGTCCGGAGCGAGAAGTCTCCGGCCTTGTGCGCCGCGATGGCTACCTCCCCGGCCAGGCGTCCCGAAGTCACCGCTAGATTGGTTCCCTCACGGTGAACGGCGTTCACCATCTGCGCCGCATCGCCGCAAATCATCCAGCCATTTCCCGCAAGAGGAGGAATGGAATTGAATCCCCCTTCGGGGATTAAATGACCCGAGTACTCGCGGACTTCGCCGCCCTCAATCAGTTTCTTAATCATCGGATGCTGCTTCAGCCCGTCGAGGACTTCGTACGGTTTGACCCTGTGTTTTTTGAGGTCGTTCACCATGACCCCAACCCCGAGAGACAGAGTGTCCTGGTTCGTGTACAGGAAACCTAGTCCCGCCATTCCGCACGTTTGCCCGACAATCTCAATGGTGCAGCCTTCATTTGCATCGAGATTGAACCTATCTTGAATCGCCTGTTTCGAAAGGCCTATGACTTCCTTGACCGCGAGCGACACTTCGTGCGGTCGCCATTCGCGGTGCACCCCGAGTTGCTTACCAAGGAGCGAGTTCACCCCATCGGCCACAATGGTGATGTTGGCCTCAAGCTCACCATCATCCCTATCCGTGCGGATGCCTTTGACAACTTGATCCCCCTGCATCAAAAGCTCGGTAACCACCGTTTCATAGATGGGAAGGGCACCCGCCTGTTCGGCTTTGCTGGCAAACCAGGGATCGAACTTGACACGCAGCCCCGTCCAGCAGTTTGGAGGAGACTTGTACTTCTCATTGCGATGGCCGAGCGTCACGACGCTGTCTTCGCCGAGCATCCACAAACGCTGTTCGACGATTGTGCGTTCCAGAGGCGCCTCTTTCCACCACTCCGGGATGAGTTCCTCCAACTGTTGACGATACAGCACTCCTCCAAAGAGGTTCTTCGCTCCGGGAAATTCGCCGCGTTCCACGAGGGCGACCTTCAATCCCGCCTTGGCCATCGTGTACGCAGCAGCCGTCCCAGCGGGCCCCGCCCCTACGACGATGGCGTCAAACCGTTCATCTGCCACAGTGGTTCCTCCGTTCTTCGTTCACTATGCGTATGACGACTTGCTCGCAGAGACTCGCGTTTTACCAGAAACCCGGTCAAGCCTTGTTCATCGCGCTGCCCGACGCGCTCTCGCCTGAAGACCGGTGGCGCCCGAGAGCGATCTCGCCTGAGGCGCTATCTAGCCCAAGGAGCTACTGGCCCGCGGGGACGGGTTGTTCCTGCCTCGTGGCCGAAAACGGGCTGGGTGCCCACCCGGCCGCCTTGCGTTCCCGAACGGCCTTCGTAATCGCCGGAACTATCTGAAATAAGTCGCCAACGATGGCGTAATCAGAAATCTTCATGATGGGGGCCTCCGGATCCTTATTGATGGCAACGATGCATCCGGAATTTTGCATGCCCACGACGTGTTGGACGGCGCCAGAGATGCCGATGGCGAAGTATAGCTTGGGACGTACGGTAGCTCCCGTCTGACCGACTTGGTGCTCGTGTCCTATCCAGCCCACGTCGACGACGGCCCGCGAGGCCCCTACGACACCTCCAAGCTCGTGGGCGAGTTCCTCCAACACGGCAAATCCGGCCGGTCCGCCGAGGCCTCGGCCTCCCGCTACAATGATTTCCGCCTCCTCAAGATTGACCCTGTCGGCCGCCTCGAGAAACTCCAGCACGTCGGTAGCAATCTCGTCCACCGACATCTGAGGCGCCACGGTGATGATCTCTCCCTCACGCGATTCGTCCCGGGGGAGGGCCTCAAACACCCCCGCCCTGGCGGTGGCCATCTGTGGTTTGAACTGCTTGCACAGGATGGTCGCGAGCATCTTCTCGGAGAACGCCGGTCGGCTCGCCAATAGCAGCCTATCCTCATCGACATCGAGTTGCGTGGAGTCGGCCGTGAGACCCGTGGGAAGATGGGTGGCGATGGCACCAGCGAGATCGCGGCCCGTGTAGGTGGCTCCCATCAGGACGATCTCCGGCTTGTAAGTGCGAATCACGTGCAGGCATACCCGGCTGTACGGTCGCGTGCGATACGGACCAAGTTCCAAAGAATCGCAAAGGTACACTTTGTCGGCCCCGTGGTAAATGGCCTCCTGTGCCAGGTGATGAACGTCGCTACCAATGACGAGGGCCATGAGCGGCGCCTCGAGCTTCTTCGCCAAGCGGCTGGCCTCGCCGAGCAGCTGCCATGAAACCGGTTTCGCTTGGCCCGCGCGTTGCTCCACCACGACCATGACGCCCCGATACTCGGACCAATCCACGTCTCCATCCGTTTGCAGGCCAATCATTGGCTTACGTTTGCGCTGTTCAGCCAACCGAAACCGCCTCCTTCACCCAACCCAACTTCTGCGGCAGATCCGTCGCGAGAAGTTCGTCCAAGAGATGATTCGCCGCGGCATCCGTCGACTCGTCCTCCAACACCTTGGTGTTCACAGCCCGCGGATCCGGAACCCACGTCTTTGAGACAATGGTTGGCGATCCCCTCAGGCCAATCTTCGACCTATCGATATCTTCGAAGTCGTTGGTGGTCCAGACAACCGGCTGATAGCGAGTTCCTCGGATCACGCCGGGCAGGCTGGCGCGGCGCGGCTCGTTAAGTTCGGTCAATGCCGTAATCAGAACGGGCAGCTTTGCCTTCACGCGCTCGACGCCGTCCTCGAGATGCCGATGAACGATGATCTCGCGGGTCTTGGGGTCAAGGTGCTCGACCTTTTCAACGTACGTCAGTTGCTCGATGTCGAGCCGACACGCGACGCCGGGTCCCACCTGGCCCGTGTCCCCGTCCAGAGTCTGCTTGCCGCAGAAGACGAGGTCCACCGGACCCCACTCTTGCTCCGCCTTTTGCACGGTGAGAGCAACGACGTACGACGTCGCCAACGTGTCGGCTCCCGCGAACGCCCGGTCGCTGACGAGGACTCCCTCGTCTGCCCCCATTGAGACGCACAGTTTGAGCGCCTTTTCGGCCGACGGCGGCCCCATGGTGACCACGGTCACCCTCGCTCCGTGCTCATCCTTGATGCGCAGGGCTTCTTCGAGTCCATGGAGATCGAAGTAGTTGACGATGGCGGGCACTCCCTGCCGGATGAGCGTGTTCGTCTTTGGATCAATCCGGATCTCACGGCTGTCTGGAACCTGTTTGATGCAAACGACGATGTGCAGCATTCGATTGCGTCCTCCTCTCCGAAGATGCGTGGTGGAGCTTGCTTATGCGCACTTATGCCCCGATGACGTGATGGCGTTTTCAAGGCACTCTATGCGCTATACTACCAGAATTGTCTGACTCGATTGACATAATGTCAAGGGAGCGATTCAACCAAGAGCTGGATGCTCGCTGGTGAATCGCTCCCATTCGTGTTCCCTCTTGTCCTCTCGAAGTCTTGCTCCGTTACACTTGAGTCGGGGCCCTGTGAAGAGGAGAGCCCGCCTCGTCGTTGCGCAACGCCTCGCCAAGGCCCTTCAGAAGCGTGAAGATGGCCGACAGACCGCGGCTCACATCGGGATCGCGCAGGAGTTTCAGCATGTCCCACGCGCCGGAAATGGGCACATTCTCGTTCGCCTCGGCCGCCTTGCGCACGCCGGCCGCGAAGCCTTGAAGCAGCGTCGGCACGCCTTCCAAGTCGATGGAAGCGAAGGTTTGGGTCAGCGCAATGAAGTTCTTCAGTCCTCCGACGGATCCCGGTGAATCGACCTGACGCATGGCGATATGGAGCATTTCCGGCGCCTTGTCCACCATGGCCAACAGCGCTCGTAAAACCCCCATCTCTTGAAGCGCGCCGACGAGTTCGATGGCCTGCTCCAACCCCTCGGCGTTTTGAACCGCCGCCTCTACAATCCGTTCCAATCGTTTCTCGTCTTCGTGCGAGGCTGGAACATCCGCGCTCGCAATGGACGTAATTGCTTTTGCCACGATGGATCCCTTCCTTTCGCGCGAGAGCTTCCAGGGCGACTGCCATGGCCGCGCGCTCGCGTATGGTCAAAAATGGCTCGCGCAATGGGCCATGGAACGCATCATCTCGACGGCTGGCCGACAGGCACCTCTCCTACGAGGGGCTGATAGTCGGATCGATTCCATTTTCGTTCGACGCGCACCCCAGGCTGAGGATTTGGGTGACCAAGCCGGAAGTTTCCGCGCTGCATGGGTGAATCTCCGACTTCCAGCACCTCCATGCGAACGGAGACTTCCTTATAGGCGGGGGTGCTCGTGTCCTTGTCGTGGTAACTGCTCGTCAGATAGTTGATGGCTTCCTCGTCCTTGGGGGAGTTCATCGGCAGGTACAGTTCACTGCCAGAGACCCTATCCGTCACGACGGCGCGAACCTTGACCTTGCCGTACGGCGAGATGAGCCGAACGAAGGTTCCATCCTTGATGCCCCGCTTGGCAGCAAGTTCTGGCGAAACCTCAACGTACGTCGTCGGGACCTTTTCTACAATCCCCGGAACCCGATAAGTGAGGTTGCCCTCGTGAAAGTGTTCAAGCATGCGGCCGTTGTTGAGATGGAGATCGAACTCTGCCGGCAAGTTCTCCGTCACAGGATGCGTGTACTTCACGGCAAACACGTGGGCCTTGCCGTCATCAAACGGAAACTTCTCCCTGTACAACAGCGGCGCGTCCGTGCCGTCAGGCAGCACAGGCCACTGCAGGCTGTTGTATCCTTCGAGCCGCCCGTAACTGACGCCGGCGAACAGCGTCGCTAGGCTTGCGGCCTCCGCCATGATTTCGGAGGGATGCTCGTACTTCCAGTTCGCTCCGAGCCGATTGGCCAACTCGGTCAAGATGCGCCAGTCGGGTTTCGATTCTCCGAGGGGGTGCAGCACCTGATGCAGCCGCTGAATTCGACGCTCGGTGTTGGTGAAGGTTCCCTCCTTCTCGAGGCTTGGGCTGGCTGGCAAGATGACGTCGGCGTACTGCGCGGTTTTGCTGAAGAACACGTCCTGTACGACGAGGAAGTCCAGCTTCTCAAACGCGCTTTGCACGTGATTGATGTTGGAATCCACGATGGCCATGTCTTCCCCCATGATGTACATGGCCTTTAAAGCGCCCTCGTGAATCTTCTCCACCATCTCGTGGTTGTTGTACCCACGATGCCTCGGCATCTTCACACCCCAGGCCTTTTCGTACTTGGCCAAAACGGCTTCGTCCCCCGCCGATTCGTAACCCGGAAGCACTTCGGGAGCACAACCGAAATCGCCGGCGCCCTGCACGTTGTTGTGCCCGCGCAAGGGGTATGCCCCCGTTCCCGGGCGCCCGACTTGTCCGGTGACTAACAGCAGGTTGCAAATGGCGATGCTCGTGTCTCCACCGCCCACGTGCTGTGTGACGCCCATGGCCCAAAGGATGCATGTCCGCTTGGACTCGTGGATCATCCGCGCGATTTGGATGAGGCTGTCCCTTGGGACACCCGTGATCTTTTCGGCCTCTTCCAAGCTGTACTCGGCAATCCCCTCCTTGTACTCCTCAAATCCGTTCACTCGCCCCTGCAGAAACGCGTCGTCATGCCAGCCCTGATCCACGATGTACTTCGTGACCGCGGACAGCCACACGAGATCCGTGCCCGGATTCGGATGAATCCACAGGTCGGCCTTGTTCGCCATGTCATTCTTGCGCAGATCCGCGACGATGAGCTTTTGCCCGTGTTTCTTGTGCGCTCGCCTCACGCGCGTGGACAGGACCGGATGAGACTCGGCCGGGTTCGCTCCAACGATGATGACAAGTTCGGCCATCGAGATGTCCGCAATCGATCCGGTGTCTCCCCCATACCCCATCGTCTTGCGCAGCGCGAACGTGGCCGGCGCCTGGCAGTACCGGGAACAGTTGTCGATGTTGTTAGTCTGCATGACTGCGCGCGCCAATTTCTGCATCAGGTAGTTTTCTTCGTTCGTGCACTTAGACGAGGATATGTACCCAATGGAGTCGGCCCCGTGCTCCTTTTTGATCTGTGTAAGGCGCCTTACCACCAGGTCCAGCGCCTCGTCCCAAGTCGCCGGGCGAAATTCGTTGCCGTGACGGATGAGCGGTTGCAGCAGTCTATCCGAGCTGTTCACGAAGTCCCAGCCGAACTTGCCCTTGATGCACGTGGAAATTTGATTCGCCGGAGCCTCCATCTGGGGTTCTACCTTCAGGATCTTGCGGCCTTTTGTCCAAATGTCGAAGCTGCACCCAACCCCGCAGTACGTGCAGACGGTCTTGGTCCGGGAAATGACGGATTCCCTCATCTTGGACTCCATCTCGGAGATGGAGAAAACGGGTCCGTAGCCGGGTTCCACCTGCTTCGTCAAATCGACCATGATCTCAAGCGTGTCCGGTGGTATTTTCGTCAGAAAGCCGGCCTCTCCCAGCATGTTCTTCTCCATAAGGGCGTTGCACGGGCACACGGTGACGCAGTGACCGCACGATACGCACGACGACTCGTTGATGGGCACGTCGTTGTCCCAAATCACGCGGGGACGTTCACGCTCCCAGTCAATGGAGAGGACCTCGCTGACCTGCAAGTTCTGGCACGCCTCGACGCAGCGGCCGCACAGGATGCACTGATCCGGATCGTAACGATAAAAAGGATTGGTGTTGTCCTCTTCATAAGGCTTCGTCTCAAACGGGTACTTCTGATGCTCGATTTTCATCGCCATCGCCGTGTTGTGAACGGTACAATTACCGTTGTTATTGTCGCAAACGGTGCAATACAGCTCGTGATTATGAAGAATTCTATCCATGGCTTCCCTGCGGGCAAACCGCGAGGCAACGCCTTTCGTTTTGATTTCCAGGCCCGGGGACACGGGAGTGGAACAAGAGCGAACCAACTTGCCGTCGATTTCCACGACACACGTGTCGCACGTCTCGATAGGACCGAGAGCGGGATGGTAGCAAACATGGGGAAATTCACTGGTCGTTGAGAGGATTGCAGACAGCACGGTCTCGTCGGCCCGTACGTCGACGGGCTCTCCATCCACTTTCACTTGCGTGACAGGCGTTCCATTCGACTCTACAACTGCCATCTGATTCCCTCCGTTTCACTCAGACGATGGTATGGAATCGTAAGGTAAATCAACTCGCGGTACTTCGCTTTGCGTCGCGTTTGAGAAGATTTCCTATAGTTCGATTATAGGCCCAGGATTTGTGAAACCCAAACTTCGGCGTACCTTTGCGATTTCCAAATCAGGGATTGCTTGATTCAGGTAAACCTTAGTTTGCGCCAGAAAACAGTCACACCGAGAGCCAACTATCTTCCCTCGATGTGACTGCAACGCTCGCGAACGCGTATGTGAACTCCATCAAGCCAACCGTGACAAACCCCTCAAAGCAACCGCCGCAAGCAGGGTCCTACACCCAGAAGTGCCCGCCGTTGGCGAAGTTCATGGTGACGCCCACCGTCAGATATAGGAGCCAAATGCCCGTAAGCAGTTGAAAGAAGCCGACTCCCTTGTGGAAGAACGATTGATCCAGGAAACGGGCGAAGATCTCGCAGATGTAGATGAGCGTCAGGCCGATAAACAGAATCATCGCGGGAATATCTCCGTTTTGCCCGAACGAGACGGCACCGAGCACGCTGAGCACCAGGAGGGCGATGGCCATGTAGGCTTCGGGGCCGACTTCTCCGCCTATGTACCTGCGCCATCCCATGACAATCCAGTGGATACCGTAAATGGAGAAGGCGAGAGCGGCCATATACAAGGGCGCCGCATTTCTGTACACGGGAAACCAACTGAGTCCAACCATCAAGTAGGTGCCTGTGATCAACTGAGCAAATCCCCCGAGACCCATTCCCCACAGCCCAAGGGTTTTCTCGATTTTTTCTTTATCCCCACTCCAGTTGGGTCCGCCAAAAAGGGTGGTTCCTCCTTGAACGAAGTAATTAATCGCGAGTCCTAAAAAACCAATCGCAAGCGGCCAAAACGTTGAAAGCGGATACGACGAGGTCATTCACGAATCCCTCCCTATGCCGTCCTGTTTGGTACTAGCATCGCAAACCCAGCACGGAGATCCGGTGCACAGGGCATGATGCTAAGATTCCATGAACCCTAAGGGAACATGCGCCCGGACTGCAGTCGTGATTCGCGAATGCGAGAACCATACTTACGTTTCTATAGTATATTCAGTTCCGCGAAATTAGACGGAATTATCCGGACCATCGGAGGATTATATTAATTTGTCAAAGAGGAAGAGGGAGACGGGCTCCCACTTGATTCTACGGGGAAAAACTTATTGCGGATTCATTCGGTGGATGGAGGCACTCTGGTGTTCCTCAAAGTACGGCTGCAGACGGACCAAGGCCTCCGGAGGAATCCCCTGTTCCACCATTGGGAACACGACTTGCTCTTCTCGCCGAACGTGATCGCGAAGGAGTGTGCCTAAGGCCAGCATCTTGTCCAGTCCCGCCCCCTCCGCAATCTCGCTGACGAGACTGCGAATCGTGATGTGTTCCAGGAGCAAACCGCGGATCTCAGGGATGTCGATGGGCTGGTATTTGGCGTACTCCGGGAGCAGAACCTCCTCTTCCTCGCGAAAGTGCTCACGCCCGCCACGTTCCCAAAAGTTGATGGTCTTCACTCGCATGCTCTCGACATCTTCGTTCTGCTTAATGAGCATCTGGGCCAACACCAGCGCGTGATGATGATGGCGCGACAAGGGCTGCAACGCCTCGTGTCGCTTTTGGGATGTTGGTTCCACGAAAAATCACCCCCAAGCGTATTGTGTGAAAGGGAGTCCGCGTCGTCACGCGGGATGGTTCTTTTACACCGTAACCTCGTCGGGTGTTAGTGTGCCTCTCCCTTCGCCCTCGAACTCCTCCCGTCGTAGGACCCGAAGATCCACTGATACAAGGCGGCATTGGCAAGTTGCAGTACCGCCGTCAAAACGAGGGGCAGGTTCAACCACCCTGCGTCAAACAGGTATCCACTGATGGTGGGCCCGATGGATGACGGCAAGCGCATTGACAACGCGTTCACGCTGGTTGCCAAGCCGCGACGGCTGTCACGGGTCAGACTGGCGGAGAGAGCGGACCTGTTGCCTTGGGTACCGCGGTTGATGGCTCCGCGAACCACGTAGAGCACCGATGCCGCCGCAAAATTCGGCATAAAAGGCAAAGCCAGCATCAGGCTGGAACCAATCACGCGCATCCACGTGACGGATCTCACCATCCCCATGCGTCCTGCCAACCACCCGTTGAAAAGCGAGGTCGCTCCCGTCATGAGAAAGCCGATGGCGAGCGTCGTCCCAATCGCCGCCGTGCCCACGTGGTACCTCACGCTAAACCAGTACGCAATCAGCGGGCCCGTAAGCCCCACGGCCAAACCATTGAGAACGTTGACCGAGGCGAGTTTTAGCATAGCTACGTTCTCTCGAGCGCGAATCTGTCTATCTTGTTGCGCCTCCGGTGCCCCCGAATCCTTTGGGATGGACGTGTCGCGAACTCTGGCCGCAGCGGGCCTCTCGTCAACTTTTGCCGAAAGAGCGGGCGCTTCCCCAACCCTCGCCGGAGCGGTGGACGCCTCAGTGGCCGTGCCGTCCTCCCGCAGACGAAGCAGGAGAAACGTACAGAACAGCGAGATGACCGCAACCATGGCAAAAACCGGGCGATACCGTGCGATTGGAGAAGCGCTTTGGATGATGTCCGGCACCCCGCCAATCATGGATCCGATGGCCATGCCAACGAATCCCACGGCGTTGTTGAGGCTAAAAACCGGGCCGCGACTAGATTGATTCACATGCCGAGCGAGCCAGGCTTGCTCTGCGGGTGAAAAGGGCCCGGCCGCACCGCTCTGTCCACGACCGAATCCGGCAAGGACGATGGCCAGTACCAGAACGAATCCCTTCACCGTAAAGCACGCCGCTATGGCTGCGACCAACGTCATCATTTCGTATATTAGAAGAAACGGCCTTCTGCCGATTCTGTCAGAGAGGACGCCCACTCCAAGAATCAGCGCTGCACCCACTAACCCAGCCGCCGAAGTAACGCCCCCAATCGCGGCCCCACTCCAATGCAACTGCTTGAGGTACAGGGTTAAGTCCACCACCATGGCGCCCTGCCCAAGACTGCGTAGGCCGCGAATCAACAGCAACCCACGAACGACGCGATTTAAATTCGATATACGAAATAGAATCTGTTTTAAACCCGTACGCTCACGGCCTTCTCCCCTGGAATGACAAAAACTGCGAGTGGACGACAACTTTTTTGTTTTCAGCCCCCGCCCTCTGTTGCCCTCAACGTTTGCAAGCTTATACTATGTAGCGGAATCAAGCAAAAGGAGGACAACCTGTGATCTCCATTATCCGCCGCTTTCCTCTTTCGGTCCAGCATGTATTTGCCATGTTTGGCGCCACGGTGCTGGTCCCGCTTCTGACGGGTCTCAGCCCCGCCTACACGCTCATCGCCAGCGGTGTGGGCACGCTCGTATTTCACCTCATCACGCGCGGAAAGGTACCCGCATATCTTGGGTCTTCCTTCGCATTCATCGCTCCTCTCGCCTTGTTCGTGAGCAAGCATCATTCTCCTGGACAAGCAGTGACCGGACTCATCAGCGTTTCCATCGTATATGGCATCCTATCGCTCCTCGTCAGCACCGTTGGTTTCGAAAAGGTCCGCAGAGTGATCCCATCCGTCGTCGTCGGCCCCGTCGTGGCCATCATCGGATTGTCACTCGCGGGGACGGCCATATCGTCGGAGGCCTCCACCCACTGGGACGTCGCTATCGTCACACTCTTGGCCGGGATCCTGGCATCGATTGCCGGCAACAAACTCATGCGCATCATTCCGATTCTCATCGGCATCGTCGTCGGCTACGTGTACGCCGTGCTGCGAGGATTCGTCTCGTTTTCCCACGTTCATTCCACCCCATGGTTTGGACTCCCCTACTTTCACGCGCCTTCGTTCAGCTGGCAGGTCGTTCTCGCCATGGCTCCCATCGCGCTCGTGACGATGATTGAGGACCTCGGCCACATGTTTGTGCTGAACGAGATCATCGGTCGAGACGTGACGAAGGATCCCGGGTTCGGTTCCATTCTGCTTGGCAACGGTCTCGCGACGATTATCTCCGCCTTCCTGGGTGGTCCCGCCGAGACAACGTACGCAGAGAACCTTGGCGTTCTGGCGATGACGCGCCAGTTTTCCAGCCGCATCATCCAAGGAGCTGCCGTGATTGCCATCGTTCTCGGACTCATCGCGAAAGTGGGAGCCATGATTCAATCCATCCCCTTAGCCGTCATGGGTGGCATTGGCATTCTCTTGTACGGAATGATTGCCGCCATGGGTATCCGCCACATGATTGAGGAAAAGGTGGATCTGGGCAACGTCAAGAACCTAGTCATTGTCGCGGTCATCTTCATCGTGGGCGTCGGTTACAGCAACAATGGCATCGCCTACGCGACGCTTGCGGGCCTGCTGATTTACTGGCTGATTCCGGACATGGCCAACCGCAAATCCCGCGCTGTGCAGTGACATTGACGCTCGGGGCCCCGCGGGAGAAAAACCGCCTTGGAGAAACGGACTCACCAATCGTCGCAAAGGGACAAAGCAACCATCGCTTTGTCCCTTTGCGCGCTCTGATAAACGGTGCAGGCGGCCTTTACGGTGACACGCGAGTCCCATGAACTCGCAACCCGCAGGGGGGCCGTGCGAGCGTCAAACGCAAGCGATCCGAATCATTCTGCGGAAACCTCGCTCTCGTGCGCCTCCGTACCAAATCGTTTCCACAGGTTACGAGGCAAGAGAATACAGCTGATGCCGTAACATTTGACCATATATAGGAGGAAGATGGCCATCGCGCCGAGGAAGAAATCCCAACCCGTATCCATCGTCATGATCATCTTACGCGAGATGGCGAAGATGAGAATATCAATGACCAGGTGAGGGTCTCGTTTGATCAGCATGTAGGCGACTTCCAGGCCGATGATGTAGAGGAGCGAGTCATCGAGGAATTTCTGAAACTCGCTGGCGGTTCCCGCCGCGAAAATACCATGCAAACTGGTGGCCATCATGAACCCTGCGGCTACTACGCCGACAATCAGAAACAGGGATAGGATCATCTCGAGCGAAGCGACGACCCACTCAATCACCTTGAGCAGACTACTCGGCATTGTGTGGCGCATCATGCGACATCTCTCCTCTCATTTTCCGTGTGTACCAAAAACAAGGAATTCGTTTGGAATTCCGAAGATGGAAGGAAACATCAACCAGAAACACGGCCTGTGTTTCCGCAGGGGAGCATCGCTTCCAACGAGGTGTGACTTAGACCGAGGTGTCACTTCAACGACGGGCTCAGAACTTGCGAAGAACCACGGAATTGCGTGGACAACGACGACGGGTGTGTACTCGAGAACGGTGTAGTTTCACTGAGTATTCTGATAATTATATGTGAGTGTTTTTATATGATAACAATGAATGGATCTATTGTCAACCGGTGATTCTGTGATTCCAACGTAGAGATCACAGGGGCACATCCACGGGGCAAAGGTTTCATGCCCCCGTCGATGTGCGCGTTGCTCAGTCGTACTAAAGATATTGGCGGTTGGCACGAATCAGCTTTACCCGCTCTACAACGCTCGCGGCGGACCGAAGCCCATCGGTCGGTGTATTCCATACATAATCCAGCAATTGGTGGATGGTCGAAGTGGCAACGTGCATCCGGGTGTCCGAAGATGCGTAGTAAATCAGGACGTCTCCGTTATCTCGCAGTACCCAACCATTGCTAAAGGCGACGTTGGACACATCCCCCACGCGCTCCTCTCCCTCAGGTACCAGGAAGTACCCACCCGGATTCTTGATCACTTTCTGCGGCTCATTGAGATCCGTTAGGAACAGATAGAGAACATAACGAAGGCCCGCAGCCGTGTTGCGCACGCCATGGGCGAGGTGTAACCACCCCTTTTCCGTCTTTAGCGGAGACGGGCCAAGTCCGTTCTTCGCTTCTTTAATGGTGTGGTAAACCCTATCGTCCACGATGACCTCATCGTCAATGACGGCGTTTGTAATGTCCTCGGCCAAACCGAATCCGATACCGCCGCCCGTGCCAGTATCGATAAAACCATCCTGCGGTCGGGTGTAAAACGCGTATTTTCCGTCGACAAACTCTGGATGCAGGACCACGTTGCGCTGCTGGGGGGACTTCGTTTTCAGGTCCGGGAGCCTCTCCCATGTTTTGAGATCCTTCGTCCGAGCGATTCCCGCCTGGGCGATGGCCGAAGACTGATCCGCGGGCAAAGCCGTGTTGTCCCGCCTCTCCGTGCAAAACAAACCGTAGATGTACCCATCGTCGTGCTCGACGAGGCGCATGTCGTACACGTTGGTATCTGGATTGGCCGTTTCCGGCAGCGCGATGGGCTCGTCCCAAAAGCGAAACCCGTCAATCCCACTGTCGCTTTCAGCAATGGCGAAGAAGGACTTTCTATCCGCCCCTTCAACGCGCACTGCGAGCAGAATCTTGCCGTCCTTCTCCATAGCCCCCGCATTAAACGCGGCATTCACGGCCAGTCTCTCCATGAAGTAAGGGTTTGACGACGGGTTGAAATCGTATCGCCACGTCAATGGAACGTGATCCTTCGTGACCACGGGATATTGATAACGCGTAAACCACCCATGCGCCTGCGGGACGGGAACGTTCTTTCGCTGAAGAAGTAGCTCGTGTTGTGCCTCAATGGCTCTGCGTCTCTCGGTGTAGTGACTCCCGCTCATAACGATTTGGTTCCCCCTGTATCGCGTAAGTTGATAAGAAGAGGCGTCACCTGCTAACGAGGAACGCCCTACAACGTACTTCTCACTAGTTCACATTGTGCATAGATACGAGTGAATACACACGCTTGGTGCAATCCCTTGGCACCAAGCGTTCACCCGTATCATATTAGCGCATCCTTGAGAAACTGCCAATCGGCTATACCTAACATTTGCCTAACACGTGGATGAATCGTTACGAGAACAGCACCTCGTAGTACATCGCGCAATCGCCATCTCCCAAGTGCACCGTAAATCCGCCTTCCCCCCGATTCACGGTGGCTTCCCCCATTCGCTGACCCCGCTCATCCAGGATGTAAGCACGACAATGACTCTCGGTGCTTGGGAAGAAAACGGTTCCGCGAATCGGGTCAATCAACGTGGGACCAGAACCTTCTTCCCTCAGGATGGGCCCATCAAACACCATGCCCTCATTCACCGATTCCCCAATCGCCGCGATGAGCAGGTGCTTCGAGCTGGCGATGGGGCTTGCGTCACGAGGCAGCAGCGTGATGGCCGCTTTCTCGTTCTGCAGTTCCAGCACTACATTGTGCACCGTCTCCCGAGAGCGCGGGCTCCCCGCGAATGCGAGCACATGGCTGGCCTCTACGGTAAACCGACCCTGACCAAAAGCAAACGTTAATTCTTTGGTGTCCGACCGAAACGTGAGTTCATCCTCTTGGAATCCCGCGTCGGAATCTAAGAGTCCAAAGCGCTTCATGGCTTCGTGGAACACGGGGGCGAAGAGGTGCAGGTCCTGGTCAAGGCGCTGTTCATCGGTAATGATGGCCTGGGTGTCTCCTACCTCTCCCACTCGGTTCCCGCGCGGGTCCGTTAGATCTTGAACGCCATGCGTCGGCCTGTGTGATGCGAGGAAGGCGTCCTTCCCTTCCACCTTCTGATACCTGTCGACGTACGGACTACGAGCATACACGATGGAACGCTTAGCGTGCGAGTAGTCGCCCGTCGACGTAAATCCGGAGGACAAAACCACGTCGGCATGGCCATCGTACACCCCGTTTGCAAGGAAACGGTTGGCGACGCGGGAGATGAACGGCACCGTTCCAAACGGCATCAACCCAAACGGGGAAGTGTTCTGGGTGTCCAGTTCGGTGTAACCAATCTCGACGAGGTTCTTCCCGGTCAGAATGAGGCGCCCCTGGAATATTGCCGAGGCAACGCCGGCCAGTCCCCAAATCGCGGGATCCGCGTACGAATTGAAAAAGCCGGACATTCGCTCGCGGGTGACGAGCTCCTCACCACCGGACTCGGCGTACGCAAACAGGAGCAGCCCGTCCCAGTCCTGCAAGGCCGCGTAGCTCGTCAGCATCAGGATGACATCGGAGCGAAATCGCGTGGGGTAGCACACGTTCCACTCGGTCACCATAAACGGTTTTCCCGCTACCCTTCCCATGGAGAGCTTCGTGGCCATATTCAGCGCGAAGGCGCGTTGGTCGATGTCCCGAGGATCCGAAGACACCATTTCCTTCTCGTGAAAATAGACAGGAACCCGAAACCCACCCATGGGGTGGTTCCAATAGCAGTTATTCTCGGTCAGGTCCCCTTCCGCTACGCATCGCATCTCAGCGGCACCCGAGGGTAGATTGCTGACGTCGATGGGACACTTCACGCCAAGTTCTCTTAGGTACGGTTTCATCTCGTGGATGTAGTCCATTTCGATTTCCGTGAGGAACCGGACATGATCCGCGAACCGTGCCGGACCTGCGATGTTGGTGTAGTCCATGCGGTAGTCCACGGATCTCTCTCCCCAGACGCCAACGGCCGGTCGGCGCACCGTTCCCTTCGCCGGGTCTTCGTCACCGCGCAGATTCTCCGTCCCGTCCCCCTTCGTCCAAGCCTCGCGAAGCCTCTCCCGGGATCCGTACTCGCGCACGAGCCACTCGTTCCAGCGTGCATCGAGTTCCTTCTTGTACGACGGAATGGGCACCTCGCCGTTCTCCCAGAAGATGCCGTTCTCGTTGAGAAGCTGGACGACGGCGACAGCGGGATCGTCCACATACCGAAGGCCCGTGTATGGATTCCGGTGCGTCAAGTATTGCATGGCGTACTTCTTGTGGAGGTCTATGAGGCGGCGATTATAGTAATTGACGTGCTTGAGCGCGGTCTCGAGGGAATCCTCGTAGTCGAGTTCATCGCCTTCGGGAAGGTAGCGACGGAGCGTAAAGAGATCGATATGGATGTATATGCCGCGCTCCTTCAAGAGCGAGATGAGGTAGTCGAATCTATCCATGTTCTCCGGGTGCAGACTCTGCGAGTTCCCATTCCGATAGTCGATGATGGTGTTGGTGTTGTCGCCGGTCTGGTACGAGTCGACGTGATGGAGCCGCACCATGTTGATGCCCGAGTGCTGGAGCCTGTCCGCGATGAGATGGGCGCGTTTTTTGGCGGGCATTGCGGCGCCAAACACGAGATTGACACCGAAAAAGCGAACGGGTGTCCCGTCTTCGAACTGAAAGTGTCCGTCCACCGTTTGCAAGAATCCGTGCTTCCCAGCTGGGGCATCGAGCAAATACGAGAAGTCGATGGCCCCGCTAGCAATCTGATCCCCTTTTAACACGTAGGGTTTCATGTTCCGATTCATCTGTTTTCACGCTCCACAAAGGTATTGTTTTTCACGCCATTGTGCCCTGACCAGCGCCGATTCTGTAAACCCTTACCGGCGCACCGTCGCCGCCCATCATTTGCGAAGCGGCGGTTGCAATCGACTCGTGATGCGTGAAGTATAGGATTTGCGTTTTGCGGGACAAGTCTCGAAGCACCTCGAGTGTAGCGGAGGACCGAGCGTCGTCGAAGTGAACCAGGATGTCGTCCATCACGAGGGGAACGGACAGGCCGGCCGATGCGTGCTGCCTCACAAAGGCAAGGCGAAGCGCGAGATAGAGTTGATCCCGCGTCCCATCGCTGAGCTGCGACACGCGCCGGCGCGTCCCGTCCCTATGGAACGCCTCTAGGACCGGTGTTGCCTCGTCGTATTCGACGGTCAGTTCCACGTACCTCCCAAGAGTAAGTTGGCGGAAGATCTCGCTGGCCTGTGCGATGACCGTCGACTCGTTCTGCTCTCTAAAGTTGTCGATGGCCCGCTCAAGAATGCGCCTCGCGAGTTCGAGACGAAGGTAATCGTTCCAGTATCGGTCTACTTTCGCGAGCGAGAATTCAGCTTGCTGCAAGAGATTCGCCGCGTCGATTGAGGTGCCGTCCATCGCATCAAACTTGGCTTGCCATGCCCCAAGGGACTCGAGCAAATTCTGTATCTGTTTGTCCAGATGCGTCAAAGACTCGCTCACTTCCTCTTGACGCAAAGAAAACTGGGCCCCGGCAGGCGCCTTCACGAGTTCCTCCAGCAACTTGTCCACGGGAAAGCCGTCCCCGGCCTTTTGCAAATCCGCTTCCACTTGGGATAGCCCGAGCCTTGCCTGGCGCTTCTCAGCCGATCTCGCTACTAACTCCCGCAGCCCCTCGACGTCTCGACATTCGTATCTCGCCAGCCATTGCTGGACGTCATTCTTGATGGCATCCATCTCTAGCGCCTTGGCTTTGATCTGCTCGTCTCTACCATTCTGTTCCTCCATCAGGCTGCGGCGAGCGCTGTCGTCGTTACGTGCCCGCTTCAGCAAGCCGAGAACGGACCTCAACCACGGGATAACCTGCGACGATGGAACCGAGCTATTGAGCGAATCGGCCACCTCGTTCACGCGCGCTTCAAAGGTCGAGCACAACTCGTGCTCTGCCTCCCACTCGTGGGCGAGGCGCTCTGCCTCCTCCACGGCCTCGAAGAGATTCTTTAATTCGTCCAGATAGTCAACGGCGATAAGGATGTCTTCCGGAAGTCTCGGATGCACCGTGCGGATACGACTCCAAGCTTCGCTCAACTCGGAAAGTGTCTGCTGAGCCGAAGCATGCCGACGTCGTGCCTCCGATAGTCTCGCGTCGATTTGTTCGCGCTGTCTACGCAGTTCCTCACGCCTTGCCAAGGCCTTGTCGGCCTCGGTTACCAGTGCGCCAAGGGTCGCGGCCAGTTGGCGCAACGTCGTCGGATCTCCGCCGTCCGGCGAACCCACGAGGGCATCCTGAAAGAGCGTTTTCTCACTGGCCCGCGCGTGTTCTAACCCGTTTCCCCCTCGCGACTTGACCAAAATCTCCTTCATCCGGGAAAGCCACTCGTCCCTTTGCTCCTGGAGAGCCTCGTATTCCTCCTCCAGTTCGTCGAGTTGCTGGAGAAGGCTCATCACGGGCTGATACACATCAGAATGCCAAGCCTTCATCTCGCTGGGCGACTTCGGGCGGA
>JAJZAV010000041.1 GCA_021799255.1 Bacillota bacterium
GCAGACCACAACCACGCCCACGTTACTGGGACTCCCCGCGCGCAATCCCTCCATCGTGTCGCACACGAGATCCCAAGATTCCCAAGGAAGGCCGGATAGCGCGGGGCGCAGAATGGAAAAGTCCTTCTCCCTGTCCGCCCCGGCGAGTCCATATTGCACAAAGGAGAGTTCCTTGGCGTCAATCCCCGCAGCCCTCTGAGCCGCCTCCCCCGCCGCTTTGATGTTCTCCATGGCCTCCACAAGTCCGTTTTGGTGATTGCCCCCGCCCGTCACGGCCGCTCCCAGCCGATTCCCCTTTTCGTCGACCACAACGGCGTATGTCTTGCTGTTTCCTCCGTCAATGCCCATTACCAACATGACATCCATGCCTCCCAAGCGTACTCCATACGCGCATCGTCCGCTATGAATTGCTCACTGCTGTGGATACCGATTGGGACGATCCCGTACACAGGTGGCCGCATTTCACTCGCTACAGTGCTCCGCCCCCTATTCCTGTGGTACCGGCTCACTGCGTTGCGCCAGTACCAAGTCGGGACGATCCCGCAGCAACCCGACAAGGAGGTCAGCCATTTTGTGTGCGTCAAGCAGGCGAATCGTGGCGTTCCCGATGCGCCCGACGCGCATGATGCCGCGACTCTGCAGCAGGGGTTCCAGCGCTTCGAAATCCCTGTCGCAGTTTGGGTCTGATGTGTGCCGTCGACTCATGACGGTTAGCACGCGACCGTCCTCGGTGACGGTGTACAACCTTTCCGTCCTGTCAAACAGCCACGGCACGCACGCCCACTCCTCAAACCCGTGAATCAGCGTGCACGATTCGAGGGTGACACCGAGCATGAGGACGTACCCGTGTTGTTGTACAAGGCGTCCATACGGTGATTCCATGGCACAGGGCGTGGACCAACGTTCGTGTCCTTTGACGAAGGCCTCCGCACCGTCCCCCATAACGGCGACGCTGTGCGTGGGGTGTAAACTGCGGACCGCTCCAGGACGACGACGGAAGGTTTCCGTGATCCGCCCGACGATGGAAGGGCTGAGATCCACGTGAAATACGGGCTGTCTGCCTCCCACCGTTCCCCACGTGTGCGTGGGCACGGCCACGAGCCCCTCGTTCCCAACACTCCGCAACAACGCGTCAATGACGGTGTGCTCTCCGCCGTCGACATTCCCGAACGCGGAAAGGGACGAGTGCACAAGAAGTTTGTCCCCTCGTTTGAGGCCAAGGGCAGAAAGCCCTTCGACTAAGTCGGTCATGGTGACCACGGAATGTCCGCCGTCTGAGGAAAAGTCTGTCACTTCCATCATCCTTCCTGTTATGAGCATTTCTGACCGGTAACGTGGCAGGTGCCCGGCACCGAATTGTGCCAGACACCTGCCACATTAAACAACCGCGTCGCTTGACGAATGAGGCCCGTTATTGAGCCGGGCGAATCCAGCCTTCCGTCACAAACAAAGCCAAGGGCTGCTCCTGCGCAGAGTTGTTGGCGACGGTCCAGCGAGGATCCGTGCCACTAGGCCATCCCACGTAGTGCTGCGTGGAGAGGAATATCTGCCAACCGTAATCCCACAAATCGTCGGCGAGCATCGCCTGGTTGGACGCTTCGGCGATATCAGCCACCGACTGCATGCGCTGAGCCTTGTTTTGATTCAACAGGTTGAAACCTTCTTTGATAATGTTGACCGTCTTGCCGTTTTGCAACTTGATGCTCGTCGGCAACGTCATCGTGCCCTTTGTGTGCGAGTAGCCGTTCGCGGTTTGGTTGTAACCGTAAATGCCGAGGAAATTGGTCATATCGAAGTACGGATCCGGCGAATTCGCACCCCAATCCAGAAACATCGGGTACCCGTTGGTGGTTAGCGGCGCCTGAGTGAAGTAAGTGCTTCCGTTCTCCTGCCGATTCTGCGTCTGAATGCCAAACTTGTTCAATTCCGACGCGATCTCGGTTGTGGCAATGTTCCAGTCCGAGTACCCGTTCACGGAATAAACCGAGGTGCTAAAGGGTTTGCCGTTCGGCATCGTCCAGCCCGACGACGTTTTCTTGAAACCGACCGATTCCAGCAACTGCGTGGCTTTGGCTAGGTTCACGTTGTAGGGGTTTAGTTGCTTGTAGGCCGACTTGTTCAGGAACTGCTTCATGGTTAACCCGAAGAATGGTGCGACGGGATATGGCACTTGGAACCCAACCAACGGCTCGGCGACGTTTGCGATGGTCTTTCTGTCAATGACATAGGAAATGGCTTGCCGAACCTGTACCATGTTGAACGGATACACGCTGGTGTTGAAAAACAGCGCCGTGTTGGCAAACATGTTCGGGGTGATGATGGTGTGGCCCTTTGTGCGCTCCCACTCGTGAATGATGGTCCACGGCCCATTGTCGGATGCCAAGTCCGTCTTGTTTGCCGCATAGAGCCCCCACGCCTGGGTGTTGCCTGGCACGTTGTACGCCTCGATGACCGGCACGTGCACGTTACTTGCCGCAAAGTAGTAAGGGTTTTTCACAAGCTCCGCCTGCGAAGTGGTTGACGACTGAATTTTATACGGACCTTCTCCGAGAAAATAGTTCTTCTTGTAGGCCACGAGTTTTTTGTCGAGCGAACTGAGTTCGTTGCCTGCATTGACGGCCGCTTTCCCGCTGCCAGTAGACTGCTGATAGAGGCTGAACAGATTTTTGGGAACTAACGATCCGTATTCCGAATACGGAATGATGACCGTGTTGACAAGGATGGCCCACGCGAAGTACGGATACGGTTTCCCCTCGACGGCCTGCACGGTCGTGTTGTTGACGACCTTTACACTCTTCAGGTATGGACCATACGAGTCGCCAAACACGTCGCCACCGAGTTCAATGCTCAGGGCCACGTCCTTTGCGGTCACCGGTTGTCCGTTCGACCATTTCGCATTCGGACGAATATGAATGGTCAGGGTGTTCCCGCTTTGTTTCCAACTAGACGCAATCATGGGGTAGTATTTTCCGTTATCCTCCAACCACATGGCGAGCGGCATGTTGACGAGGCCGTTCAGGACGGCTGACACGGAATTTCCCGAATTGAGCACGGTCATGCCAGCGTTGTAATCCCATAAAGTGATGAAATTTAGCGGTGGTGGTGTGGATGCCGACGCCGAAGCGGTGGTTCCGAAACCTCCCGCCAGCATTCCTGCTGCCGTGCCGAGGCTCGCCAAAGTAATGACCGCTTTCTTCATGTTCCCCTTTTTTTCGGACTTGCGCACCTTGATGGTCATATATTTCCCCCTCTTCCTTTGGTTGCGTGCGGACTCTGCCGCGTCCAAGCGGCATCTATGGAATCGAGCTTAGGCGTGAGATTCGCCGCTCGCCGCAGCTATGGCTGGCCACTCTGGCGTTCTGTGACACGCGACATCGCGATGCAGATTTGCGTAGTGTGAAAGTTCCGGCGCCCGGTGAGTACATTGGTCCTGGACGAACGGACAGCGCGGCGCAAAGCGGCACCCTGGGACAGTGTTGGTCAAGTCAGGCAGGTCCGTCGTTCGGGGGCGCAACCCAGTGAACAGCCCTTCTTCCGGGTTCGCACGGGGAACGGCGGCTTTGAGAATCGCAGAGTACGGATGGCGCGGATCCGTGATGACCGCTTCCGTCGGCCCCTGCTCGATGACCTGACCCGCGTACATGACGATGGTTCGATATCCCTGCGCAAAATAGCGGGCCAAGGCTAGATCATGAGTGATGAATACATAGGCGATGCCAAGTTCCTTCTGCAGCCTTTTCATCAAAGACAAAATCGTCTGTCTCATGGAGACGTCTATCATTGAAACCGCTTCATCGGCAACAATCAATCTCGGATTGACCGTAAGCGCGCGAGCAAGCACTACGCGTTGACGCTGACCCCCGCTGAGTTGGTACGGATATTTTTGAAGAAAATTCTCCACCGGAGACAGTCCAACGAGTTCCAACAACTCCCTGAGGCGCGAGGAGATCTTGTTCTTGTCAACCATGCGATGGATGCGCAGCGGATCGTGCAAAATCGCCTCGACGGTCTTCGTCGGATGCAAGGCGGAGTAGGGATCCTGATGGACCAACTGGATGCCGCGCATTTCTCTCCGGAACTCGGCTCGACCCATGTGGGCAAGGCTTTGTCCCTGCAGGAGAATTTCGCCGCTCGTCGCCGGGAAAGCCCCCGCGATAATGCGACCGAGCGTGGACTTCCCACATCCGCTTTCTCCCACGACCGCAATGATCTCTCCTGCGTGGATGTCCAGCGAGACTTCCTTGAGCGCCCAGAGAAACTTCTTTTTGCCGACGAGGGACTTGTTGACACGATACGTTTTGCTCACGTTTCGCAAGGACAGCACCGACGGGTCAGAAGCCACTGGGCTCGCAAAACGCGCCGACTCACTATTCGAAAGCATGGGTTCACTCAACGTCCATCACCTCCGGTTGCTCGCCGCTGCGCCAACACGCCACTCCGTTGTTGACGGCGTCCGTTGTCCACGGCGGGTCTTCGTTTCTGCACTGATCGATGGCGAGTGGGCAACGCGGCGCAAAGCGACAGCCAGGCGGGGGATCGGCCAAATTGGGCGGTTGCCCGGGAATAGCGACCAGATCCGTGAGCGGCGCGTCGAGTTCCGGGATAGCCCGCGTCAGCGCGGCCGTATACGGGTGCTGCGGGTTTTTATAGATATCCTTCGTAGGCGCGATTTCGACCAGTTTGCCCGCGTACATGACCGCAATCCGGTCCGAAAGAGACGCCACGACGGAAAAGTCATGCGTGATGAACATGGTGGTAACCGGCGTGTCCCTACGTAGTTCAGAAATCAGCTCCAACACGGTGTTTTGGCTCAGAACGTCGAGCGCCGTCGTAGGTTCGTCCAAAATCAACAAATCGGGCTTCAACAGGATGGAAAACACGACGCTCACCCGTTGGCGCATCCCCCCGGATAGTTCGTGTGGGTAGGCTCGCAGGACCCTGTCCGGATCCAATTGTGCCTTCTTCAACAGTTGCCGGCCTCGTTCCATGCCCTCCGCGACATTGACACGGTGCGCGTTGAGCACGTTTTTCATCTGTTTGCCGAGCTGCATGAGGGGATTGAACATGCTCTGTGCAGCCTGAAACACCATCGCGATTTTGCTGCCGCGAATGACTTCCCACTCGCGCTCCGACAAGCCTGAAATGTCGCCAACCCCTTGCATGGAGATGCGGCCGCCCACCATACGGGCAGAAGATGGCAAGAGATTCATCAAAGCGTACGCCATGGTCGACTTACCGCAACCGCTTTCGCCAATGACTCCCATCATTTCACCGGGACGAAGGGAGAAGCTGACGTGATCCACCGCGTATACGGGCTGAGCTGCCGATCCATACGCCACGACCATATTCTCCACCGTCAACACGGGCTCTAAAACCGGGTTTGCCGCTGCCGCTGAATGGACAATACTCACAGAGGCCCCTCCTTAATCCGCGTAGGCACTGCGTAGTTGCGGGTTGAAGAAATCGTTTAAAGCATCGCTGAAGGTCACCGAGCTAAGTTGCAACAACAGGATTGCCGCCAACGGCGACGCGAGGTAAAACACGCTGGATGGAGAATAGATGGCTCCGGCCTGCGAGTACGCATAATTCAACATGACGCCCCAGTTGGTAGCCTCAATCGGCACAATTCCGAGGAAGAACAAGCCCGTCTCGCCGTACACGGCACCCGTCACGGCCAGAATCAGGTGCATCACGATGTACGGCATCATCAAGGGCATGATTTGGCGAAAGGCGATGTGGCCGCTGCCGAGTCGCAGCACGCGGGCCGCTTCGATGTAGTCCTGCTTTTTGAGGCTTAGGACCTGGGAACGGATGGCGCGTGCGAGGCCGCCCCAGGAGTTGATGCTGAGAAGCAAAGCCATCGGAACCGGCCCCGAGATGGGAACCGTAGCCGCGATGATAATCAGCAACGGATAGGACGGCAATGTAAGGATGAAGTCGGTGATGCGCATGATGACGGTATCGACGGCACCTCCGAAAAAACCCGACAAGACGCCCAACGTGACGCCGATAAACATAGTAAAGACAGCGGCAAGGGCGGCGACGGATAACACATAGCGAGCCCCGATGACAATCTGCGCGAACGTAGAATTGCCTGCATAGTCCGTACCCAGCGGCCATTGCCAGGAAGGCGGCGCGTAAAGGTCTGCGGGATTGCTCGGCACGCCGTTTGGGTAGAACATCGGTCCGAAGATTGCAAGGAACGCGAAGAATACTAGAATGATGGTGGCAATCAAATAGGACGGCTTTTTCCGTAAAATGCTCCACAACAATCGCAACGCATTCATCAGTTGAGATCCTCCAATGTAATGCGCGGATCCAGTTTTAGGTAGAACAAATCCGCGATCAGATTTGAGACAATCACCGTGATGGTAATGAGTGCGAACAGCCCTTCCATCAGCGGATAGTCACGATTGCTGGTGGCTGTCCCGAAGAGATAGCCAATGCCGGGATAAGAGAAGATGGTCTCGACGAATACGGATCCGCCAAACATGAAGCCGAGGGATAATACCAGATTCGTAAACAACGGCAAGATGGCATTCGGCGCCACGTATGACTGCATAATTTTCCCCGACGGAATACCAAAGGATTTGGCGCCCGATATATAGTCCTGACCCAACGTGCTCAACGTGTTGCTCTTCATGAGCAGATACCATCCGCCGAATTGACTCAAGATGTACGAGCCAATCGGCAATGCTCCGTGATACAGCACACTTCCGAGATACGGTAGGTTGAATCCTGGATTCAGGCCCGTCCCATACGGACCCTGCTGAGGAAACCAGATGACGACCACGGCGAAGATAAACAGCAAGATGGTGCCTGTTAAATAGTTCGGAACGCCGTTCAGTAAAGCCGAAAGTGGACTCATGATTCTATCGAAGATGCCGTTTCTCCTGTACGCGCCGATGGTGCCGAGCGCGACCCCGATGGCAAAGCTCAAAAACAGGGACACGCCCACGGTGAAGACCGTCCACGGAAGCGCTTTCCCGATGAGCGAAAGAACGCTCGTTCCCGGGTACTGAATCGAGATACCTAGGTTACCTCGGATAAACTCCCATAGATAACTGAGATACTGCTGCCACATCGGCGAGTGCGCGTTGATCCCAAACAACATTTGCACGCGCTTGACCGCGATGGGGTACGGAATCCCCTGCTTCAGGAAGGTATGCAGTTTGAGTGTCATCGGATTGCCCGGCATCAGCCGTACCAAGAAGAAGGTCGTCGTAAGGGTCATCCAGATCATCAGAATCGCCATGCCAATGCGTTTTAGCAGCATAAACTCACCTGACCTTCGTGATGCTGGCCTTGGCGATGTCGGCCTTCATCATGTGGGCTTTCGTGATGCCTGAGTTCGTGATGCCTGAGTTCGTGATACCTGGGTTCGTGATGCCCGCTATAGAATGTGAATGAGCCCCCCCTGTCGTAGCTGTCACGGTGGTTCCGGTAGAACGAAGGCTTGCTTGACTCATGCGACGAAGAATGGCCGATGCCGAGTGAGCGCGAATCCACAGTCCCAGAAACAACCCTGGAGCTGCGGCACAGGCAGCACCCACCAAGCTCAGGCCCAACATACTTGGGTTCGCCAGGTTCAACAGTGCGGAAAAGATGCCCAAACCAGCAATGGAAGCAGATAAGTGGAACAGCACTCGAGCTTGCAAATGGACCCCTCCTTACCCGTTTTCAATCAGAACTGCTTTTTGGTGCCGTTTGTTGAGCGTCGCTGTGCTTTGATGTGGTTTGGCGTCGATTGTCCCCTATTGAATGGGCGCTGCCTCTGACTAGGCACTACAATTATCTGTAGTACACGATACTTATATCCAAACATTAATATGGACGCACGAGAATATGGACGCACGAGAACCTTATTCTCGGAATAGTTAGTTAGTGTTATCGTCGTTATCAAAGTTAATTATGCAAACTCGTAATATATTCGCTTACGTGAATAGTTCGTCTTTTTAGCCACTTCTAATATCCATTACACAACTTTACGGGGAACAGGTCGACAGTAAACATCTAGTCAAAGTGAAAATATGTCGTAGAATGGTTTCAGGGTCACGTCTGTCGGTCGATCCTATCCCACATGTACGGACGATTGACATATAGACATATATATGTGAAGAATTATAAACAACATGGTCCAACGAAGGCAATCCCCTTCATGAATATAATTTTAGAAAGAGATTTCTTTTGGCCAGTGGGTTACTTGTTTCAACAACACTGTGTATTTCCCTATGCGCATGAGAGATATCCTGGGACTTTGGGTTGGCCAAGTCGGCGAGCTCGATGGCGGGCCGCCGGGTGATAGCGTCACCTCGTACCGCTGCGGGTTCGCCAGAGGCGGACAGTCGCGCGGTTGCTCGCGAACTAGCGCCGTTGGTACCACTCCCCCACACATCCGTTGCTCTTTCTCTCCCCAAAAGTGAACATGCTTTGACCTGGATCTTATTCCGAAATACCTGTCGGATGGTTTGAAGAGGTCGTCCTTTACAACGTCCGAAAACTGCGTTCAGGCCTCTTAAAGCCTAGATTTTGTGCATTTACAAGATGATCCAAGCATGCGTTGCACTACAAATCGCTGCGCTGTATAATGTGTTGAAAATTATTTTCGATACACATTATGCATTGATTCAACCTTGCAAACCACGAAAATATTTCGGGGTTCCGTGAAGATTTTTGCAAAATCCGTATTGTGCCGTTACTCGAGGCATCACGGACACTTTTATGATAACGCATTCATCGGCACGCAGATGATTGTTTTTTGTAAAGATGACTTCCGGGTTCCTTATCCCTATGAACGCGTCCGATTTGGAATTGGCCAACTCGGCTACGCACTCATGGATGTTTTTTCATAGGAATCAGATTCTATGTCCATGGAGAGGGGGAACGTCCAAGTCTAGTACAAACGCGCAGTACAAACGCCCAGTACATCGGTGTGGCAGTTCTTCTAGATACAAAAGGGGTGACTACACTGTCGAGCCAACGCTTGAAACGCGCTTCTGTTTCGACAACATTACTGCTGGTATCATCCATGTTGTCCATTCCTCTGCTAACCTCGCCTCTTCCCCCTGTTGCCGCGGCGACGAGCGGAACGGGCGCGCCCGGAACGAATCTGTACCTTACTCCGTCTAATTCACTCAGCACAACGCCAGACACATCGAGGGCCAACATCACCATTCCGGCAAATTCGGGCAACTCGGTAGGAATGGTACCTACCGACTCAAGCGAAGTCGTGACAGACGTCGTCTATCATGTGTACGGCGCGTACAACGGAGGTCAGACGGCTTTCAATCTCTACGTGGATGCAGGAACGAATGTCGGGGACGCCCCAGAGGTCCAGATATTGTACGACTTCAATGGCGACGGCAAGTGGGATAGGACCGAAACCTACAACTACTACCCGACGGACGCCGCCGCTGGCTGGGAGGATTACACCACGAAGCAGGGGCTAATCTCATCCAACGGATTGTTCCAGAACTTCTCCGATGGCACGGTCGAAGTGCGCATGTGGAACGCGTTTGGAGGCGCCCCGGTGTCCGTAGGGACCGAAGGTGCCTTCGGAACCGACGGTTCCGAGATTACCATTCCGGTCACTGCGCCGCCTCCCACGGTGAAACAACTTTCCGTGGGGCAAACCTCCTACCCGCTGTCCGTTGGCGAGTCAAACACGATGCATCTGACGGCCGTCCTGTCGAATGGGGTAACGGACGTCCCAGACTCCGTGTACGTCGCCTTTTCGTCGAGCGATCCCGCTGTGGCCTCGGTGGATCCGACCGGCCTCATCACGGCGGTAAGCCCGGGAACAGCCATCATTTCGGCGCAGTATGGAGGGCAGACCGCAACCACCACCATCACCGTGAATCCCGCCGTCCTGCCTGGCGTCCCCCAGAGCATCACGCAGGATGGCCAGAAATGGAACTTGGCGTGGGATGATGAGTTTAATGGACCTGCCGGCGCGGCCCCAGACCAGTACAAGTGGACGTACGAAATCGGTAACGGCCAGGGAGGCTGGGGCAACAACGAGCAGGAGTACTACACCAACAGCACCCAGAACGCGTATTTGAACGGCAATGGTCAGCTCGTGATTCAGGCGAAAAAGCAGAACATGGACGGCTTTCAGTACACGTCCGCACGCCTCAACAGCCAAAACACGGGGAGTTGGCGGTACGGTATTATCCAGGTTCGCGCGAAGTTACCCGCTGGCGAACAGGGGATCTGGCCAGCCATTTGGATGATGCCCACCAACAATGTGTACGGAGGGTGGCCGGACAGCGGCGAGATCGATATGATGGAAGCCGTTGACAACCACATGCAGAACGTCTACGGCACGCTGCACTTCGGTGCCTGGATGGGTTACGGATACGGGTGGTCGGATTACGATCCATATCGCCAGGGCGCCTACGTCCTTCCGGACAACGGCTACCACACGTACAGCATTCAGTGGACGCCGAATCAGATTAAGTTCTACGTGGACGGCAACCTGTACGCCACGCAGGACGCCAAGAATTGGTTCAGCGGCAACGGCCAAGCGAATGCGCCGTTCGATCAGGCCTTCCATCTCATCATGAACATGGCCGTCGGCGGGAACTGGCCGGGATACCCGGATGCATCGACCTTCCAATCTCAACAGATGGACATCGATTACGTCAGGGTGTATCAGATGCCGAAGGATTACGCGTGGCCAATCCCTGGACGCTTCAACGCGTCTGACTTCACTCTCGCAAAAGGCGTGACCACGGGGACAGCCCAGGATCTGCAGTATGTGAGTTGGATTTCGCCTACTCAGACCAATGGGGAGGCGTTCACGTACGACAAAGATGTCACTTATTCAAAGGGTTCCGCGACGGTTTACAACGTGAACGTTACTCAGGCTGGCACGTACGAGGTTCAGTACCGTGTGGCCAGCAGAGCGGGAGGGTCCTCGGCGTGGGTCAGCCTGGATGGGAAGCCCATTTCGTCGGTGTCGGTTCCAAACACAGGCGGATGGCAGACATGGGAAACCGTAACGGATCCACACTTCGTCACGCTCAAGTCAGGAGAGCACATACTCACCATCGTGGGCTCCGGGGACAGCTTCAACCTGCACTGGTTGCGGTTCATTCCCGCTGGGCCACGCTATGTGGACGACTTTGAAAAAGCCTCTGCAAAGTGGCCGATGGGAACGTACACGTACGGATCGGCATCTATGGTCACCGGCATCGTGAACGGCGTATACGACGCAAGTGGTACGAAGATTGCGCCACCTTACCAGGGCAATTACGATGTCGAACTGAAGTATAGCGAAGGTAGCAACGGTGCCGTATCCGAATGGTACGATCATCCATTGCAAAACCTTTCCCCTGATTCGGGACTAAAGGTCGAGGTCTACGGGGAAAACACAGGGAATGAGTTCCAGGTCAATCTCGAAGCAAACGGACATGAAGTGTTCAACTTTGTGGACCCGAACCATCCGACGTATACGTTCAAGGACAATTTCACGGGCTGGAAGGCCATTGTGTTGCCATTCAGCGATTTAGTGGCAGAGGCAAATCAGCCAGACCCACTGGCGTCGCCCACCCTGTCCAAGCCGGACTTGACGAACGTGTACTCGCTGGACGTTTTGGCCATCACGCCAAACTCGCAAGGAACGCTGTACCTGGACGCGCTCACCACCTACGACGACTCGAACCCTTCCGAGGAACCAGCCCCCGAAACCATCGCGCCAATTACGTATCAAAGCGTTCCTGGTCTCATCAATGGCGACAGCTTCGGCCCATGGTCCAGCGTGCAAACGCAGACGACCAGCGATACTCCGGGCATTGGCGACGGCTACGACGTCGGTTACATTTACCCCGGCAGCTGGATGGGGTACTTCGTCAACGTGGATCATACGGGCAAGTATCAGGTCGCGTATCGGGTCTCCAACGGCAACTCGGCAAACGGCGACATCGAGATGGTCGAAGACGGAACCACGATACAGACCACGACCGTCCCGCCTACCGGAGGATGGACGACTTGGCAGACGGTGTATGCTACCGTCAACCTCACGGCCGGAGATCATCTCCTGCAACTCATGACCGCCAACGGGAACTGGAACCTTCACTGGATGCAGTTGACACCGGTGGTACCAACCTTGACGAGTCTCGGCGTAGCGTCGGGTCTAGCGGGATCGTCCTTGACATTAACCGGAACCGACTTTGGATCCACACAGGGAACCAGCGAGGTCCTATTTGGACAGGTTGCTGCGACAGTCGTTGCATGGTCCGATACGTCGATTGAAGTGACGGTTCCCTCGAGCTTGTCAGCAGGCACTTACGACGTGACGGTCGGACTCCAGGGCGAAACGTCGAATGCACAGACGTTCACTGTCACCGGGCAAAGCGGACAAAACGGCAATGGTCAGAACGGCAACGGCGGTTCTCATGGTAAGACAGGTCCTCACGGCAAGTCGGATTCTCATGGTAAGCCAAGTCCTCACGGCAAGTCAGATTCTCGAGGGGACACGGGCAGTCAACACGCGGAAGTCTAACACACATCGATCTCAGCGAAGCATTTGTTAGGTACGGTAACCTTATGGAGGCTCGCTCCTTGTTATTCTCGACAAGGGTGAGCCTCTCTCTTCAGAGTTGGCTTAGTGACGAAGCCGAAAATTGATTTCACGATGAAATCACAAAAACCCCACGGTTCAAATACAACAAACATGAATTAAAACATAGTGTAAGGACCTTCAAAAAGAGAAAGGTGTATAATCGGGAATGAGCGTTCATCGAAACATATTTTCGTCTTCGGGAAAAGGAACGACAGAAGCGTCTCGACAACTCATCACCTCATGATGATCCGTGCCTCTTTTGGGCAGAAAGAGATGGAGGAGTACTTTGACTACACTGAGTGACATTGCCAAACGAGCCGGTGTGTCCGTTGCGACCGTATCTCGGGTCATCAACGAGTATCCGGATGTGAATGAAGCAACCAGAGTAAAGGTTAAAAAGGTGATTACCGAACTCGGATATGGATCCGGAGCGCTTGGAAAGGGGCGAGACGGAGTCAAAACAATGGCCATTGGGGTGTTTTATACGGTCGGCCATTTGACCCATCCATTTTTCAAAGACGTGTTGGAAGCCTTTTGGCAGGTCATCGCCAAACGAGGTTACGACATGTTGCTCTTTACCCTTTCTTCGGATGAATCAGAGGCTGAGGATTTTAACTCAAGGGCCGTGGGGAGGAACCTCGACGGCATTCTACTTGTGAGCGTCCCACGGGTGGATGCGAGAATCGGAAATCTGGCGATCGGCTCCATACCGTGTATGTCCATTGACCTAGATCTGGTTGGAGCGCGGGCCGGCTACCTCTGTTCCGATAACGTGGCCGGATCGATTCAAGCGATGGATTACCTCATTTCTATGGGCCACTCCAAGATTGCCTTTATCGGAGATCAGTTTCAGACGAAACCGGGACATGATAGGTTAATGGGGTATCGACGTTCCCTAGATGAACATAACCTGCCGTTTCGACCCACTTGGGTGCGCAGCGGAGACTTTTCTGAGGTTGGCGGATACGAGGCCACGAAACGACTGCTCGAATGCGAAGAAAGGCCAACTGCCATCTTTTGTGCCGGTGACCTAATGGCTATCGGAGCGATGAAAGCCCTTCATGAAGCCGGACTGAACGTGCCCGACGATATCTCGTTGGTGGGATTTGACGACATCGATCTTGCATCCTACGTCTCCCCGTCTCTTACAACCATCCGTCAACGCCGAAACGAAATTGGGGAAAGAGCGGCCCAATGCTTGCTCCAGATGATTGACGAATCCCAAATAATTCCTCCCATCGTAACCGTGCCCACGGAACTGATTGTCCGCGAATCCGTGAAATCACCCACAGAAACGCAAGGGTAACGTCCCTCAGAGGTCTACTGACAGGGGCACGGAGGCCAGTAAGGGCTCGAAGGCCCAATGGGAAGGCATCGGCTTACCGGCGGACGCCGGAAACGGACGATGCCTTCCCATGTTTCAGGGAACCCGCACGATTCGAGGGTCCGTAAACACATCGAACTCGTCCCTACTGGGACTGGAGAATTCGGATACGACCGCCCCCTCCCATCCCGCTTGAAACCAGTGCAACGTGTTGGGAGGAATGGTGAACTGATCTCCAGGATGCAGTTCGATTTCGTGGAAGACCGTGTAGTAGGCCTCGCTTCCTGCAGGAACCACAGCCTTTCGATTCGGAGTAGGATCCCCTTCGACGTTGAGCCAGACCACGCCGGATCTACACCTGAAGGTCTCCATCTTTCCCGGACTGGCCCCGACTGGCGGGTGCCTGTGCTCTGGGCAGGTCTGATTTGGGAACAAGACCAACTCCTTGGCACAGTACCTATCATTGTTCACGTACGTGACAATCTGCAGGCCCGTCCGTTCTAGTTCCCCGAGTCCGAGTTCCACAATCTCGATGTTTGCTTCTTCGTCCGCCGTAAGCGCAATCTGATGTCCATCCAATATGGCTTTGGTCTTTGACTGGGCAATTCGTCTCTCTTCGTCCGTCAACATGTTGGCATCCATCCCTTCGTTCGATCGTTTTTCAACTCGTTGCGTGGATGGCCATCAGAACTCAAGACGAAGGGTTACGACCTTATACGGGGGAACCGTCAATGAAATCAAATCCCCATCCACGACCGTATTCGATGACTTCGCAACCGACGGATTGACCGGCTGCTCGTTGAAGTCAACCGAAGTTACCCGTCGCACTTTTCTCCACAATCGCAACGACGCGCGGGTTTCGATACCTTCAGTCTCGTAGATCCGGACGATGACAGCCCCTGAGTCGTCCTCTGCGAGTTTGACGGCCGACAGCTCCACAGTTCCCTCTTCAATCGATAAGAAACCCTTTGGAGGAGCAGCAAACCCCGGCCTCTCTGGGGCCGAGATTACGCTGAGCGGGTGATTCAATCGGATGGACTGCTGCAGCAGGGGAGCGTTCTTGCCGCTGGTGCCGTCAATCAAACAGAGAGCGAAGCGGAACTTGTGGGATCCGAATTCGGGATATGGATCCGGATCGAACGAACTGCGAATGAGAGTGACTCCCATGTCGTTGTCGAGGCCCCGAAATCCGTACTTGGAATTGGTCGCCAGCATGAGCGATCCGCCGCTTCGATTCATGCCCGCCACAAAGCTGTTGCCCGGAACGTCGTCGTCTCGCCCAGGTCTCTCAATGACTCCGAAGGGCACATCGTACTTGAACCGCGAGCACTCGTATGCAAGCGGAACGTGGTACCCGAGCTGCGGAACCCCAAGTCCACGACCGCCAACCTCTCGCCAGTCGCATTCGGTGTCAAGCACAATGGCGGGACTACCCTGATTTAGCGAAATGACGCACCTCAGCTTGGAATGGGCAAACTCGGTCTGTACGACAACCGCGTCCCGAATCGGACCGCCGGCAAACTCCGCTTTGCTGACGCGTACGTTTTGGGTCAACTCCTGCACGTTCATGTACGGACCGACCCGCCAGGCCGTCATGCCCTTCGACTCGTCCTCCTGAATGAGCCTGAACATGGCCCCGTTGGAACTCTGGTTAATCAATTCTTGCGATGTTGATTTGTCGACGACGGAAACAATGGCCCCGGTTCTCGGGCTGACGGTGACTCGGATGAGCGAATTCTCCAGCACAAAGGAATCCGGCCTATCGACTCGAGGATCCCGAGGCCATGGGAGCGCGCTCTCCAACTCGCTGTCCTCGGACAGAACGTACGTGCTGTATCCACAGGCTGGAACGCGTGCGTTTACGAGGACGCGAAGGTACTTGTGTCCCCAATACGGGTGCTTCTCCTGCTCGAGCACCTGGTGTTGAACAATCGCGCCAGACGCATCTTGAAAACGCAGCCTGCGAACGTCGCCGGGCCAGTCCCAGACCACAATTTCGGCCGCCTCGTCCCTTGCGAAAGATGCCGCATTGAACACGTGAAACACCCTTGTTTTCCCACGTCCTCTATCCGATTGGAACACTTTAAAGTCCTTGATGCCGAAACCGACGCCCGCTCCTTCGGAAGTTAGGTCCTCAACTCTGTCCGCTTCATATTCAATCGGAATCCCTGATTCATTAGACGCTGTAAATCCGATTCGCCGCATCGCCATGGTCCGATTCGTGTTGGCAGTCGCCATCGTATGTTGAAATAACCCCATGGCGTATTCTCTCGTGTCGATGACTCCGGACCCCGGGATAATGTCGTGAAACTGGTTAAACAAGACGTTTCTCCAAGCGTCTCGGAACGCTTCCTGATGATAATGAGAGCCGTTGGTAAGAGACGATACGGTCTCAAACATCTCGGATTCCTGCAACGTCGCTTCCGCTACGCGGTTCGCCCTCTTGATTCTTGACTGAGTCGTATAGCACCCCGTGAACACAAAGTTCAGTTCTCCATGGACTTGCGGCAGTGTATCCGCCCTCTGCTCCATCAAGTCAAAGTACTCGTGAAACGTCCCAAAGCGAATCTGCGGGAAAATCGGCCACGTGCTCATGTCGAGCATGCGCTCGAGGTCGCGACGCGTGGGGCCACCACCGTGATCGCCCACTCCATACACCTTCAACATCGTGTCCATCTGATGCTCGGTACAGAATTCGGGAACATAGAGGGCCATGTCCGGCGTGATTTCGCCGTTATACCAGATGGGTTCCCGATAGGCGATGACGGATGCCCCCGATGGCCCTATCCACCGATACATGGTTTCTCCATCGTAGCCCCGGCAATGATAGAAATACTTGATACCGCCGTTCAGCAGGACCTCTGGAACCTGAAGGCTGTGACCAAAGGTGTCCGGCTCGAAGTCGATGTTGAGGGACTCGGCATTGAGGTTCAGCAACTCGGCAAGATACCGTTTCGTGTAGAGGATATGGCGGGCTAGGCTTTCGCCATTCGGCATATTCTTGTCCGGCTCTACCCACGTGGACGCCGTGACCTCCCAACGTCCCTCGTGCACGCGCGAACGGATCTCTTCCAGCATCTCCGGCGCGTACTGTTCCACGATGCGGTATGTAGATGCCTGAGACTGCGAGAACGTGAACTCTGGATACTCCTTCATGAGATCCAGCATGGTGCGAAAAGTATCCAACGTGACGGCTACCGTTTCGTCCCAGCTCCACATCCAGTTCATGTCGATGTGCGCGTGGGAAGCGCAGATCATCTTGAAGCTCTTGGCCTGTGTGGCCAGCTCTCGCATCCGTTCCTCGGCGCTTTCGGCCTGGCTGCGCGTAATGGCCCCCTCCTCGGACTGCGCGGACAGCAGGAAATCCAAGACGGAGTCGAGCAGCGCGTCGTACTTACCTTGATGAACCTTGGACAGGCGCAGGGCGTAAGCGACTTCGTTCCAAATCCGGTCCGCCCAGTAACCCGATTGCCGCTGTTCTTGCAGGCGGATTAACTTTTTTGCGAGTGAAGCCATTTGTTTCTCCTCCTCCCGACAATGCAAAGAACCCGTTGGCGTCTTGAATTCTATCGTGCCTCGAAGGTTTTGTACCTCCAAAACATCCGTATTCCTCCAATCAACCTACACTCAAGAGTACGACATCATCGTGGCTCTTCTAGATGGACGCCTCCACGTGTCGCGTTCGCCGAAAACTTCGAGCGATAATCCCGTTTTCATCCTTTAACGGCACCCCCAAAGTTGAAGGCTCCGCCCAACCAACGAGACGAGATCACGTACAGCACCACGACGGGAATCGCGTACAGGATAGAGTAAGCCGCCAACTGTCCATATGCAACCATCCCGTACTGCGAGAAGAACTGGTAGATGGTGACTGCGGCCGGATCCAGCGAGGCGGTCTGGATGAGAATGAACGGAACGAAGAAGTTGCCCCACGCGCCGACAAAGATAAAGATCCCGACGGCCGCCAGTCCGGGTCGCATGAGGGGCAGGATGACCCGCATGAGGCCGTTCAACACGGTGGAACCGTCTACCCAAGCGGCTTCCTCCAACTCCACGGGAACCCCATCCATGAAGTTCTTCGTCATCCAAATGGCAAAGGGCAAGGAAGATGCCACAAGAAAAGCCCCCGTCCAAAGAAGGGAATCCGTGATGTTCAGCTTGTTGTATATCTCGTACACCGGAACCATCATGGCCGTGATTGGCAAACCCGTAGCAAAGAGAATCGTATAGATAAAGGGACGCTTAAACTTGAGCTGATAACGCGAAAGTGGGTAAGCGGCCACCATAGACAGCACCACGGTGATGACCGCCGTGCCGGCCGAGAGGTAAAAACTGTTGGCAAACGCGAGCCCGTTCGACGAGGTCATCACTTGTTTGAAGCTATCCAGGCTTACCGGAGACGGCCATTGTACCGAAAGGGATGCGTTCTTCGAAAAGGCGGCCGTGAGGACCCAGAGCAGCGGGATGACAAACAAAATGCCAATCACGATGAGCACTAGATTTACGACGCCTTTGTTGATCCAGGTTCTGGTCGCCATACGGATTCCTCCAAACGTGGTTACAAGTCAACTTTAAGCAAGCGAATATAAAACAGAGACGCGATGACGCCAATCAAGAGCAGAATCAGCGAGATTGCGCTGCCGTACCCAAGTTGATAGAAAGAGAAGGCTTGCTGGTACATGAATACCGGCAACGTGGACGTTTCGGTACCGGGGCCGCCGCCGGTCATCGCAAAGATCAGGGTGAAATCGGCAAGGGTTTGCAGGGTGATGAGAATCGTATTGGTCATAACCGAATTTTTGATCATCGGCAACGTCACGTGAATGAGCCGCTGCCATAGGGAAGCTCCGTCAATCTTAGCCGCTTCCAACAACTCGCCAGGAACATCGGAGAGGGCGGCTGAATAGACCATCATAGAAAAAGCAGTACCAGCCCAAGTGTTTGCGATGATTACGGAAAACAGCGGTTGCGTGAAGAGCCAGGCGGGCGGATTCGCAATGCCGATGGACTGAAGAAACGTATCCAGCGTGCCGGTTTGGCTTAAGAACGCATACCACGTAAAAGCCTTTACAATCTCAGGGATGACCCACGCGGCAATCACGATGGCCCCCACGACGGCGCGAATCACACCATTGGCTCTTTGCATGAGCAAGGCGAGGAGCAAGCCAAGAATGGTCTGCCCGATGAGTGCCGATCCAATGAGGTACCACAGGGATACCCAGACGGCCTGCCAAAACCCCGAACTACTAAACATATTCTTGAAATTTTGCAGGCCCGTGAACTGATAATGGGTGGCCGTCGGCCCTGTCAGCGCCACGTTGGTGAATGAGATATAAAACGTCCACAGTACCGGTCCAAAGTAAAAGATGAGCATGACGACGACAGCGGGCGCGAGAAACAACAATGCCCTGCGGAGGTTTCGCCGTTTCGTCTTCTCATGGCCGGGCATTGCGACAACAGTAGATAGGGACATGTTGAGCCTCCATCCGGGAATGAGTAAGGATACAAGCGGTGGAAGAAACACCCCTTGTATCCCCTGTCACCGTCAGACGTTATTTCACGGTCTCGACGTTCTTGGCG
>JAJZAV010000318.1 GCA_021799255.1 Bacillota bacterium
CGGAACTGGCGAACCCTCCGCTTACGACGGTCAGGGTAAACATGCAAGCCATCGGCACGGCCGCAGCGGAACTGCTTCTTCGGCAAATTCGCGCCGGAGCCCCATCCTCGGAGTCTAAGATCATCAAGACCGAATTGGTGATCAGAGGGTCCTGCGGATCTTCGATGGCTCAGGATAGACCGCTGGGAACGCGGACTTTCGGCAACCAACATTCAAAGGAGGGGCTTGGATGACGGATACGCTGTTTCACCAGCCTTATGAACCCTACGCATACGCAATCAATTCACACAAAGCGAGGCTCGTCCTGTTGGCGAGCCCTTGCAAATTCTATAGGGTTACCCTGCATTACGGCGATAGGTATGTGAAGGAAACAACCGATTCTCTCGCCATGAGGTTCGCGGGATTCGACGGTACGCATGACGTGTTTGTGGCGGACGTCCCTGTGCCGACTTCGAGGTTAAAGTACGTTTTCGAAGCCGCACCGATGGACCGCGAGCCCGATAACCAAGGGGACAAGCTAACCTCTTCCATCTTTATCGGGGAAGGAGGCACCTCAACGGATCCCGAAGAAGCTGGGATTTTCCAGATCCCTTACCTATGCGCACAGGACGTGTTCCGCGTGCCTGAATGGGTCAATTCATCGGTTTGTTACCAGATATTCCCAGAGCGATTCGAGAACGGGAACCCGGCCTTGACTCCGCCGGGTGCGGTTACATGGGATGCCAAGCCGACGCGCGCATCCATGCACGGTGGGGACCTGCCCGGCATCACGAAGCGGCTTGACTACCTGAAGGCGCTCGGCGTCAACCTCGTGTATTTGACGCCCGTGTTTGCGGCGGGATCGAACCACAAATACGACACGTTCGATTACAAAAAGATAGATCCTCAGTTTGGAACGAAGGAGGATCTTCGGGATCTAGTGACAAAGGCGCATGAACTCGGGATCAAAGTCGTGCTGGACGCCGTGTTCAACCACGCGGGGCTCAGATTCGCGCCGTTTCGGGACGCCCTTGAACACGGCCGAGAATCAAAATATTTCGACTGGTTTTTCATCGATGGCGATGAGGTCGATACAAAGAGCGTGAATTACGAGACATTTGGGACCAAAAACGCGTACATGCCGAAGCTGAACGTGGCAAACCCAGAAGTCGAGACGTTCTTGCTGGACGTTGCGACGTACTGGATTCGCGAGTGCAACATCGACGGCTGGCGACTCGACGTGGCTAACGAGATTTCGCACGTGTTCTGGCGTCGCTTTCGCGAGGCGGTCAAGGCGGAGAAGCCGGACGCCCTCATCATCGGCGAGGTATGGCACAACAGCATGCCTTGGTTGTATGGAGATCAATTCGACAGCGTGATGAACTACGTGTTTCGCGACGCGTGCCTGAAATACTTCATCAAGGGTGAGTGGAGTTCGGTGCAGTTCGCGGAGGCCATGGTGCGGCTTTTGTACCTGTACCCGGACGCCCCGACTCGTGCGATGTTCAATCTCTTGGGCAGCCACGATACCGAACGCATCTTGACGCTCGCCGACGAAGACGTGGCGAAGGTTGCACTCGCCTTCACGTTTGCGTTCACCTTCCCCGGAATTCCGATGCTTTACTACGGGGACGAGATTGGGATGGTAGGTGGGCAAGACCCGGATTGCCGACGCGCCATGATTTGGGACGAAGAGCGTCAGGATCTCGCATTGCAGGCCTTGGTTGCGCATCTGGCACACCTTCGGACGTCGCAGCCCGCACTCGCTGGCAGTCGGTTGGATTTGCTGGACGTGCGCGAAGACCTGATTGTATACGAACGGATTTCGGACGACGGTAAAGAGGCGATTCGCGTCGCCATCAACACGGGCGAAGATCCCGTGGCCATCACGGTTGAAGGAGAAGTTCTGTTTCACACGGGCTCCACTGCGACTCTCAGCAAACAGGAACTCGCAGGGAAAAGCGCCGCTGTGTGGCGGGTTGCTATCAGCGAGCGAACGAGTCGCAGCAAGCAGTAGGTTGCAAAGAGGGAAGGAGCATACATCGTGGGCAAACCATTCATCAATGACGCTCTCGTTGGCAATGGGCGCCTCTTGGCGGCATTTTCCTCGGAAGGGACGTTGCTTCGTTGTTGGTGGCCCAACGTGGATTACGGACAACACATCCGTGATTTTCGCGTGGGAATCGCATGGGACGACGAAGGAGGCGTAGAGTGGCTGGACGACAGCGCTGGCTCTGCCGAATACGTCGAGGATAGCAACGTGCTGCGGGTAACCTGTGAGGTTGCTCTAGGAACGGTGACCCGAACCATGTTCGTCGCGCAGGAAGAGGACGTCCTCGTGCAGCGCGTCGAGTTCGTGCCTCACAAAGAATCAATGAGCGGCGGTGCACAGTCACACGCGCAACCTCCCTACCTCGTCCTGGCGGCGAACCTGCACATGTACGAGCAGGAGAATTACCAAGCGACTCGATTCGAAGCTGCAGAGGGGGCGGCGGTGCACTACTTCCGCGACGCGTACGCGAGCATCGGCTTCCTGGAAGGACGACCGGATAAGTATCGCGTGGCGAAGTTGCCTGTCGATGTAAACATCGCGGCATTGGACGGGATGAGCGCGGGTCTTGGCGACGAATCCGCCCTCGCGAAGCGGTTTTTGCCGATGAATTCTGGCAACTCACAGGGCGCCAACGATAGCGACACGAACGGACCATCGTTTGCCATGACCGTCTGCATGTCGTTTGCGTCGACTCTTTCGGAGAGCTTGGCGGGACTTGGCAAAGCGAGGATTACCACTTACGCACGGATGTTGGCCACGTCGGTACAACATGCTGCGCAAATTTTGCACCAAGCGCTGGCTTGGCCGGATGGCCTGTCGCACGCGCTCGATGAGAGTAGTAGCACTGGCCCTATGGATGAACACGACGTCATCGGGAGTAAGGCCGTTTCCGTTTACAAGAGATCCCTGTTGGCCTTTTCTCTCTTACAAGGTCCCGGCGGGGGGATGGTTGCGGCTCCCGAGTTCGACGAGGCGTTCAGCCGCTGCGGTGGCTACGCCTTTTGCTGGGGACGCGATGCCGCGTTCATCGTAACGGCCATGGACGCGACGCATCTCCATTCGCAGGCGAACCGTTTCTATGAATGGGCGCTCTCCGTGCAAGAGCCCGGCGGGCTGTGGGAACATCGGCATTACCTCGACGGAAAGTTGGCCCCGGCGTGGGGCATCCAACTAGACGAAACGGCATCACTGATTTGGGGGATGGCCAATCGCTTGGCCGAAGGCAAGCTGAAGCTAGATCTCGAATCCGCGTTTCCTGCCCTGGTTCGGGCCGCCAAGCGCCTCATCGGCCTCATCGACAGAAGCACGAATCTCTTGTCCCCCTCTATGGACCTGTGGGAGGAACGCATGGGGGAACACGTGTACTCTGCCGCGGCCGGCAGCGCCGCCCTGCGAGATTTCGGCCGCCTCTTACGCGACGAGGGATTCTCCAAGCAGATTGTGGAG
>JAJZAV010000319.1 GCA_021799255.1 Bacillota bacterium
GCAAGGGACACCACTGGTACCTCCAACTCGCGCGCAAGCTGCTTCAAGGATCTCGAGATATCCGAGATCTCCTGCTGCCTGTTTTCTGACGATCCTCTGCGCCCATGGATGAGCTGCAGATAATCGATCACGACAAACCCGAGCCCCACCTGAGACTTCAGCCGACGCAGCTTGCTGCGCATCTCCGGAACCGTGATGCCCGGCGAGTCGTCGATGTAAATGGGGGCGTTCCCGAGCGTGCTCATGGCCATGGAAAGCTTCGGCCAATCGTCCTCATCCAACGTGCCGCTCCTAAGACGATGCCCGTCGATGAACCCTTCTGCGGAGATCATGCGCTGCACAAGCTGATCCTTCGACATCTCAAGGCTGAAAATCGCCACCGGTAACGCGGCGCGGACCGCGACGTTCTGGGCCATGTTCAGGGCAAACGCGGTTTTTCCCACGGACGGTCGAGCGGCAATGATGATGAGGTCCGATTTTTGGAACCCGTTCGTCATCTTATCCAAATCCGAATAGCCTGTGGGCACGCCAATGAGATTACCGTCGCTGGCGTAAAGCTGCTCAATCCGCTCCGAAGTCGTGACGAGCACTTCGCTGATATGCGTAAAGTCCCGCATCTTGCGGTTCTGGGACAATTCGAGGATCCGCCGTTCCGCGTCGGCCAACACGTCGCTCGCCGGCTTCTCCTGGCGATACCCGTCTTCCGAAATGGACGTGGCCGCCTCAATGATCTTGCGCAACAGCGCCTTCTCGCGAACGATGGTCGCGTAGTGTTCAATGTGAAGAGCTGTCGGCATCGATTCGGCCAACGTCGCGAGGTAATCTATCCCGCCAGCCCTATCCATCGCTCCGGGCATGGCCTGAAGAGCGGCGGTAAGCGTGATAAGATCCACAGGTTGACCCTGCTCGTACAGATCTCGCATGGCTCGGAAAATAACCTGATGCCCCGAGCGGTAAAAGTCCTCCGGCTCCAACCATTCTGCGGCTTCTCCAACGGCCCCTGCGGACAGAAGCATCGCGCCGAGAACGGCCTGTTCCGCCTCAAGGTGCTGAGGCGGAAGATGAAAGGCCTCGGTTTGGAGCGCTAGTTCGTCTTTCATGAGGAAGCATCTGCTTCGACAAAGACGGTAATGGTCGCGCTGACCTCATGATGTAACTTCACTTGCACCTGGTGTCCCCCCAAGGACTTGATGGGTTCTGGAAGCACGATTTTGCGTTTGTCCACGTCGATGCCTGACTTGGCCAGCGCGTCCGAGACGTGTTTCGACGTAATGGCGCCAAAAAGCCGGCCTCCTTCTCCCGCATGCGTGAAGACGGTGACCTTCGTATTTTCAAGCTGCTTCGCCAGTTGCTTGGCGTGCTCGAGTTCCTGCGCTTCACGACGAGCCTGCGCGTCCTTTTGGTTCTGGCGTTGTTGCATCGCCGCGTCGGTGGCCTCCGTCGCCAAGTGGCGAGGAAACAGAAAGTTACGAGCGTATCCTTCCGAGACTTCCTTCACTTCGCCCTTTTTCCCATGTCCCTTCACATCGGCCAGCAAGATAACTTTCATAGATCTATGTCCCCCTTTGGGTTGTAATCATGAGACTAGCGTGTGATCCTGTCATGTTGAACTCTCATTATACATCGGGTTTACGCTCGTGGGTTATCATGTCCATGATGCCGATGACAATATAGAGTTGGCCCACCAGTCGGATGGCTGCCCCCAGGATAATGAGGGGAACCAGGATTACAAATCGGATCTTCCTCTCCCCTAACCTGCGCCACATGAACGCGATTCCCTCGATTCCGACGAAAAACCCCGAGACGAGAGCCGCGCTGTTCACGGCTTGCCACAAAAGAGCATGGTGAGCGAAGATTCCAAACAGATAACAGAACAGTGCGGCCAGGTAGACGATGGCGACACCGTAAGGCAAACGCCACGTGCGAAGCAGGGGTCGCAGTTCAATGGTCCTTTCTGTGCCGTCCTCTTCCAAGACGGAGGCTCCGCGCAGAAACTGCCTTGCAGCCACCAAGTTGAGTGCCGCAACAACGAATCCGAAAATGCACACGCCTCCGGGCAGAAACAGGCGTACGCTCTCCTGCGCACGTTGAATGATGGTGTTCCACAAAGCCGGGTTGCCCCCGGTGAAACCCGTTGCCGCCGACGCTTGCTGCAAGCTCTGTGAGACTATCTCATTAAGGGTAAAGCCGAGCCACTTCATGAGCGCAAACAAGACGAGCTCCAGCATGATGATTACGAGCGTTCCTACCACGATGGGCGCATAAGGCGACTCCCGCTTGCGGACAGAGTCACCCATGACCCATCCGATTAAAAAAACCGCGAAACCCAAGGCGATGGAACTCAGTCCATAGCCAGCAATAAAGAGGCAAATGGTGAACACGACCGACAGGCCGACGGGCCACCAAAGCGGTTTCAGTGCTGTGAAAACAATGACGGGAATCGGGAGGAACCAAATGGCCGCCCAAGAGGTTTGCGGTAGCAGACTTGCCGCTATCAGCGCTGCAAAGAGGAGCAAAGCTACGGTCTGGAGACGAAAAGCCGAATGATGAGGCTCCATGGCTCACCTCTTCGCCTTCAGGTGACGCAGCACGAATTCCATCTCCTCGGAGGAATTGAAATCGCCTGTGAGCACGCTGGGAACTCCGCTCTCGGCAACCCGGTCAATGGCGGTAAGAGGCACATCGAGAAGCGCACCAAGGGCATACACGATGGAAACCAGTTGCCCGAGCGTCTCGGCCATCTCCCGCTCTCCCCCGGATTGGATGGAGCGAAACACGTCGGCCAGTTGGTCTAGAAGGGCTATCTTCGCCCTTTCGACGAATTGGATTTTCCGGGCAATCTGCAGGTGAGGATCCGCATTTGGCAACGCGCGATACCCCCTTATCGGCAGAAATAGGATCCGCGTACCGCATCCGCGGCCTAGACTCCTTACCTTTCAACACGGATGGGCGTAACTCCTTCCAACCAGGATAAAGGCTTGTGCGGCAAATGTTTGTCGTTGTCCAAAAAGGAGACCTGTTTAACAGAATTATCTGATGATATTTTTCTCCATGGTATAATAGAGTCGTGAATTCATTCTCCCCACACGGCTTCAAAAACGTATCCTCCTGGTTGTTGTACAGAATCCCTACTGGGGCTAGAGGAATGGTGATGATGAAAAAATCGGTAAACCAGTGGTGTTTTCCTGCTCACACTCCTGTTGCGGAAATATTTCAAGTCGCATCGGCGGCGGGACTTGACGGCGTTGAGTTGAATCTGAATCAGCCCGGAGATGTAGGCCTTACGATGGAGACTTCCGCGGCTGAGGCAAAGTCCCTAAAGAAGACGGCGAACGCAAGGAGTCTGGAGCTTTCGAGCCTCTCGTGCGGGCTGATGTGGGGGACGCCGTTGTCTTCGGGCGATGAAGAAGTCCGCAAGAGGGCGAACCTCATCGTGCGAAAGCAACTCGAGTTGGCGTCGGCCAT
>JAJZAV010000042.1 GCA_021799255.1 Bacillota bacterium
AAGCTAAGCAGTCTCGAGTGTTCTGCATCGTTACGAAAGGGTGAAATCATGGCAACCAGCTCAAAGGGAGAGCAACAGGCCTACCAACAGCTTGTTTCTTCACATCGCCCGGCCCGGCCCATCGTACGAAATACTATCAAGGCGTTTCTCGTGGGCGGCGCAATCTGCCTCATTGGCCAGGCGATTCAGTCGGGGTTCGTGTACTTTTTTCACTTTTCAGTTCAGGACGCCGGAAATCCGACGGTGGCTGTGCTCATCTTTCTCTCCGTGTTGTTCACCGCACTCGGCGTATACGACCGATTCGCGCAGTGGGCGGGGGCCGGGTCCGCGGTACCCGTGACCGGTTTCGCCAATACTATGGCGTCGGCAGCGATGGAGAGTCGCAGTGAAGGATTTGTTTCCGGAATCGGCGGCAACATGTTCAAAATCGCTGGCCCTGTAATCGTGTTTGGAGTTGTGAGCGCGTTTTTTGTTGCCCTCATTCGATACATCCTGACGCACGTGTGAACGGGGGGAGCTTACGTGCACAGAACTGGCAAACAAACTTGGGTATTTCCATCGTCGGTCGGTATAACCTCGACGGGTACGGTCGCTGGTAAGCTTGAGGGCGAGGGCCCGCTGGGGACGCTGTTTGACATCGCACATGAGGATGACAGAATGCATCACGACACTTGGGAACACGCGGAACAGGCCCTGTTTGACGAGGCCGCGAACACGGCGTTGACGAAGGCCAACCTGTCTCCGACTGACATAGACCTCATGATTGGCGGCGACCTGAACGCACAGCTCTCGAGCTTCTACTTAGGCCTTCGACCATTTCCCATCCCGGCACTTGGAGCCTATTCCGCTTGTGCGACCATCTGTGAGTCCCTGGCCATCGGCGCTCTCGCCGTCGAGTCTGGGGTGTCGAATCGCGTGTTGGTTGGAACCTCGAGCCATACAAGCACCGCTGAGAGACAATTCCGTTATCCGACCGAATATGGGGCGCAAAAGCCTCCGACCGCGCAACGCACCGTTACGGGTGCCGGAGCCGCTATCCTCAGCGCCGAAGATTCCGACATTTGCATCGTGTCGGCCACCATCGGGCAAGTTACGGACCTTGGCATCACGAGTCCGTGGGAAATGGGCGCCGCTATGGCTCCAGCCGCGAGTGCAACCATTCTGACTCACTTCGAAGACACGGGCACCAGTCCAAAAGATTACGATCTCATCGCCACCGGAGACCTGGGATTCATCGGTCACGACATTCTCATGGACCTCTTACACGAGCGTGGCGTCGTTCATACAAGCAACTTCACCGATTGCGGGATGCTCATCTACCGCAAAGATCAGCCTGAAGTGTTCGCCGGGGGAAGCGGAGGGGCATGTTGTACCATCGTCACGTTCGCGCATCTCTTTCGCGAACTGCGTGAGCGCAAGTGGCGACGCATCCTCGTGAGCGCCACGGGGGCTCTATTGTCCAGCGTCACGGCGCAGCAAAACGACTCCATCCCTTGCATTTCCCACGCGATTGTTTTCGAACGGAGGGATTCCTAAGAGTGCACCTTTCGTGGACGACTTTCCTATACGCGTTCTTGGTTGGGGGAGGGATCTGTGCTGTTGGCCAAATCATCCTCGACGTCACGAAGCTGACGCCGGGACACATCATGGTGATTCTCGTGGTTTCCGGTGCGATACTGGATGGGTTGGGTTGGTACGATCCGCTCATCCGCTTCGCGGGAGCGGGAGCCACGGTGCCCATCACAAGTTTCGGGAACGCCTTGGTTCATGGGGCCCTGTACGAGGCGCAAACCCACGGACTCATCGGTATTATCACTGGAATCTTCGAGGTGACGAGCGCAGGCGTGTCCGCCGCGATTGTCTTCGCCTTCTTGGCCGCGGTCGTGGCCAAACCGAAGGGATGAGGCACGGGCCCAGTCGCGCCGTGCAGGTTCTCGCCCATTCCAATGCGGGCGAAGTTGCATACTTTGGCACAGAGGTTCAGCAACGCCGCACACCGGAGGTGACCCTTTGTGCTGAACATCCTAATGTTCTTGCCACGATTGTTTCGTTATTTCGGCATGTTTCAGTCCATGGTTGGATTCATTCGGCCGGTATGGCCCCGTCTGAGTCAACTTTGGGGAAGAGTCCATGGAAATGCCATGGCGTGACAATCTCATCCCCTGTATACTTTTAGTTATGTTGAAAGTTGGGGATGACCGCGAACATGTCCCGCAATACGCTGCATTTCGTCCGGGGAGAGCACTACCCGCAGATTGAAGTGATAGAAGAAGGAAACATCCGGTTCCTGCGATTCGGTTCTCACGGAGGTTGGCAGGGGGCGTTGCATATGCAGCGCCCGGACTTTCCTGTATTCCCTTACCAACGAGGGTTCCACAGTCTGGTGAATGCCATGTCCAACGTGGGTCGGTTTTTGTCTGTGGGAGTGGGGACGGGAACCGCGCTGCGCACGGTTCACCAAGCATTTCCGGAGTGCGAACTGTACGGCGTGGAGATTGAACAGGCTGTGGTCGACATTGCAACCCACTACTTTGATAGCCCCTCTCACCAGATGGCCAACTACTGGATAGGGGACGGCGTGGCTTTCCTGTGCAACGTGGATCTTACTTTCGACTTCATATTCGTTGACGCTTACCTCAGCAATCGCATCTACAGTCCCTGTCTAGATCCCGCATTTCCTGAGGTTCTTGCCGCGGCGCTCACCAAGGATGGCGTAGCCGTTAGCAACGTGATTGCGAGATTTCCACTACGCGGCCCGGCTTTTGACTTTGTCGAAGCCGCCAAGGAGCATTTCGAATCGGTTGTTGTGCTTCCCGTCGGCAACCCGCTGTTTGAGCAAAACATGTTGGTCGTGTTCGCAAAACAGGAAGCCTTGCTATCGGGCTGGCTCGCGTCCATCCGGGAGTCGAAGGCTCTGCGACTCGTAGAGCGAGTAAGCTGGCCCATGCGCCTGCACGCCCTATAGCCTCCCTATAGCCTGTGCTATAATGATTGCGATTGTTTCGGAAATACGCCACGCATCGTGGTACGGGCTGAAATGGGGTATTCGTTTGTTTAGCATGGTGTCGAGCCATGACTTTATTTTTATCATCATTGCGATTCTCGTCAGCCTAGTCTTGCACGAGTATGCTCACGCGGCCGTAGCGACGTTGCTCGGAGATCCGACGCCGCGTTGGCAAGGGCGGCTGTCGCTGAATCCTCTGGTGCATTTCGAAGCGCTTGGGCTCATCATGATGCTGTTCGCCCCAATCGGATGGGCCAAACCCGTGGTCTGCGACGCCTCGAAGTTTCGTTACCCGCGACTCGGCTTGGCCTTGACCGCGCTGGCAGGACCGGCCATGAATCTCCTCTTGGCCTGTGTTTGTTTTGCACTGCTCAGATGGATCCACATGACCGGTGGCTTCTTCTTCCTTTTGTGCATGTATGGTGCCATCATCAACGTTAACCTCTGGATTTTCAACTTGATTCCTATCCCCCCGCTGGACGGTTCGCGAATTCTGGCCCTATTCTTACCTAGAGCCGCGCTCGGATGGTACTCCTGGTTAGAAGCGTACGGTGCTTTTATCATCCTCGGACTCGTCATTGTCCTCGGTACTGTGCTCTTGGACCCGCTGTTCGGCAGGGCCGAGGCGTGGGTCGCCAGCTGGTTTTCGCTGCAAATGTCATAGTTCGCGGTGGGGGGCACCAGCGTGGAGCCATACGAAGTCACTTTGGACAAGTTTACGGGTCCCTTAGATCTCCTATTGCATCTCATTCGTAGAGACGAGATATCGATTCACGACATTCCTATCGCTTCCATCACGGAGCAATACCTGGCCTATCTCCGAGCGATGGAGGAATTATCGCTGGACGTTGCGAGCGAATTCGTCGTCATAGCAGCATGGCTTCTTGCCATAAAAAGCAGAATGCTGTTGCCCCGCCCTACGAATCCGGAGATGGACGAGATGGACGTCCAGGATCCGCGCGAAGAACTCGTAAACCAGCTCCTCGAATACGAGCGATGCAAGTGGGCGGCTGAAATGCTCGCCGACCGGCACGAAACGTCGTTGTTTATGGTGTCGAAAGAACCTATGGATCTCACGGCGTTTCGAGCAGGAAAACCCGTTGGAGTCGTGGGGGTCACGATGTGGGATCTTGTGGACGCCTACCGCAAGCTGGTGTCTCGCATCCCGAAGGAAGAGCGGGTGGCGGAAATCAAGGGCCACGTCAAGAGCGTGGAAGAGATGATGGAGACCTTGATGCTTCAGTTGAAACGACGTGGAACGGTGCTGTTTGGGCAGTTGTTTGCAAAGATCAGACGAAGACAAGAGTTGGTGTCCGCGTTTTTAGCGCTTCTTGAACTGGTCAAAGACCAGAAAGTGGTCTGCCAGCAAACGACCACCTTCGGCGACATTGAAATTTCGTTGTGGGAGGAGATAGCGTGATTGGCTCGCTTCAGTCTGCTGTGGAGGCGTTGCTGTTCGCTGCGGGCAGCGACGGTCTCAAAACGAGCGTGATTTCGGACGTGTTGCAAATCACAGAAAGCGAAGCCACGTCTCTTTGCCACGGCCTCAGAGACGACTATACGGCGCGTCTCGCGGGAATCGAAGTGGTTCAAAACGACGGCATCTGGCAGATGGTCACGCGCGCGGAATACGGCCCGTTTCTCACTCGGTTAGCGAACGGCCCCGCTTCCTCTCGCTTGAGTCAAGCCGCGCTGGAGGTGCTGGCCATCATCGCGTATCGACAGCCGCTCTCGAGAGGACAAATCGAGGCGATTCGCGGAGTCCAGTCCGATGGAGTGGTTACGAGCCTCGTGCATCGACAACTCATAGAGGAGGTTGGAAGACTCGACGCGCCCGGACGGCCCATCTTGTACGGGACGACGACCTTGTTCTTGCAGTCCTTCGGCCTGCACACCCTCGACGATTTGCCTCCTTTGCCCGAAGCAGGGGGACTTCCTTTGGACTTGAATCTATTCGAACTCAATTCAACGGTGCCACGGGACTAGTTCACCTATCCCATGCCCTTCATCCCGCATGAATTGGTAACAACCTGGACACATTGGTGTCAAGGGACAGCGCAGGTGGAGGCTTATGAAATGAGCGGTTTGTGGATATCCATCGTCATTGTTGCCCTCGTCCTGCTCGTGTTTTCCATCGTGATGTGGTCTCGGCTATCGGTGAGAATTGTGTACCATCACCACCGCGACGAGGACGACGGCGAGTTAGACGTCCGGGCTCTCTTCGGCATCGTTCGCATTCGGCGCCGGTTAGGGGCGATCCAAACTGAGCCCACTAAGCAAGGGCCCGTGATGAAGGCCGTACATACCGCAGAATCAGCAACGGAATCAGCCACAACCCCAACGAGCAGCGACGGTCCTGCGTCCAAAAAATCACTCAAGGTAAATTTGTGGGACTTCACAAAGAATTTTCACGAATGGCGGGACTTGTACAAAAAGGCGAAGCCCATTGTTCGGCGGCTCCACAGGGAATCCACCGTAACGCGCCTCTCCCTATCGGCCGTAGTGGGCACGGGAGACGCCGTTTCCACCGGAATCGCATGCGGCAGCGCATGGTCCGTCCTTTCCGTCGTCTCCGGCTACTTGTGCAATCATGCCAAGAAAAGCGTCCTGCCGAAGATATCCGTTTCTCCCGTCTATGCCGCGACGGCTTGGAGCCTCGACGCAGATTGTATAGTTCAGGTTCGGGCGGGGCACGCTATCGTCGCAGCGATGAGACTGTTCGCATTGTGGAGAAGGAGGGGGCCTCATGGAACACCCCATTCAAGGGTTAATGCATACGGCGATGTCTAGTATTCGAGACATGGTTGACGTGAACACCATCATTGGCGATCCGGTGGAGACACCCGACGGCACCGTCATTCTACCTGTGTCGAAGGTGGGCTTTGGCTTTGCCGCAGGGGGGAGCGAATTTAATACGAGCGAAAGTGGTCACGTAGCCACCGATGGGGGAGCGAACCCGTTTGGAGGCGGTTCTGGCGGGGGAGTGTCCATCGTCCCCATTGGGTTCCTGATTGTGAATGGGAACAACGTTCGACTGCTTTCCACGGACAACCAGAATCAGCTGTACGACAGGCTGATTGACATGGCACCGAGCGTGGTGGAGAAGATTCAATCGATGATGAGAGGAAAGTCCTCGGGCAGCGATGAGCCCCTTCATCGACGCAGGTCTGATGAAGAATCGGTCAGGGGTCCAATGTAAGAGAGAGTACGAAGGCGTCGATATCGGTTTCGTATCGCTTGTTTCAAATCGCATAACGGTCTAATCGAAGACAAGCTGGCATACCCATGGAGTGAACAAGGCACGTCCAAGGGGGGGCCAGCTTGATTGATTTCATCTGGTTGCTGCTATTCGTCGGCGGCATTGCGACCGCTATGGTGACTGGCCGCATGGACGCCGTCTCAGGAGCCGTTCTGAAGGGAGCGTCGCAAGGCGTCGAACTGTGCATCGCCCTCATCGCGGTCATCGCGCTTTGGTTAGGAATCATGAAAATTGCGGAACATGCGGGCCTCGTTCAGGTTCTGGCTCGAATTTTGAAACCTGTCGGGAAGTTCTTGTATCCGTCCGTGCCCGTCAATTCTCCTGCCATGGGTGCCATCTTGGCCAATATGAGCGCGAATCTCCTCGGCATTGGCAATGCCGCGACTCCACTCGGGCTGCAGGCGATGCGAGAGCTACAAGCGCTTAATGATCAAAAGGATAGAGCCAGCGACGCCATGTGCACTCTTTTGGCCGTGAACACGGCGAGCATCACCATCATACCCACGACTGTGATTGCGGTGCGCATGCAGTACGGCTCCCATCATCCTACCGAAGTCGTGGCAACGACCATCGTAGCCACCATCATCGGTACCGGAATTGCCATCGTTCTGGATAGGCTATTTCGTAGGTGGTCCAGAAGGAGGAAATCCCGTTGATGCAGAACATCGTATCCGTGGCGTCATCGTGGATTTTGCCAACGGTCATCCTCGTGATCTTGTTCTCTGGAGTGATTCGCAGAGTACCGCTGTACAACACGTTTGTCGATGGGGCGAAGGGCGGCTTCGGCACATCAATACGCCTCATTCCGCATCTTGTCGCCATGATGGTTGCCGTTTCCGTGTTTCGTACCTCCGGGGCCATGGGGATTTTGGTGAATTTCCTGCACCCGGTACTTCACTGGTTGCACATCCCGCCGGAGGTCGCTCCGCTCGCTCTCTTGCGCCCCATCTCAAACGCGGGTTCCCTCGCCCTTCTGGGAGATCTGTTCAGCCAACCCCATCAGTCCCCGGATACGTTTGTGGGTCTGTTGGCTTCCACCATGCAGGCGAGCACCGATACGACGCTGTACGTCGTGACCGTCTATTTCGGGAGCGTCGGAGTCAAGAACATCCGCTACGCCCTCCTAGTGGGTCTCCTTTCCGATTTTGCCAGCGTCCTCGCCAGTGTCTTCGCGGTATGGTTACTTCATCCAACCCTTAAGTAGAGGGCTTTTTTACGAGTGAAAACGAACCTGGCATCCCCGCCCGCCCGAAACGGGTATAATAGTGTCATTGTGTTGCTATTGCGACTTCACAGGGGATGACCATGGAGAGACTGCAGAAGGTGCTAGCCCAGGCGGGAATTGCATCCCGTCGAAAGAGCGAAGAATTGATTACAAGCGGCCGCGTGAGCATAGATGGCGAACCGTGTACAACGCTTGGAACCCGAGTCGATACCACCAAGTCGCGCATCGAGGTCGACGGCGTGGAAATCACGCGCCAGAGGCTTGTGTGCGTAGTATTGCACAAACCCACTTCTTACGTTTCAACGACTTCAGATCCCGAGGGCCGGCGCACGGTGATGGACCTCGTCGATGGTGTTCCGGTAAGGGTTCATCCCATCGGCAGGCTTGACTACGACACCACGGGCGTTCTCCTGTTTACGAACGATGGGGATCTCACCAATCACCTTCTTCACCCGCGTCACGAGTCGAAGAAGACTTACAGAGTGACAATCATCGGAATGCCCGAAAAAGACGACATAGAGAGGCTCAAAAAGGGAATTCTGCTCGAGGACGGGGTCACGTCACCGGCTACTGTTCGCGTGCTTCGAAACCACCCTGCGGAGTCGGTGTTGGATCTCGTGATCCATGAAGGACGCAACCGCCAAGTGCGACGCATGTTTGAAGCCCTCGGATACCCCGTCAAACGCCTAAAGCGAACCGAGTTTGCAGGAATTCAGTTAAACGGATTGCGAGTCGGCGAGTGGCGAATGCTCTCCAAAGAAGAATGGGATAGGCTGTATCGTTCGGTCAATCTAGAAGTGCCGCCATATCCCGAAGATCTCGTGCATTCTTTCAAACGAGAGCAAATTCGTGAAAAACGCGAAGCAGAATCCGATGGAGTTCATCGGCGTATTCGCCGTCGGTCGGGGAAATAACCAACCTTCTCTTAAACGCTTGAAGCAAATCGTCTGTGCGCTCATAATAGAGACCGATTCTATAAGCAGGTGGGAGGGGAGGTCGTGGAAACGTTGGAACGTCCGTCTAGAATACTGGTGGTGGATGACGAAGAACGAATTCGGCGGCTGGTACGGATGTACTTGGAACGCAGCGGATTCGTGGTGGACGAAGCGGAAAATGGAAGCGAAGCTTTGGAAAAGGCTCTAACCAACGGGTACTCCCTCGTTGTGTTGGATCTGATGTTGCCGGTCCTGGACGGTCGTGAGGTGTGTGCACAGATAAGGCAGCAACTTGAGACACCCATCATCATGCTGACTGCGGCAGGGGACGAAATCAATCGTATCCATGGCTTCGAGCTAGGCGCCGATGACTACGTGGTCAAGCCATTCAGTCCGAGAGAACTCGTGATGCGCGTAAAAGCCCTTCTGAAGAGGTCTGGCGAACCTGAATTCGTCAAACCGGACGCTCAGCAATTGCTCACGTTCCCAAAGTTATCGATTCATATTGACGCTCGCAGAGTCGACGTCAACGACCAGGAAATAGGCCTAACGCCCAAAGAATTCGATCTCCTTGTGTACATGGCCCAAAGGCCTGATAAAGTTTTCAGCAGAGAAGAACTGCTGCGTGACGTTTGGAACTATCAATTCTACGGAGATCAGCGTACCGTCGATACGCACATCAAACGATTGCGCGAAAAACTTGGCCAAGCCTCGGAAGCGGTGAGCCAATATATCGTCACAGTGTGGGGCGTCGGTTACAAGTTCGAAGCCATTTCATGAAAAGCACCACATGGAGAAGCAGCATTGTACTAAAACTATGGGTAACGATTGTTGCCATGGTTATCTTGGTATTTGCCGTATTATCCGTGTTACTTCAACAATTTCTCGACGGGTATATGTGGCAACAGCAAACCCCGCAACTCGAGCAACTTGCCAGCATTACGTCGTACTTTGTAAAAGTACACGACACGAAAGCCATCACGGAACTCGCTGCCGTTCATCGCGTCGAAATTCTCTATGGTTCCGTCACTTCATCGAAGCATAGTCTCGTCCGCGCCAAGTACGACGAACTAAACAATGCGCAAAAGCTCACGCTTAAACAGGGGCATTCTGTCATTGAAAGAACGATAGACCATGGCGTTGACACGTTGCGGATTGTTCGACCCCTGCCCAGTCCAATAGGGCAGCAACGGGTTATCGTGGTCAGCCAAAGTACCCATGGGATTGTTCAAACGCTTGCCCGAATGCGCAACATCATTTCCTTTGCGATGGTCCTTGGCATCGTGCTAACTACGGTCATGGCGTTTGTGATTTCAAACAAGGTCTCGCGACCGCTTCTAGAAATGAATGCAATCGCTGAACAGATGGCGAGCGGCAATTTTGGCGGCAAGATCAGAGTTGCGAGTAACGACGAAGTGGGGCGGCTAGGGACCACCTTCAATCTGCTCGCATCCAGGCTTGAACACTCGCTTGAGACCATGAACATGGAACGTAAGCAACTCTCAAGTATCTTGGCCTCCCTTACCGACGGAGTCGTGGCTTCCGACCTTGAAGGGTTCATTACGCTGGCGAATCCCCCAGCCTTGAGAAGGCTGAGTTCCGTGTGGTTAATTGATTCCGGGCAGCCGGAGACGAGTCGATTACCTCAACCCCTTGAAGTCATGTTAACGGCGGTCGTGGAAAGCAATTCCACATTGGTCCGCGAATTCTTGTGGCAAGATAGGCAAGTGCGGATTACCATGACCCCGTTATACGAACAAAACGGACAAACGCTGCGCGGTACCGTCGCCGTGTTGCGCGACGTGACGGAAGAACGTCGACTCGATAGGCTGCGTAAAGATTTCATTGCAAACGTTTCACACGAGTTGCGCACGCCGCTCAGCATGATGCAGGGGTACGCCGAAGCCCTGCTCGATGAGTTTGGAGACAATCCCGCTCAGCGGCGCCAGCTTACGGAGATCATCCACGATGAAACTCTTCGCATGCGCCGCCTTGTCAACGATCTTTTGGACCTTGCGCAACTCGAATCTGGGCATTTCCAGTTGCATGTGTTTCGCCTGGACCTAGTCGCACTAGTACGAAGGGTAGCCCGCAAGTTTGAAGCGCTCGCCTCAGAGCAGGGTCTCTATTTTGACACTCAAGTCCACAGTCAACCAATATACTGCAATGGCGACGAGGATAGGCTGGAGCAGGTGTTCACCAACCTTCTGGACAACGCCATTCGGCACACAAAGAGCACAGGGCGAGTGTGGATTGACCTGTCCGCGAACAGAAATCATGCCAGAGTTCGCGTATCTGACACGGGTTCCGGAATTCCCGAAGAGGATTTGCCGTACATATGGGAAAGATTCTATAAAGCCGACAAAGCAAGGACGCGCACAAGTTCCGGAATCGGACTCGGTCTTGCCATTACGCGACACATCGTCAACAAGCACCGCGGTGACATCGTGGTGGATAGTCAAGTGGGAGTAGGAACAACCTTTACGGTAATTCTTCCCGTGGCGAAAGAACAAGAAAAGGATCAAACTAGGGGGCAAGGAGGGAGTTAGGCTTGGGTTGGGTATACTACTGGCGGTTGGTGGACACGAGATTTCAGGCCGACTGCCTGCGGGCCCGCTTTGAGGCCGCCGAAGGGTTTTGGTATCGAGAAGTGCCCAGATACATTGGAATTTACCAGACGAAAGGCGGCAAGTACGGAGTGAAAGTGCTGTGGGACTAGTCTTCGGTCTAGGGCGGGATGTTGTGTAAGGAGCGAGACGAGAAGGTGACAGGTTATGATGCCATTATCGCAAAGTGGTGCCCCTGTCCTCGGCCGCGTAGCCGATGGGAAGACCACATCCTGCTTATGTCCTCATCTCGCTCTGTGAGATGGTTGCTTCTTGGCTCAGCCACTCCTTATTGCTGGCAGATTTAAAGCGTTACCGAGGGCGGGGCATCACGGTACCGTTCGGCAAGCAAGTCCACCATTAAAGCGACAAATCGAGAGTCCTCTTTGGGGAGAATACTCATCTTCTTTGCGACGTTAAGATAAGGTGTGGACGCTTCATTGAGCACGAAAGTTTGCAGGTGATATGGCAACTCCTCGTGAGATTTGTGCAGCTTTGGAACCTCGAACTCATTTTCTTCATCACAGAGAGACGACAGTGAAACACCAAGAGCAGCAGCGATGCGAGCGGCATATTCCAAAGAAGGAAAGCGTTTCCCTCGTTCTATTGACGAAATATGCGGAGTAGAAATGCCGGCCCTCAGCGACAACTCTTGTTGTGACCACAGCCTGTCCAAACGCAATCTTCTTACGCGGTCCCCAAAGGATGAGTTCAATTTGAGATTCTCCCTTCGCTTTTCGTTTCTTTCCCATGCATGCTCTCGCATGGTCACAAACAGTGTATATTTTCCCATTTGATTTGTAAATAGCTATCTGGAAATATTAATAATGCGTTGTACACCTTGATCGTTTATTAACTACTTTTAAATGGTTGGTGTGGCTTCTGTGGAATATCGGATCGGTTCGACGGTGTTGCCTTGGTATCTATGGAATCGGGCTCAGGAGCGTATCAAAACTGCAAGAAATCCTGTCGCGCTAACCGGAGCCGGAATCAGTCTGGCGAGCGGAATTCCCCTGGAAAACGGAACGATTGACGACAAGGAGGTCAGCCGAATTTTCGATCCCGACTATTTCCACAGACATCCTCGCGAGTACTACGACTTGTACGAGCGAATTCTGAACGCGTGGAGGAGCGCCGTTCCCAATGCGGCCCACTTCGCACTGTCCAAAGCCGGCTGCCGGGTGGTCACCCTGAACATCGACGGGCTGCACAGGGACGCGGGAACCAATGATCTGATTGAGATGCATGGAAACCTTCGCGAATTGCGTTGCCGTCGCTGTGAGGCGATCTTCGACAGTTGGTCGTGCCTTAACACGAAGCCCCCACTCTGCCCAACGTGCCAGAGCGTGTTGCACCCTGGAATCTGCCTTGAGGGAGATGAAGTCCGGCACTTTAGCCTGGCCCTTGAGTGGGTGGAACGATGCGATGTGTTCCTCATCATAGGCACGTCCTTAAGCGATAGCCCGGCCTGCGAGTTACCCCTGGTAGCACAAAAGAACGGGATCGATATCATTCGAATTGACTCGGACGCCGAACAAGTGGTGGAAAGATTGCTGATGCAGTAAGGCAATCAAGGGGGACGCAAAATTGGAGAATTGACGGGGCTTTTGCACCAAAGTCCTAATAGTCTAGTATTTACCTATTTTCATTCTGTACATCCATCGTTATAATGGGGTTCAGATTTCCTTTCCCATACCATTTTGAACAGAGAACGCCCCCTAATCCGGTTGGTTTACCAAAGGGGGCGTTCGCTACGGGGCAATACGCTCCGAGGTCATCTATACATAACCCGCTTGCGTCAAGTAGAGTAGTTAGCGAAATGAGGTGCTACGGTTGTCTCACCACGGATTTATTACCGATCAGAGCCGGAAGGCTCGAGCCGCACGTTCCGTTTATGAATACGTGCGTCAAAGGAATAAAGGAGAATTTTTAGAAAATATTGAATGGAACTTACTCATCGGTATGGAAGGCGTTGCCGTAAGCCAGGCGGACAAGTACAGAGTTCTGAACCTCCGACTTTCGGAGGAACACCTGAGCCCCTATTTCAAGACGGATATGAACCTGTTTCACATGCTGATGATGGACGACACTGCCGACATGAGGATCTACAAGGCGGACAAGGGATGGCTGTTTGTGTTTGATGGTATTCCAGAGGGACCCAAGCCGTTTGGACAGAACGGATACGATCCGAGGTAGTTCATCGTGCCATAGCAATCCTTCTGGACGTAATGCGACCCGCCCAGTCGATACGACGCAGGACGTATTCCAAGAGGACAATCAAGTAGGCAACTAGGAGTGCATCGCTCAACCACGTGGAAGAAAGCGCAAACGTGTCATACGTTCCGTGCGCCAGCGCGGGGAGAATGTAGGCGAATCCCCGGCTCGCTCCGAAATACAGGTTGCGAATGAACGCAGAGCCCATCACGATGCCAAACATCAGGTGGGCTGGGATGGCGGTAACGGATCGCAAAATGGCGGTGGAGAATCCCGAACTCGTCACGTAGAGGATGTTTTCAATCGTTGCGAAGCCCAAGGCCGTAGCGCCGCTGTAAATGATGCAGTCCATTGGGGTGTGGATAATTCCCCGTTGTATCGCACCCTTGTCCACGATGGACGCTTTCAAAAACTCCTCCACCATTCCCGCGACGAAAAACGCGGTGGTCAACGTCACCGACAAGCCGGTTCCGTCCCATTTTACGCTCGACTGGAGAAGCAAGCGCTCGATGAGACCAGCGGGGAGGACGATGGCCGCCCCCAATAGATACAACCGATATACCTCTCGCTTCTCATTTCGTGCCAGCCGCTCACGGTGAGAAAGCCAGACGAGCAACAGCAATGCAGGAAGGACTGCGAGCGCGACATATACCATCCGAGTGACCCCTTTCGACGCTTGTTTCCAGCGTCCAATGGACATGATGCGTTACTATTCACCTTCCCGAATCGCGCTATCCCCGGTGTGAGCAATCCTGGAGGCCATCGTCTCGGCTGTATCGGATTCAACGCAAAGGGGCACTTTACGACAACGATACCACCCTAGGAGAACGAAAGCTTCCCGTGGAGGTTATGTCTGTGTCGTGGGTGTACGAAGCGCGACTCTACGAGTCAAAATCCGTTGCGTCTTATGTGGCGATGTGCCTCAAGGACGACCACCTACTTCGAGGGAGTCACGGGGTCAATGTCCAAGTGTACCGAACCTCCAGAGGAAATTACGGAGTGAGGTACCGATCTGAGGCATAACGCAGATCCCCCTTCTCGGATTTACGCTTTGCGCAAACATCATGTAAAATGGAGGTTGGAGAGTTCTGAGAAGGGGATATGATTACGATGGCCTCATCAATGAGTCTTAAGTGGTGCAAGAAGAACCTCGAGAAGTTTTCCCAGCCAGTATACGACGCGTTGAAGGAAGAATACCCAGATCTAGAAATGGAAGTTGCCGATTGCACGGACCACTGTGGGTTGTGCACCGACGTCCCATTCGCTGTGCGCAACAATGCTGTGGTGGCAGCTCGGGATCCAAGAGGTTTGTACCGCAAACTAAAACGCGGCATGACGTTCCTCTCCGAACCAGCACTGCCAGGAACGTTTCGTTATCTGCAGGAACATCCAGAGGCCAAGGAAACGAATGCCGAGGAGCCATCACCCGCTAAATAAGGAACGAATAGGAAGAGTATTTTAGGCTTCCGTGGAATCATGGATTGCAATCTCACTTCGCTGTTCACGCCGGAATAAGATCTAGGGCGGTCTGTCCGGTATAGCGTGAGAGGTGATGGCTATCATGGTTCCTAAGTCGGCAAAGCGTTCCTCCCAGACTGCTGGAACGCACCCCACGGGCACGGGTGCCTTTCCAAATTTCGTACGTCTCGTCGAGCGATACAAACGAGCGGTGGTAGGGATTGAGGTTATCTCCGGGCAATCAATCCAGCGCTCGTTTTCCTTTGGTTTCCCATGGGAAAGGACGACGCCGCCAGGTACTCGCACAGTGAACATCGGAACAGGATTCGTGTTTGACCCGCACGGATACATTTTGACAAACGAGCACGTGGTGAGCGGTGCGACAAGCATCATGCTGAGGCTATACGGCAAGAAAGACCCGGTGAGAGCTCAAGTCGTGGGATCGGATCCGATTCACGACATCGCAGTATTGAAGGCGAACGTTGCTACTCCGGAGACCATTTTGCGTATCGGCAGATCCAAGGACATTAAGGTCGGCGAATGGGTCGTTGCAATCGGTTCTCCGCTCGGCTTGGATCACTCTGTTACCGTCGGTATCATTAGCGCTATCGAACGACCGTTGCAAATCGGAAGCCGCGAGTATCCCAATCTGCTGCAAACCGATGCCGCCATTAACAGAGGAAACAGCGGAGGGCCCCTCATCAACCTCAAAGGAGACGTTGTGGGCATGAATACCGCTGTCAGCCAGAGTTCCCAGGGTATTGGCTTTGCGATTTCTGCTGATGTGCTTCGGGACACCGTCAAACGGCTTGTACCCCGAACCTGACGGGTCTTTGACCACGTCTGGCTGGGATCCCCATCTATAGTTTGACATCCACACGGTGTCCGTGCCACCATACCCCACAGGGGCAACAGCGCTGTGTGCTCTTGCACCCGATATTCGGAGGTGACACGATGTGAGCCAAGTGGACGGAGTTGTACAACATTCTGTGGATGAAGTAAAAACGATGCTTGAGAAAGGCGACGTCAAAGTCATCGACGTCCGCACCGAAGAGGAATACGCCTCAGGCCACATTCCCGGTGTCCCGCTCATGCCCATGCAGTTGGTTGAAGAATGGAAGACAAAGCTCAATCCAACGGACGCGTACGTATTTGTGTGCAGGAGCGGAGGCCGCTCGCAGAACGTGGCCGCATTTCTAAAACAGCAGGGATTCTCCAACGTTGGCAATTGTGTGGGCGGCATGATGAGCTGGCACGGAGAAACGAAATCCGGCATGGAGCCGTAACGCCTTATACGCCCCATTTGGCATTGTCGTGAAAACGGCGATTCCCGTTCGACTGTACTTACGATTGCACATTGGACAAAAAGTATAGATGTCGGGGATATAGGGTTTGCATGTAACGTAGGACATCGGGGATGGCAGCCGAGTCAGACCATCCCCGGTTCTTCATCTCATCAGTAAACGAGCTGATGCGAAAGCCCGTGTTACGAAAGATGACCCCCTTTTCAAGGTCCTCCCAACTGTGTTTGGTAATCGCAGATCGATACAAGTTATGCGCCGAGTTAAGGCAATACAGGGTGATCTTTTGTTTCTCGCCTACTATAACCACACCCACCGGAGAAAAAAAGGAGTCCTCAGGGAGTTCCGCTTCCAATAGGTACACCTGTTCCAACAGTGACGCTGCCAACGAATCTTTCCCCCTTATCCTTCGTAACTCTACCCCGAATGTCCACGAAAATCTAGCTCAGTGCGTAGTCCACCATGGGCAAACGCACAGACGGGACTATCTTCGGGGCGCATACCATGGTTTCCGAGGGTAGGTGAACTGGGGGATGGACTATCAGGATGTGTTAGCGGCAGTGGGCGCTGGCAGCGCACACCCAGGCGCGTTTCGATCCACTGAAGAGTGGATGGGCGAACTCCTCATCACGCGGGAGCATCACGTTCTTGACGTGGGTTGTGGAACCGGTCGGACACCTGTTGAACTGGCGCGGCGCTTCGGTTGTAAAATCACTGGCGTCGACGTGAGACCCGCCATGATCCGTAAGGCAAAAAAGAGGAGCGGCATCCTTGGCGTGAAGGGGACATGGCTCGTTGCGGACGCAAGGTCTCTGCCCTTCGCCAACAACTCCTTTGATTTTGTGATCACAGAGTCTGTAAACGTCTTCGCTGATGCGGACGCTGCGCTCGCAGAATATTACCGAGTGCTCAAGCCATCGGGAACCTATGTCGACGTCGAGATGATGATTCTTGGCCCGGTCGCACCAGGTTTCCATGAAACGGCCCGGACCGTGTACGGAGCGAGGCAGGTTCCGGACCTTCGGGGCTGGAAGCAACGATACCGCTCTGCTGGATTCGAGGAGATCCGGGTAGTTTCAACACGCCCCGTTCGCCCGCAAGAGGTCATGTCGGATGGAAACCCCGACGATGTCGTGCTGTCAGACAAAGACGCCTATCATCGTCCCGAAGTTCTCCAAGTATTGAGACAGAACGCCGAGTGGTTGGATCAGTACCATTCATCTCTCGGATACGGAATCTTCCTGTGCCAAAAGGGGAATTGACCGTTTCGCAAGTGGGGCAACATAACGGATGCAATGCCGACGCGTGGCCGCCAATGTCTCCTGATGGCGGGGCGTGCGAAGAAAAAGTCGCAGTTAAACAGGGGGGCATTCACCGATGCGAAACGAACAATCCGAACGCTTCGAAACGATTCGCGCTTTAGTTGACGACGCGAAGGGAACGCTCGCTGCCATGGAAGAATTAGCAAACTCCGGATTAGAAGAGGTCGACAGCGGATCGGCCGAACAGGGAGCTTGCTTGCAGACGCTGCAGATGAGGGCGGGGGAGGCGGTTGAAACTCTCACCGAGGCCGCAAATGTTGCGCGCCATGCAAGGAGTTACCAGGCGCAACAACATCATCGTCACAGCCGCTGAAAAGTCCAAGCTGAACTTAAGGCGAAACCTCAATGGGGACGGGTGAAAATCGCACGTAGTCTGCACTCACAAGCTGGTATCGAACTCCGTTCTTCATGCCTTCTACCCTGTAACGATGCGCATTTCCGTGCAGGTGACCGTACACGCAGACGTTAACGTGGTATTCCTCGAGTAACTGCGTGTAGAGCGTGTCATCGGCCAGATTGCCGCACGGGGGATAGTGCATCATCACGAGAATCGGCAATTGCGTGGCGGCTGCCTGTGCAAGGGACAAGCGCAGTCGCCCTGCTTCTCGTTTGTAGATCTTTTCATCCTCCGCAGAGAATTTCGGATGCGTCGGCAGCAACCAACCGCGCGTACCCGCAATCGCGACACCCTCACGGACAACGGCATCGTTTTGCAGGGCAAGAACGGAAGAATCCAAACGGCTTCGGACCTTACCAATCGAATGCCACCAATAATCGTGGTTTCCCCGGATGAGAATCTTCGTTCCGGGCAGTTGAGCAATGAGATTCAAGTCTGCGACGGCTTCATCCAGGTTCATCGCCCACGAAATGTCCCCCGGAATCAACACCGTATCCTCTCCGCGCACCTTTTGCAGCCACTCGGAAGAAATGTGGCGACTGTGCAAAGACCACTCCGGTCCAAATATATCCATCGGTTTCTCCGCGGTGGTGGATAGATGCAAGTCAGCGATTGCATAGATCGCCATTATGGGACCTCCCAGAAAACAACATCAGTCGGATGAATTGGTGCAAACATGATAACACCCAAGACGGGAATGTCCCAAGTGGCATAGTGTTCCTCCTTCACGTAATGGCTTTTAGTCGTTGTTCATGGAAAGATGGAGGAAAGCCTCGGAGAAGGTGAGTGGGATGTTCACGAATGAACAATTGGAGATTATCCATTCCCAGGCGGCACATCGGGTTGTTTACGCGGGCCCCGGCAGTGGAAAAACCGCAGTGCTGACGAACCATCTTGTGGCATTGTTGCACGAAGGAGCGCTGTCTCCCTCGGAGATCTGCGTCATGACCTTCACGCGACAGGCCGCTGGTGAACTCAAGCGGCGTTTGCTGGAAGGGGGCAGTTTAACTCCTTTTCAAGTAGCGAGCCTTCGCATAGGGACATTTCACAGTCTGGTATTTCGAATGCTGATACAGATGAAAGTTGAGGTTTCGCCCCTCTTGACGGAATCTGAGCAACTCCGCCTAATTCGTAGCGTCATGACTCGCCTTGGGATCCACGACAAACCTCATGCTTGGATTTCCGAATTATCTAAGGCAAATGCTTCTTGGCCTCTCGCAAGCAAAGGTCGCAAAGCACAACGGATGCGCGCATCGTACGAATATCAAAAGCAGCGTGCGGGTCGTTGGGACCATGACGACGTTCTGCTCCGCTTTTGTGAACGATCCGAATCGCGCGATGCTCTCTGCACGATTGCACCGATTCAATACATGCTCATCGACGAGTTTCAAGATACC
>JAJZAV010000320.1 GCA_021799255.1 Bacillota bacterium
GCTCCTGCCGGGCGGCACGGAGACTCATATATTGACGTTGGCGAAGGCCCTGCGAGCGGACGGTCACGATGTGGGGGTCTTTACGGCGGGAGGAGTGTTCGCGAACCGATTTCGCCAGCAGGGTGTCGAGGTTTACGCCAGGAATTCGTTTGGCTTAGGGGCTACGCGCAGCGCGCGGGCGGATCTGCAGAAAGTGGTTCAATCGCGCCGCTACAGCATCGTGCATGCGCACGACAGTGCAGGGTTTCGATTGTTGGCCCATACGCCGCTCTCCGCGACCAAAGTGATCACGGTTCACGGGACCTACGCCAAACCGCTGGACGTCCGCCGCGTGGGGCGCGTGGCTCGCCGGGTGATGGCGGTATCGCCTGCCGTCAAGGCCTACCTCGTCTCCAAGTGCGGTATCCCGAAGAACCGGATTCGTCTGGTGCCAAACGGAGTGTCCATCGCCGTCTTTCGTCCCGGGAAGGATTCGAGTCTGCGTCGTCAATTCGGCATCTCTCAAGGGGACACCGTGATTGGCTACGCCGGACGGTTCACGCTGCGAAAACGGAGTGTGGGCATTCGGGTCTGTCGGATGCTCGCCGAGTACGCGGCAACTCACAAGAACGTGCACGTGTTGGTGGCTGGAAGGATGTCGAGGGAAGCACTCGGACGTTCCCTCGGGCCGCGCGTGCACGTTTTGGGCGTCGTGTACAACATGGCCAGGTTTTATCGAAACTGTGATGCCGTCGTCGGCACGGGACGCGTCGCGCTGGAAGCGATGGCATGCGAAATCCCCACGATTGCTATCGGAGAAGCTGGCTTCGCGGGACGCATGACGGAAAGCAATCTGGCGCAGGCATGGCGCAGCAATTTTGGCGATCACGGTACCCCGCATCCCTGGTCCGCGAAGCGTCTATTCTCCGATCTGGACGATGCGCTCTATCCGTCGCCAAATTCCCGAGCGAGCACGCGCCACGTCCGCAGGTTGGTGATGCATAACTTCTCGAATCATCGAATGGTGGAGCGCACTCGACATGCCTATCAGCACTGACGCCTCGCCTGTCTTGGACCCATTGGGCCACGTCCTAGGCGTTCTTCGCGACGCGTGGCCTTTTTGGTTGCGTTGGCTGCTGCGACGGGCCTTGCCTTTGGACTTCGCCGGTGCTACGGTGATGAAAACGGACTGGACGAGTCTGTAGGAGTGGATAGCATGACGGATGCACAAGGGTATAAAGCCAGGCAGGAGCGTTTGTTGCACCATCTGCACGGCGCGGGCGTACCGGTTGCGGTGTTGTCGACGCCGGCCAACCTGTTCTATTTTTCCGGGGTTTGGCTGGAGACGGGGGAACGAGCCGTTGCCCTGATCCTGCACGAAGGCAAGGACCCCGTTTTTATCGTTCATGAGATGTTTTCCGCGGAAACCGATGGAGTTGCCATGAATCGTCGTTTTTGGCGGGACGGGGACGACGTCTACCAACAGATAGCCAACGAAATTGTGTCTAAGAACGGGATTTCCGCTCATTCGAAAACCGAGGTCGCCGCCAGCATCGGTGCAGGCGGTGTGCGCTTTGCCGTGGATGGAGGACTCGAAGCGAGGCATCTTTTGCCCATCCTGGGCAAAAATACGAATCTTTCTGTTCCGGTTCTGGTCGACTCCTTCGTTTCTCGCCTGCGCGCCGCGAAGGGGCAGGATGAAATCGCCGAACTCGACGTCGCCTCACAGATGGCCGACGATGTCGTGCAGCGGGTGAAGGAAGCCCTCGTGCCAGGGGTCACGGAACGGGATGTCGCAGAACGGCTCGCGCAACTGTGGAAGGAAGTCGGGGCTCCATCGATGTCGTTTCCTCCGATTGTGGCGTTCGGTAAGAATGGGGGAAGTCCGCACCACGAGCCAGGCCTCTCTAAACTCTCCAAAGGAGACATGGTCATCGTCGACACGGGGGGCGTATACAACCACTATTGTAGCGATATCACGCGCACGTATCTCGTGGGCTCTGCGACATCGGAAATGCAACAGGTCTACGAGGTGTGCCTCGAGGCGAATCTAGCCGGCATCGCGGCCGCGAAGCCCGGGGTGACGCTGGGAGCCGTGGATAAGGCCGTGCGGGACGTCATCACGAAGGCCGGGTATGGACCGCACTTCACGCATCGCACGGGTCATGGAGTAGGCATCGAGATCCATGAACCACCGTTCGTGAGTCCCGGAAACGATATGGTCCTCGAGCCTGGGATGGTCATGAGCATCGAACCGGGGATTTACCTGCCGGATAAGTTTGGCGTGCGCATCGAGGATCTGATTGTCATGGAAGAGGCACGCGCTCGCCCGTTGAACAAGGCACCAAAGAGCTTTGCGGATATTGTGCTGTAGGAAGGTTCTTCTAGGGAGGTTCTCTAGGTCTTTAGGGATAGAGGAATAGGACGGGTCAATAGGTTCCCTTGTCGAGTACTCGGACGGGGTATTACGCCCGCTTTGTAGCTCCACAAGGGAACGCAGTTCCCTTATCGCCGGCCCGCGTTTTGGCTACTCGTTTTCACTCAGCATGGCGATGGGCACCGCAACCTCTGTCGCATTCGACTCCTTGATGCCCCAAGCCATGACCCCGACCTGTGAAGTCACCGTAATTCTGTCATATTCTTCGGCAAGCCGATAAGTGGCGCCAATCTTAATCTTAAAGTCGTCTATAATTTGGTATGATTTTGCAAGATACCATTTTTGCATCAAGACTTCGTACTGGCTCCACGCCTCATCGTCGTATGCCTTTTGCCCCTGTTCTTGAAGAGTCTCCATCTCGGCCGTTAACTCGCTTTTGCTCATCTTGCTGTAAAGTGCCATGAATCTGTGCCTCGCTTTATCTGGGGGTTGTGGTTTGCACTGTCAAATACAAGGTATCGTCCAAGATTACGGCCGTTCGCAGGTTGATGCCCACGCGTTGACCGTTGATGACAAGCGTTTTTCGGTCTAAGACCTGGGTAATGACCGAAGGGGCATCCGCAAATACGCGAACTTGCGTGCCTATCAAGAAGGCCAGGTTGGTCTTCACAAATTTAGTCACCGCAAGCGTTGTTGTCGCATCGGCATTGTCCACCGTCACTCGAATCGTCTTAAGGGTAGGGTAGAGAGTGCTTTTTGACGATCTCGCGATTTGCGCGTACAGCTCCTGCTGTGCATGGTCGAGTTCTTGGCGCAGGTCTTCGTATTGCATTGTAAGATGAGCATTCTTCAGATACAAGTTATCGAGCGCTCTCGCCTGTGTGAACATCATGAACGCAGCTCCGCCAAAGGCCCCAAGGATGAGGTAGGCTATCCGTTGCCGAAGGGGCGGGACCTTTGCAGATCCCGTTGTGCTCCTAGTTTCCATAGCCATGCTCCGCCGTCAACCAACGCACCACGAGATAACCGAGATGCGCCCCGATAAACGCGGCACAAAGGAGCATAAATTGCTTGCCAATC
>JAJZAV010000321.1 GCA_021799255.1 Bacillota bacterium
GTTTCCCCAGACAACGAGATTTCATCGAGCCCGTCGCCCCCGTGAACCACCAGCACGTGTTCGCTGCCGAGTGCCAGCAGGGCTTCGGCCATCGGGCGTACGAGGCCCGGTTTGAACACTCCAAGCAACTGCCTCTTGGCTCCCGCCGGGTTGGTGAGGGGTCCGAGGATATTGAAGATGGTGCGAAATCCCAGTTGCTTGCGAGCCTCTGCCGCGTGCTTCATCGCCGGGTGAAACTGTTGCGCGAACATGAAGCAGAAGTTCGTCCGGGAAAGACACTCCTCTGCGCCCTCAATCCCGATGTCGAGGCTCGCCCCAAGCGCCTGAAGAACGTCAGCGCTTCCGCTCTTGCTCGATGCCGCGCGATTACCGTGCTTTGCGATGGGAACGCCCGCCGCCGCCGCCACGATTCCGGCTGCCGTTGAGATGTTGAAGGTGTTTTTGCCGTCTCCCCCCGTGCCGCACGTGTCCACGATGTTCGCGGGCGCATTGGCAAGGTGCAGCGAATTAGCGCGCATGCCTCGTGCAAACCCGACAATCTCCTCAACCGTCTCACCACGGACGGCCATCGCGGCGAGCATGCCGGCGGTTTGAATCGGGCTCACGTGGCCTCGCATCAACAGATCCATGTAGTTCTCTGCCTCATCGCTCGACAGGGGGGTTCCCAATGCGACTTGCTTCAGGGCCTGTTTCACGACATCGCTCATTCCTAGCTCATCTCCTCTTAGCTCCGCTACAATCCCTGGTTCTTTTGTTGAAATCGAGGGGACAACTTTCGTTTTCCCAACTCATGCGGATATAAAAATATCCACATGTTAGGAGAGGCTCACCTAACCTGCGGATTTGTCGTCCCGAATCCATGGGTTTCTGCAGGGGCGGATCAACCCAGTCAGGGCAATTCCCGTCCATGCATCTACAATGGGCAACAAACTCAGCTCGGCTACGCTCTGCTCCACTTGTCTCAGCTAAACTCTAAATCCTAAACACCCATTACTCCAGGGAACGTCATGCAATCAGTCGCCTGACCAAGTCCACTCACGAATTCCCTTGACCCTCATGATAAAGGGTATGTTAGGGATTCGTCAACAGTTAACGCGCAGTCCTCCGTTGGCGATGCTCGCGATGTCTGGGCGGAGCACCTCAGCTTTTCTCAGATACACATGCACCAGTTCTTGTTGCGTCTTCGTGGTGTTGATGTGAATGAGGACTCGCACGCACATGTGCAGGCTTCCCGGAACGTCGATTTCCGGCGCGCACATCAAGGGCACCCACTGCCATCCCTCTAGGCTGCGAACGGCTCGAGCCGGAAATATGGCATTTAAATCGGGCGTCATGGTGAGCAACACGCTCGCGACGTCATCGACGTCAATCTCATTCTTTTCGATGATGGTTTCCATGAGTTCCAGAGTCGCCTCGGTGATGGCGTCTGGGGTGTTTTCGGTGACGGTGGTCGCGCCCCGCAGTCCTCTCACCTTCAATGCAGAAACTCCTCTCTGTCTGAACGGTTCTTCGTCGGCAACCGTGTGATTTCGTGTCTATTCGCGCCCATGTGAAGTCGTCCGCTGCCACGCTTGAACAACCTCTTCGCGCGTCACGTCGCGCGCGATTTCCACGCGGCCTACCGCCCGCGGCAAGGCAAACGTCCAACCCGTGGATCCGTGCTTCTTGTCGTGGCCTAGGACGGCAAGGATCTCGTCGAGATTGTAATCGGGCGGTGCCGTAGGCAACCCGTGGGCTCTAAGGGTTCGCCGGATGACGTCCCGTGTTGCTTCGGGCAACCATCCGCGCGCCACCGCAATTTCGGCTTCGACGCTCATTCCGATGGCGACGGCGTATCCGTGGTTGAGCGCATAGTGCGAGACCAGTTCGACGGCGTGGCCCACCGTGTGGCCTAAGTTGAGCAGCATGCGCTGGCCGCTCTCCCGCTCATCCGCCTCCACGATGCGAATCTTTACGGAGCATGCCTTGGCCAAAATGTGTTCTAAAACGTCCTCTGTAGGATAACGGACAAGGGCGGATTCACAGAGGGAATCAAATAAGCTTTGGTCTCCGATGAGGCCGTGCTTAATCATTTCCGCCATCCCGCCCTGCCACTCGACTTCAGGCAAGGTCTTGAGGGCTAGGATATCGTATAGGACGGCCGCTGGAGGATGAAAAGCTCCCACGAGGTTCTTGCCTCGTGGCAGATTCACGCCCACTTTGCCGCCAATGCTGCTGTCGTGCGCGAGGAGCGTTGTGGGAATCTGGACAAACCGGATCCCGCGTTGGTAGGTGGCGGCCACGAACCCAGCGAGATCGCCGACCATTCCTCCGCCCACCGCAAGAATGATGCCGTTTCGCCTCACCTTCGCGTCAAGAAGGGCATTGTACAGTTGAGTCGCTTCAGAAAGGGACTTGCTGGCATCCCCCGCGGGCACCGTGGTGCGTGCGACCGAAAATCCGGCGTTGCGGCAACTCCTTGCGACTTGATCCGCATAGCCAAGTTTATCCACGTGCTCGTCCGTGACGATGAACACGCCCACATCGGTGGCAACCCCCCGCTCACGGAGAGCATCGCCGCACTCGTCCAGGAGCCTTGGCCCAATCACCACATCGTACGTGCCGGTAGCGGAAGAGACCGGAATTACGGTGGTCATCTTTGGCTCACCCGCTTCTGGTACTGCGCAAGCTGTTCTTCAATCTGCTCCACAGAGTCCCCGTGGAATTTGTCCAGAAACGCCGATGCAATGACCCAAGCCGCTACGTTTTCCCCGACGACCGACGCGGCGGGAACCGCGCAATAGTCGGATCTCTCAACAGCTGCGGGTTCGACGTTTTTTGTCACCATGTCCACGCTGTCGAGCGGTTTGTACAGCGTCGAGATGGGCTTCATCGCCGCGCGAATCACGATGTTTTGCCCATTGGTCACGCCGCCTTCGAGTCCACCCGCTCCGTTTGTCGGGCGCAGGTAGCGGCTCCCGTCGTGGGATATGGCGTCATGGACTTTGGAGCCAAACCGATGGGCGGTTTCGAATCCGAGTCCAATCTCGACCCCTTTTATAGCCTGAATGCTCATCAAGGCTCCGGCGAATTGGCCGTCGAGCTTTCTATCCGGATGAACGTGGCTGCCAAGCCCGATGGGGACTCCCCGTATGATGATTTCAAAAATGCCGCCGACCGTGTCGCCTCTATCCTTGGCCTCGTCAATCTTGGCAATCATTCGGGCCTCGGCTTCGGCATCTGCGGTGCGCACCTGAGACGCGTTGCAGCGCGAAACGAGCTCATCCCAGTCGTCCGGGATCTCGTTTGCGCATTCTCCGCCTATCTCGACGACGTGCGCTGTCACTTCGATACCAAAGCGGCTGAGCAATTGCTTGGCGAGCGCACCTGCCGCCACCATCGTCGCGGTGTTTCGAGCGCTCGCTCGCTCCAACACGTTGCGAATGTCTTCGTG
>JAJZAV010000322.1 GCA_021799255.1 Bacillota bacterium
TGATGCGACGCGGTTTTTCGGACCTTCTTGGCCGCCCGCTCTCGCGGCGACATCGACTAATTTATCACGTTTCTATACCTCAATGCAACAGTAAACTTATGGAATTTATCATCCAGTCTTCTGCCCAGTTCCCTGTCCAAACACTCACTGCTCCCCACGAATCTCGAAGCAGCGAATCTCAAAGCTCCCAAAATAGCCGACCTGCCGTACACCCTGGCACAATTTCACCCGGAGTACGCAACCGAACGCCGACGAGTATTGCGCATTAACTTCGCCATATCGACCGAGACGGGCTGGGGTGGACCAAATTCCTTGACGATCATTGATTTGTACGCGTTATGCTCCGTACGGCAGTGGTGATCCGTTAACACATCGCCCACATGAGTACAGTCCGGATAAGGACATTTCACGAGATTCACCAAACATCCCCTACCCTTCATGTCGTACCTGGTTATGATCCAGGGCCTTTCCGTACACACGAGGGACAGCTCGCATCAACGCGGTTATCCATGCATCATATAGCCGCTCGGTGTAAGGATCAACGGGAAGTTCGTGTTCAGGGAACGCATTCGCTACCTTGCAACAGTACCACAAATGGCCCATGGTTAGTGGGAATGGTTGTTCCAGAAATGGAATCCGCGTTCTTTGAATTAACTAACGCGACTCGTGCTTTCGCTTAAAAAACCGCCATCCGTCTTCGTTGTAGGCGCACCTTTATGAATCGCGTGGCATTCACCTTCATCGAAGTCTTGCGAGGAATTCGTTCACGTCTTTGGGGCTCCTTAAGATAATGACCTCCTTTCCTGACAATCCGTTTAACGTAGCTAAGACACCAGGCCGCTTGTTCTTTCGAAAATTCCAAACAAACTTCAGGAATTCCCAGTTCACCTTCTCCGGACATCCTTTCCCCATGTCAGGTCTTGTCCTTCCGCGAAAGCTTATTCCCCGTTTGATCACCCTATATGTTGAAAGCCAACTCGGGAAATCCAAATAAACAATCGTATCCGCTGCATTCGCCCTAATCTCCAGGGTTCTCGCGTACATTCCATCAATAATCCATCGATCACGCTTCACCAACTCTGCCTGCAATTGACACCACTCTTCCCTAGGTGTCGGGGTCCATCCCGGTTTCCAGTAAAGCGCATCCAAGTGGTAGACGAGGATTTGGGTGATCTCTCCAAGCTTGCGGGCGAGTACAGACTTTCCTGAGCCACCGTTACCGACCACGGCGATCTTGTGCATCTCCAACCTCCAGACAAGACTTCAACATCAGGACCACCTACAAAGATAGTTTCAAACGGATGTGTGGGAACTGAATTCTACCAACTTCAGTCCTCTGGGCTTCAGTCCGCCGACTGTGCATTTACTCTTTCCCGGTCGTTATCGCAGCACGGCTAATCAAATGGCAAAGCCGTACTCTTGCTGCCCACGTAGCAGCATCGTTTTGTTCCGTCCCAGGCCCGTTAATCTCCTCAACATAGGAAAGTCCATTAAACGCCCGAAACCCGATGCGCCCCTTTTTAATACGGTGAATTATCATGGGCCACTCCGAATCCGTGGGCTTATCGGTCGTATGTGCCAGTATCGAATCCACAGCTGCCTTCGAAAAGCCACAGGAGCCTGCCGTCACGTCTACCTCCTGTCCAAGTTCAAGAGAGAAAATGTGGTTCGTGATTTCCTCGGTCCTAACCCATGATTCAGGATGAGTGTGAAAAGCCCAAGTTGTTCGGCCAAAGATGACATAATCGTAGTTTTTAACGGCCATGATCACCGATGCCAGTTCGTCGGCCTCCGTCAACGCCCACGTGAGGATTCTATCGAGGTCACAATAATGAAAATATTCGAACGGCAAGTCGTGCACGAATCGCAGAGCATCGCGACGAGCGTTGCTGGCTCCAGCTTTCGGGACTCGCCGCACTTCGAACCCGCTCGAGCGCAATTCCGATTCGAGAAGGTCAGACGTTTGGTCACTGATGGCGATATACCGGTGAGGATAGACAGCACGTAACGTTGGTGCGGCTTGCCGAACGAATTCAACGTATCGCCCTTCCTTATCGTGTACGACGCAGACCAAACAGACAACCACGGATATCCCCCATTTTGGTGGCAATTTTGATCCGGCTCTGCATCAAAGGATAAAACATAAACATGCAGTCCAGCTCATAAATCGGGTAGACAAACGAGTCTCCGTCAACTTGACTCTCGGTCGGTGTTGCATCGAGCATACAGGAAGTTTCTTACTTTCGCTACCCATCGATGGTCATGTTTGGAGACTGGTCCATTTCGCTTCGTTCTCAGCGTTGCGATCAGAGTTTTAAAATCGATGCTATTTCACGACGATCGATGCTATTTCACCACGAACCAGATTTTACCGCCGTCCGAAGTTTTCCACAGCAGTTTCCCAAAGGCGTATCCCACCGATGAGTTGGCAAAGTCAAGAGACGTATCAACCGGGGTCCCTGTACTTACGATGGACCAGCTCCGTCCAAGATTTGTACTTTCATACAGCTTTCTTTCCATCGACGCAAATACGTGTGTCCTGTCAAGAATGTCGTACTCAACATTGGCCTTTGTTAAGAGGGGTTGCGTAAATCGCCAATCTTCACCTCCGTCTGTTGTTACATAGAGGCAGAACCCGCCCCCATTGAACTGAACGGGTAATACCCCATCGGAAGAATTGAAGAAAGCCGGATTTCCCGGAAGTTGGTCGCCTCCCAGATAATGTTTAAGGGGCCCGGGAATGGACGTAATACTGCGGTTCCTCCACGTCAACCCGCCGTTCATAGTTTCATAGAGCCATATATCATTCCCCCACGAATCTGCGGTCATCCAACCTCGCGACGGTGTTTCAAAGTAAATGCCGGTCTTGAGTGCTCCTTGTGGCAGTCCGTGAGATTCTGCGGACTGGGTAGGTGCGGGCACGATCACGCGAGTGTGCAAACCACCATCTACCGTTTTGTAAACGGCAACCGGTTCGAATGGACCTGCAGCCCCTCCTGGCGCAGTCATCACCCAACCCACGTGTGTGTTTGCGAAACTCATCTGAATCGCAGTCTGCGCTCCCAACTTCACAACAGAGCGTTGCCAGTGCTGCCCACCGTCATGAGTCACGAACAGATGGCTCGACGTGTTATTGATTGGCAAGATGGTGTACGCGATGTCCTTACTGAGAAAGTCTGTCTGGCCATCGGACCGAAAGGACGCATCATCGCGAAGGACTCTTACCCAACGCAATCCCCCGTCAGTGGTGCGGTAGACACCTCGGTTCGACGCAGCCCATCCGTCGGTGGGAGTCATCATCCCGGATTTCGACGGTTTCGTGATTTGATAGACGGCAAGACTGGGAATGCAATTTAGTGGTAAATATGTAGACGATCACGTTGGTGTTTGGGGTCTTTGTGGGCTGCTTGGACGCTTCTCCCCCC
>JAJZAV010000323.1 GCA_021799255.1 Bacillota bacterium
ATGTCTTTGACTGTAAAAAGTGCCACGGCAGTGGCGGCGTGGTTGCGTTCCACGCCTGGCTGAAGGGACTAGACTTCGAGGCCGCGAAAGCAGAACTGTATCCGTCCGATGAGAGCAAGCCGAAACGTCCTCTGCATCCTGCAGAGAAGTTGACGAAGGCCCAACTCGCGGAGTTAGGATTCACTCTACGCAACCCTCATCCTCCAAAGGATGTCGCGTGGAAGACGTGGTGGAAACACCACCGCAAACCCGAACTCGACTGGATTTGGCGCGAGTGGTGCAGGTACGACAAGTGCATGCGCCAAGTCACCGAGAATCTCACCCGTCTCCTCGAAGAGGCAGACCGAAAAGACGACCATGTGTGTCACACCGTTGGCTCTACAGTCACCACGGTGTACCGCAGGGACCTCCGACCGCGCAAACCTGTGCCAGTGGCGCGGTAGCCGTCCTAAGTGAATCAAATGAGTAATGTTAGCGGGTCACAAATTTCGGTATATACTGGTCATGAGGTGATCCCCTTGGCCACGCAGCCGAAAACCGAAAAGGTGTTGGATGTCATCCGCCAAGTGATGGCCCTAACTCCTGAGGAACTCCAATTGTTCCATGAAGAATACAAGGACTATCTGGTTAGCTTGGATTGGATGAGGCTGGGAATGCAGTTGAATTGGGATGATGACGATGATTACACTCAAACAAGGTAGCATCGTCACAGTTCTCTTCCCATATTCCAATCTCTCCGACTCCAAACAGCGACCAGGATTAATTCTCAGTCCCGAACAGTATTCGTCCAGAACGAGTGAGTTATTGGTGGCTCAAATTACTTCGAGAAACTCACTGTTTCGAAATCAGTATGGCATCACCAATTGGGCGAAAGCGGGTCTGCGTAAGCCTTCTTGGGTCCGGTATCTCGCCCTACAACACATCCACTCTTCTCTCATCGTGGATGTCTTAGGCGAAATGCCTCGTGATGAATACCATCAAATCGTATCGCTGATCTCACAGGCGATTGCGCTTCAACACTAACCCCACCTATTTCTGAACAAACCACAAACTCAAAACCCTCACGGGTCACAGACGCTAACGAAAATCCTGCGCAACCTTGCGCGGACTTTGTGTTGGCTTCTTGCCCGTTGCAAGGGTGATAAGGAGGACGCTCAAGTATGCCGATCAAAGGGTATAGCGACATTACGCGGATCCCACGAATCGGGAAAATTCACTTGGGGATTAAGACCTCGAACACGAAGGGCACTCAGTACCCCAAACCGGTGGACTACTTTGTGGTCAAACCGGACGATTCGACCTCAGAAGCGGCCGCCAAGGCCTTTCACAGCGTCTACGGCGAAGAACCGCGGGAAATTACCGTGGCCTTTCCGTCCAATGACCCTGACCAGTTCTTCCCGCAGTGGTTGACGTCCTATCGCGGCGGGGACGGATGGCATCAACGCTACTGCCAAGGCGACGGAGAATCCGCCCAACGCTCCGATGAGAAAGGCGGGTACGTCCCGATTCCTTGCTTGTACAAGGAGTGCCCTTTATATCAATCAGGAAAGTGCGAAGAATTGGGCCGACTTCAGTTCTTCCTCCCAGATGTGCCGGGCATCGGTGTCTGGCAGATTGACACCGCGAGCTACTATTCGACGGTCAACCTGAACGGAAGCATTAAGATGGTCCGAGCCCTGACGGGGGGACGAATCGGCATGATTCCGCTCAAGCTGCGATTGGTGCCAAAAGTCGTGAACCCGGAAGGCAAGCCCAAGACCGTGTACGTCATGACCCTCGGGATTGACGACCTGAGACTCACCGACTTCCTGGCGAACGCTCGAGCGTTGGCTCTGGGCACCCCGGAGGTGGAGCCGATTTCTCAGGACGAGATTCCGGAAGACTTGTTCATCAAGGACAATCTGGTGACCGACCTGGATGTGCAGCAAACCGCGTCGTCGATTCCCGTGGATGCATCACGGTCGCAGTCGACGAATCCGTCGGACAACCCCGAATCGGTTTCATCCGTTCCTCCGGCCAAGGCCCATGAGGAGGATGGAGACAACGTGATCGGGTCGGTGGCTGAAACCAAGATCAAAAAGACCGAACAAGGATACGTGGGCCGCATTACCGTGGCCAGCGTGACCGACGACCTAATCGAAGCGCTCACTGGCGACGTCACCGTGCTTTCGGTGCTCAAGACCGTGAAAGATGGGGACTTGGTAGCACTGAAGACGCGCCCGTCGGAGCAATGGACGAATAAGCTCGAAATCGTGGCGTTGGAACTCAACCCTGCGATGTAAGTCGATGTCGCCTACGAAAATTCCGAGGAGGAATGAAAGATGCTCAATCGCATCGTGTTAATTGGAAGACTTACCGCAGACCCCGAACTTCGGTACACCAACTCCGGTACCGCTGTGGCCACATTTACGTTGGCCGTGGACCGGGCAAGGCCAAACCAGAATGGGGAACGCGAGACGGATTTCATCAACATCGTCGTATGGCAGAAGCAGGCCGAAACGTGCGCGCAATACCTGCACAAGGGACGCCTCGCTGCCGTCGACGGTCGCTTGCAAATCCGTTCCTATGAGAATCGAGAGGGTCAGAAGGTTCGTGTGGCCGAGGTGGTTGCGGAGTCCGTTCGCTTCCTGGATCGAGGAGACAACCATGGTTCCTCGTCCTCGGGCAACAACGGCGGAAGCAACAACCATAGCCAGTCTGGAGGCAGTCGAGCTCCATCAAGACCGGCATCCACGCCGAACTATGACGATGACCCATTCGCGGATGATACGCAAACCATCGACATCAACGATGATGATCTCCCATTCTAAGGAGGCCGAAGCCAATGGCTGCATATCCAATCACGAAAACGAAAAATGAGAAGGCGGCAAAACGGTCGCGGCGCTTCTACGAACAGCACGGCATTCCATGCTGGATCGGGAAAAACCGTCAGACGTTTGTGCTGTACACGGTAGACGAAGGCACGGCGCGACGGGCGAAACACTTGCGAGTCGCCAACTGATGCAACGCTCTTAAAATCCACCACAGAAAGGGGAGAGAAGCCCCCTCGTTCAACATTGCGAGGGGGCGGGAACCCTCCGATGATGATGTTGGATGATGAGGCGAACGAATGACCACGAGAGGAAAAGCCTTTCAGCACGGATGGCCATTGCTCAAAAGTATCCTGCTGGACCGACTGGCCGAGGAAAAAGTCGAACCGAGCACACATGCCCAGGAACAGATGCATCACCGCCACGTTGAATGGGTGGATGTTCTCGACATCGTGAGGTTTTGGAGCATCGACGAGATGTATGAGGCACGCCAGTATCCGTATGGAAAAACGCCATTCACGAATGTAGATCCGGTTTTTTCGATTACGGGTCAAAATTCTCGGGGAAAGAAACTCACGATA
>JAJZAV010000324.1 GCA_021799255.1 Bacillota bacterium
TCAGAAGGGACAATTGGTTGGGCTAGCCGGGGAATCCGGTAGCGGAAAGTCTACACTCGTCTTGGCGGCCACTAGAGTACTCACGCCGCCAGCCGTTCAAATTGAGGGGAATGTTAGCATTCTAGGGAAAGACATTCTCAAAGCGGGGCCGAAGGACCTCCAGGCACAACGTTGGAAGACGTTCTCCTTCGTGACTCAGAGTGCCATGAATGCACTCAATCCGGTGATGCGAATCCGAGATCAGATGTTTGACGCGATTCGAGCGCACGACAAAGAGTTCACCCGCACTCGAGCCCAAGAGAGGTGCGAAGAAGTGTTTCGCATCGTCGAGTTGCCGGTCGCCAAATTGGACAGTTATCCGCATCAACTGTCTGGGGGACAGCGGCAACGAGTCGTGATTGCCCTTGCGCTTTTGCTGCAACCGGAATTGGTCATTATGGATGAGCCCACCACGGCTTTGGACGTCGTTGCGCAACGGGAGATCATTGCGTTGATCCGACGCTTACAACGGGAGTTTGGTTTCTCCGTACTCTTAATCACCCACGACCTGTCCCTCTTGCTCGAAGTGGCGGACGAAGTGGTGGTTCTATACGGTGGGCGCGTCATGGAAAGTGGGCCTTCTTCCGTTCTTTTAAACTGCGCACAACATCCGTATTCAAAGGCGCTTGTAAGGTCGTTTCCGCCGATGCACGGGGAGGTCATGCGCCAGGAGGGAATCCCGGGATCCCCCCCGAATATGCTCAATCCTCCCCCTGGATGCCCGTTCGCAGAGCGATGCGCGGTTGCCATCGAGATCTGCCACAAGGAGATGCCCCCCTTGCTGAAGTTCGACGCCCAAAGCGTCGCCTGTCATCTAGTCAAGCAAGGAACCAATGGCGAAATGGAGTGAAACCGAATGGATGGGGCACTTGCAGAACCCTCTTCCCGAAGGCAAAGTGGTTCGGTGGAAGAACCACAGTTGGTTGTGAAAGATGTGCACATCCGCTTTTCTCAAGCAGGTAGGAGCGCACACGTCTTGCGGGGGGTAAACCTTTCAGTCGCTTCAGGCGAGATTGTGGCATTGGTGGGGGAATCGGGTTCTGGCAAATCGACGCTCGCTCGAACCATCATGAGGCTGTACACCCCGACTGAAGGTTTCCTACGATTTGATGGACAAGACGTCTCCCGCGTCAAGGGTAGACCGTTAAAGGAATACAGGTCTCGCGTGCAAATGCTGTTTCAGGATCCGTTTGCATCGTTAAATCCGACTCACTCTGTGCGCACCATCCTTCGTCGGAGTCTGCCAAAGGAGTTGAGGTCAGCTCCTCGCAAGCGCCAGGAGGAGGTGTTTCGCGAAGCGCTGAACCAGGTGGGGCTCACGCCACCTGAGAACTTTCTGGATCAATTTCCGCACGAACTGTCAGGCGGGCAACGCCAGCGTGTGGCGTTAGCGCGATCGCTTCCCGGAAGGCCGAAACTCGTCCTCGCCGACGAGCCCGTCTCCATGTTGGACGTTTCCTTGCGGCTCGGTGTTCTCAATCTGATGCTGGACTTAAACGAACGATTTGGCTTGTCCTATCTGTACATTACTCACGACTTGGCCAGCGCCCGCTACGTGGCATCCAGAGTCGCGGTTATGTATGCCGGCGAAATTGTCGAGGAGGGTCCGGCGCGGACCATCATCGAGCAGGCGAAACATCCGTACACGCAACTGCTCGTTCAAGCCGCTCCTGATCCGGATAGAAGAGGGATAGAGGATTTGGACAGTTCGGTCTTTTCCGGAGAACCCCCGAATTTGAGTCAGGCCATCGTGGGATGCCCGTTTCAGTTTCGTTGCCCGCATGTCGAACAGAGGTGCATAGAACAGAACCCTCCTGCGGTCAACGTTGGGGGAGGACAGACGGTCAAGTGTCACTTGTACGAGAGCCATCGCGGCTAGGAGCGTGGCCGCGTCGCACGATGAATAGCCCTAAAGGAAGCAGTGACCATCAGCAGCCGACGGATGGTCACTCTTTTTCTTTCCCGTGAGCAGCAGCGGCGCACAGAGCCTCTAGAAAAAAGCGGTGAATGGCACTTGGCCAATTCATGGAACTCACCACCGGACGCTTTGTTCACAAATTCGTCAAAATGCAGGCGAACAATGATAACATTTTGCCCCTGTCATATCTACATACATAACGGTCATTTTGCCTACGGATAGATAGGCCTTTGTGTTCTGTTACAAAGGAATGACAACGACGATACTCATGATATGGAAGGTACTTGTGCCACAGGTTGTCCTTGGTCGCTCGCATGGTCGTCAATCAAATCCCTGTTGCCCATATCCTTGTTACGACTTCACATGGACCTAAAGTGGGGCGCATGAGTTTAGCTTGAGGACGCAGCGTGTGCCTGCGTTAGGATCCATCGGACGTTTTGGGGGTAGTTCGATGAAGTACGATCTCATCTTCCTACACGCGCCAAGCGTTTATGACTTTCGCCAAAAAATCCAGTTTACGGGACCCGTTAGTGATGTCATTCCGTCGAGTTCTGTGTTTGAGATGTATCCCATTGGTTTCACAAGCATGGCCGGCTATTTGGAGGAAATCGGATATCGCGTGCGCATCGTGAACCTCGCAAACCGCATGATTCAAAGTGCGTCGTTTGACGTCGAACGTAAAATCCGGAATCTCCACTCGCAGGTTTTTGGCATCGATCTCCATTGGTTGCCCCACGCCCACGGAAGCATCGAGATCGCTCGCATCGTCAAACGTTATCATCCCAACACTCCCGTCATTTTTGGGGGGCTGTCGGCCACATACTTTCATAGAGAACTCATGGAATACGACTGCGTGGATTTCGTACTCCGGGGAGATTCTGTGGAAAAACCCCTCGCCTACCTCATGGAACTCATCGAAGCCGGGGCAACCGATTTTTCGCGAGTGCCGAATCTCACCTGGAGGAAACCGGATGGGGAGGTGATGGTCAATTCGCTCACCTATGTTGCCGACAATCTGGACGACATTAACGTTCCGGATTACCGTTATACGGTTCGATCCGTTTTCAAGTATCTTCATTTTCGAGACCCAGTCCCCTACAACGGGTGGATGAAATATCCCAATACCGCTCTGCTCACTGCCCGCGGTTGCACACAGAGTTGCCTTATTTGCGGCGGATCGCAGAAAGCCTACGCAGAAAATTGCCACCGCAACCGTCTAGCAATGCGGTCTCCCGAAAAGCTCGTGGAAGACATTCAGTTCATTCAACGGTTCAGCAGGGCTCCTATTTTCGTCTTGCACGACATTCGGCAGGGCGGGCGACAGTACGTCGACGAACTCCTCTCACGGCTGCAAACCATCAAGGCGAAAAACGAGCTAGTCTTCGAGATCTTCCAA
>JAJZAV010000325.1 GCA_021799255.1 Bacillota bacterium
CTCGCTTCTTCGCATCGCCATCGGTCAATCCCCCAAGAGTCAATAGTCATAATCAAAGAGCCACCGATTCCCGGAATTTCTGCCCACCATCACCCCATAAATCAACTCAGCCGATGTTCAACAAAGCTAAACTTGCTGTGTTGCATGCTCACGTCATTCGAAAACATCTCCACATAGATCCGCACCGTTTCCATGCTGCTATGTCCAAGAATTCTTTGTAGCGAAAAGATGTCTCCGCCCGCCAGAATGTAATACTTCGCCATTGTATGTCTGAAGGTATGTGGCGACACACGAACATTTGTGATTCGCGCCTGTTCTCCATATTGCTTGACGAGTTTCTGAACGGTCCCGATGGCAATCGGTTCCTCGTCGATCGTCACAAACAGCGCTTCCGTCAGTGCATTTCCGCGCTCCCGCATGTATTTCTGCAACACTTGGCGCATCCTGCTCTGGATGGGCACCAAGCGTTGCTTTGATCCCTTGCCATGGACCAAAACATTACCGTCACGGAGATGAACATCGGACATTTGAATGCCAACCAGTTCCGAAATCCGAATCCCGGTCTCAAACAACAAGAGCATCATGGTGTAATCCCGCAGACCAGTGAATGTGGACTGATCCGGTTGACGGAGCAGTCGCGAAATTTCATCTTCGCTAAAAGTCTGAATGATGACCTTCTCGGCTTTCAGAACGGGCAAATCCGCGCTGTAATCGCGGGAAAGATAGTTTTCCCGGTGAAGGAACTGAATCAGTGCCCGAACAGACCGAATTCGACCATTGATGGTGTTTACCTTCAGTCCTAGCTCTTCGAGCATGTAGAACACAAAATGCTCCTTCAGAAACGAAATCGTGAGCTTTCGGCAGTCCTCAACCACGATGTCTTGCATGCCCAAAACTTTCTCCAGGGCATTCAAGTTCTCCTTGTGCCACCGTTGGGTCTGCTTCGCCAGTCCTCGGATATCGCGCAAAAACTGTACCTTCGCATCCGCCAGCGAGATGATTCGCTCCTCTGGCGTGGACACCTCTTCCACAAGATCAACCGTATTTTTTCTGCGTTTTGCCATATCCACACGTCTCCTTTTTCCGGACGTGTGGGGGACTCGGTCAAATTGGCCCGCACTTTTGCGAACGTGTGTGTCCACACGTTCCCGCAAAATTCCAGTCAAAATATCACCTAGAAAATGGCATCAGGGTTTTTGAGCCAAAGGCCCAAAAACCCTGATATACTGCGGCATTCCAGACTTTTTTGGTGTCGAGGACGGGACTTGAACCCGTACGGTTATCCCACACGCCCCTCAAACGTGCGCGTCTGCCAATTCCGCCACCCCGACATGAACCTGAAAGAATCGACGAACACGATTATACGAGGGAAGCAGGGCTTGTGTCAACTCGTCTTGGATAACATTTCGTGGCACGTTCAAACAGTGGGCTCTAAGTCGCCGCATTTAGCATTGTCTACGCGCCGTCGGTATTGTCTATGCACGCTTTCAGCATTGTCTACGCATTTGTGATTAACCTAGCCCCATAGGCCGATGGGCGTGGTATGATCTCGACATGTCCAATGAATCTCAGCATTGTTCACGAGATTGGGGTGACAGACCATGTCGGCGTTGAAGTTGGCAAAGGAAGAGAAAGAGGAACTCATTGTTAGGATTCAAGAGTATGCCGAACTTCAGCTTGGAGAGACGTTAGGCCACTTAGCGGCGGAGAATCTCCTCTCTTTCGTTCTTGAAGAGGTGGGCCCTTACGTGTACAACCAGGCCATCCAAGACGCCAGAGCGGCTCTAAGGGAGCAAGTGGAAAAGTTGAACGAGGAACTCTACGCGTTGTCGCGTCCCCTTCCGCGGCATCGGTAAGCGTTTGGTAAAACAAGTGGTTGTCTGCAACACGGTGACGGATAGGATTTCACAACGAATGATAGATTTTGTTTGAGTCATAAACTATACTGTGTGGGGAGTCTGAAAGCATTGTCACGGGAGGTTCGTGGCGAGGTTTGTGGACGGGGTCGCGTTGTTTAGCGACTCTTTCGCGAACGCGTGACGAAGTGGAGGGACTTGGCCCCGGGAGGATGGGTGAATTGAGGGAAATCCGAACCTTGCGCCCCGAGGATGTTGGCGAACAACTGGCTCTGGATCAATTCGCGTTTCAGTTTGAGTTGTCCCCTTCTGACCTCGAAGAGGCAAGACGTAACACTAATCCTGATGAGGTAGTGGCTTGCTACATAGATGGCAGACTTGCCGCGAAACTGGAGCTATTGCCGATGACTACGTACATCGGAGGGAAACGCGTCGCGATGGGAGGCATCGCCGGAGTCGCCACGTGGCCTGAGTATCGTCGCGGTGGAATTGTCGCTGATTTGTTGCGCCACTCCCTCCGATTAATGAGGGAACAGGGCCTTACCTTGTCCCATCTGACTCCTTTCGCATTCTCTTTCTATCGGCGCTACGGTTGGGAGCATTGCATTGATAGAAAGCAGTACACGGTGGAGAGATCGGATTGGCCCGTATTCGACCCAACGCAAGGTTCCATCAGACGAACGGACGACTACGCTCTGGTGGCTCCGGTTTACGAGCAGTTCGCAATGCGCTACAACGGGACCCTATCGCGCAGTGAGATGTGGTGGAAGAGGCGGGTAGCGAGATCGAAACCGGGAATCATGGCCGTTTACTACGATGAAACGGACACGCCTATGGGGTACGTGATTTACCGGGTCAAGTCGGGGGACATGACCATCCACGAGTTTGTCCATCTTAGTGAGGATGCGCGTCGCGGGCTCTGGAATTTCATCCGCAATCACGATTCCATGGCGTCCAAGGTGACGTTTGTCGCTCCCGTCGACGATATCTTGCCGTTTCTTTTGGGCAACCCGAGAATCAAACAAGAGATCCTTCCGTATTTTATGGTGCGTATAGTCGATGTTGCGGCCTTCTTGCGACAGTACACGTTCGCGAAGGCAAGTCAACGAGCGGAACTGGCGGTGACCGTGACGGATCCGAACGCCCCTTGGAACGAGCGAACGTTCGTAGTCCAACCAGAGGCAAACGGGCCCCTCGTATCCGTGGAAACCGAAGCGGCAGCCGTCCTAAACGTGTCGTGCGATATACAAACCTTGACCGCGATGCTCATGGGATATCGCAGGCCCACCGAGCTGTCTGGCATCGGCCGGCTATTGGGTAGCTCAGAAGCGGTTGCGGCTTGGGAGACGGCGGTACCGTATCGCACCACCTTCTTGTACGATTTCTTCTAAAATGGATTTTTCTTGATGGGACTGGTGATGAACAATGGCGGGTAATGGGAAAATGGATG
>JAJZAV010000043.1 GCA_021799255.1 Bacillota bacterium
CTCAGAATCGTCGTTGGTTTCTCGTCGTACACAACCGCGTCGTGCGCCCAGATGGGAAGAATGCCACGTTCAACACAGCGCACGCCAAACTCGAGATCCTCGGTCAGTCCAGTGGCACCCCAACCCATGTCCTTGAGAAGGTTCATGTCGATACACAAGCCTGTCCCGCCGAGTGAGCACGAAAGGCCGACGTTTTGGCGAGCGTTTTGCCACATGCGGTTACTGTACCAATAAGAGATGGACATGGACACGCTCACCCAGGTATCAAACGGATTCTTCACCCCGAGATACCCCTGAACTACCTGATGGCCAGAGCACAGCTTGTCGTTCATAATCCGCAGGAAATCTGGGGCGACCAGATTGTCCGCGTCAAACATGACCACCGCATCGTAAGACGCTCCCATTCCCCACAGACGTTGAAGCATCCACTCCACGCCGAAACCCTTGCCCAACTTCTCGGTGTCTCGACGGATATGAGCGATGGCTCCGTGCCGGCGGGCAACCTGAACCGTATGATCGGTGCAATTATCCGCAATCACGTGAACATCAAACAAATGGCGTGGATATTGTTGGGCCATCAGGCTGTCCACCAGTGGTCCTACCACGCGCTCCTCGTTATGCGCAGGAATGATCACGCAAAACCTCTTGCTCGGTTGAAAACGTAGTGCCTCCTTACGGTGCCATATTCCAAACAGCGACATCACAATCTGGTAAACTCCGATGATGCCTGTAAACAACTGCATTATTAAGTAGACGATACTCAGTCCAAAATGCAGCAGGGTCATACTCGTCCCCTACCTTCATTGAGTCTGTACAACGAGGTGAGCCCTCTTATCCGATTGAGGACACACGAAACATAGACACAATTCATCCTATCTCAGATTGACGATGGGATGCATCGCGCTGATGTTTAGGCCAACTCCCCGGAGCCCGTATCGTTCATTTTGACCGCTTCTGCTGAAGCTGTCAACGGGACTATTGGGAGGTTTCGTCGTACCTTGTCGCATTACAATCATATTCCTTGTCCCCACCAAACAGTCTAATTTCGTGATAGGAGAGGAGAAATCCTGTTTTCATAGGGATGGTGGAATCTAGCTAGTTTTCGAAACGAGTGAGGATGTCGGTTGATTTGGCCCGTCGACTTGTTCACTTTTTCCTTCTGGTGGTGTACTATGGGGCTCAAAAATGGAGGTGTCCTTTTGGCGTCCCACTGGAGCACACTGGTTGCCCACTACGGTCTGTCTGGCGTCTTTTTATTAATGGTTCTCGAGAGCGCGTGCATACCCATCCCCAGCGAAGCGGTTGTCACGTACGCTGGCTACTTAGCATCCCAGGCCACACTGTCGTTTTGGTCCATCGTCATAGTAGCCACGCTTGCCAATTTGGTGGGCAGCCTTATCGCGTATGTAGTAGGTTACTACGGGGGACGACCGTTCATTCTCCATCTCGGTCGCTACATCGCGTTAAACGAAAAGCACCTCGAGCGGGCGGAACGGTGGTTTAAGAGGCGTGGTGAAATCACGGTTTTCATAACGAGGCTTTTGCCTGCCATGCGTACCTTCATCTCGTTGCCCGCGGGCGTGGGAAAAATGCCGATTGGGCGCTTCATCATTTACACGATACTGGGTTCATTTCCGTGGAACCTTGGTCTCACGTACGCCGGGTTTCAACTGGGTAGCCACTGGGACGCAGTGACGCACGTTATCAAGCCCATCACGGACATAGCCGCCGTCCTGTTTGTTATCGGCATCCTATGGTGGTGGTTTGGGAGGCGTAATCGTACCAAGGGAAGCGGGGCGGCATCGAGGTAATCCGCAGGCGCGTAAGTCAACGGGCAATGGCGCGCCACGTGTCGTGCAATGCTCTGTTTTTAGGGAAGGTGTTCGGCTACTATTAGGCGGGAGCCGCGAATGGGCAGTCGAACACCACCCTCTTGCTATGCCGTGTGCACCCTGACGGAGTCTGCACGCAGGCGATTTTCAGTCCCAAAACCCTAACTCTCCGAAATCCCCAGCAACGCGCGAACTCTATCCCCAAGGGGTCCGTTCTTCTCCACCATTTCCTTCGGTAGAAAGAGTCGAAACTCCGAATCCGGCTCCAACCCTCGAACCACCCTTGAATGACGGCTGAGTTCCACCGGCTGCGAACCCGTTTCCTCCACGTAAATTCCCGAGTTCCGATAAACGTACCCCGCCATTTCCGACTTGCGGCCCGAGACGTAGTAGTCAGGATGAAAGCCCATTCCGCGAGCCGCCGTTCGCAAGATGGCCCACTCCTCAGGAGAGGGTTCGGGTCTGACGAACGGAATGAACAACCTGCGGTGTAAAAAGCGCTGGCTCAGGTCGGCGAGGACCTCATCGGAAGATCGGGTCCACATGCGAAACGCGTACAGAAGCGTGGATTCGTCAATCGCGAGGTAGTCGTGCACGGACAACGCCTTGTCAGGACCCTCAAACATCGCGAAGATCTCTAATGGCATGTCCGAAAGCTGCCCCGCCCCCCACAATTCCTGCGCCCGACGCAGAATCTGCCACACCAAGACGTCGCTCCCAACCGTCACCGGATGAAAGTAAACCTGCGTGTACATGAAATAACGGGCGAGGATGTATTGCTCGACCGTATGTATGCCGCTCTTCTTGACGAGGATTTGATCTCCAGACAAAGAGAGGGATCGGATGAGCCTCGCGAGTTCGAAGCGACCGTAGGATACCCCCGTGTTTAGGGCGTCCCGCAAAAGATAGTCCATTCTGTCCACGTCGAGTTGGCTCGTGATGAGCTGCTGCAAAACGGGATGCCTGCCGTCCTTTTGCAGGACTCCAACAACGAGGTCCGGGAACCCGGGACCTGCCTCCGTCAAAATGCTCGAGAGTTCGTCGTCTTCCAGCACAATCCGCTTCGTCCATTGCTCGTGATGGACCGGATAGATGGCTTCAAACGTGTGCGAAAACGGACCATGCCCGACGTCGTGCAACAGGGCGGTTGACAAGGCCAACCGGCGCGTGTGATGGTCTTTTGGCCAACCGCATTCCCTTTGAAGCTGACGCAAAACTCGGCGCATGGTTTCGTATGCGCCGAGAGAATGGGTGAAACGGCTGTGTTCCGCGCCATGAAACGTTAAATAGGACGTCCCCAGCTGGCGGATGCGGCGCAACCGCTGCACCGCCGCCGAGTTCACCAATTTCCAAACCCAAGGATCTTCGACGAGGATCTCATCGTGCACCGGATCCTTGAGTACCTTTTCAAATGGGCTCATCAATCGCAGCTTCCCGGTTGGCCCGCCCTGGTTGCCGTCCGAAAGCTGGATCCGCAACCGCACGTGCTTACGGCGTTTGGGTTCCAGATACGAAATCCCTGACCCGTCAAATCGTCCACGTAGTCAACCTGGGAACCCTCGACCAACTCCAGGGTATCTCTGTCGACGATAACCTTCACGCCGTTGACCTCGTACACGTCGTCCTCATCTTTTTGAGAGTCAAGAGCCATCCCGTAGCTGAATCCGGAGCACCCTCCTGGCTTCGTGAAGATGCGCAGGGAATCTTCCTCTTCGCAGCCTTGGAGCATCTCCTTTAGCTTCACAACCGCACTATCTGTCAAAGTCACCAAAGTTGGTCACCTCCTTGCCTCATTATAATATGAACACCGAAGCGGCGACAGAGGCGCAAAAGCGATGAACTCCCTCCCCTGCCCAACCACCCTTGCGTTGTTTCATCCGCGCCCGTGAGTTCGCTTTCTAGACGAGTGTCCTCACAATGTCGAGAACCTTCTCGGCATGCCCGTCCACCTTCACGTTGTTGAAAATGTGCGCGAGGTTTCCGTCCGAATCAATGACGAACGTGGTGCGGACCACACCCATGCTCTTCTTTCCGTACAGGTTCTTTTCACGGATGACCCCGTACGCCTGACAAATTGCCTCGTCGACGTCGGCGATGAGCGGGAAGTTCAAGTCGTACTTGGTGGTGAACTTCTGATGCGAAGCGACCGTGTCCCGAGATACCCCTAGGACCACCGCACCAAGCTCTTTTAGCTCGTCATTCGCATCCCGAAACGCACACGCTTCCTTGGTGCATCCCGGTGTGTCGTCTTTCGGATAGAAGTAGAGCACGACGACCTTCCCTCGTAGGGACGCAAGGGATACGCGACTTCCGTCCGAGGTCTGCCCTTCGAACTCGGGCGCTTTCTGTCCAACTTCCAGTGATTCCACCACTTTCACCTCCATGGTTATTTGCAATGATTCCAAAACACGACGGACAACCTGAGCCATCTGCCGCGTGCCAGGAGATGCCTCCTCACATACAGTAGCATGGAGAGCCTGTGAGACAACCGTGCACCCCCCGCGCACCCCTCCCATTGCTGAAATCCCGTCTCACGGGCTCTCTACATACGGGTTTCGGCGAAGGCGCACCATCGTCGGCGGCTAGTCGACGAAGCTGTCGTCGACCACCACTTTCACCTGGCGAATCTCCGGATCGTCCGTACCCTGCACCGGAAGTCCCGCCCGCAGGTTTTCCTCAATGTAATCCACCGAATCCTGTGTCACGATTTCCCCAGGCAATAATATCGGGATGCCTGGCGGGTAAACCATGATCATCTCGGCGATGGTCATGCCAATCGACTGCGAGATGGGAACCGTCCGCGTGCGCGCGTAGAAAGCGTCCCTGGGGGACATGGCGAGTTCCGGCATTCGCGGATAGTGAACCGCAACGGGACGTGCCCCAAGGTTGTCTTTGTGCGATCCCGCTATGATGGCCAGAGCCCGCACGAGTTCCCGCAAGTCCGACTCGTCGTCTCCCCACGAGACGATGCACAGGATGTTGTAGAGGTCGGAGAGTTCGACTTCAATGTTAAAATCCTCGCGCAACATCCGCTCCACGTCGTATCCGGTCAGCCCCAGGTCCTTCACGGAGACGGTGAGCTTCGTCGGATCCAGGGCGTAAGTCGCACTCGTCCTCAGGATCTCATTCCCGGCGCAATACAGCCCAGGGATCTCGTTGATGGCCCGGCGCGCCTCGTCGGCCATGGCGATGGCTCGTCCCATCCGCTCGCGCCCGAAGAGTGCAAGCTCCTTTCGAGCGACGTCGAGAGACGCGAGCAACAGGTACGACGTCGACGTGGTCGTAAGCATGCTTAGGATGACCTGTACGTGCCTTGCATCGATGAGTCGGCTCTTCACGTTCAGGACGCTCGACTGGGTCATGGAGCCCCCCAGCTTGTGTACGCTCGTGGCGGCCATGTCAGCCCCCGCCTGCATGGCGGACGGCGGCAACGACGGGTGAAAGCCGACGTGAACCCCGTGCGCCTCGTCCACCAGCACGGGAATCCCACGCTCGTGAGCGAGTTCCACGATGCGCGGCAGGTTGGCCGCCACGCCAAAATACGTCGGGTTGATGACAAGCAGCGCCTTTGCATCCGGATTTCGATTCAACTCGAGTTCCACCGTCTCTACGGACAAGCCGTGGGCGATGCCGAGCTTGGGGTCTATCTCCGGATGCATAAACGCCGGCCTCGCCCCAGCCAGCATCAGCGCGGTGAGCACGGACTTGTGGACGTTGCGCGGCAACAGGATCTTGTCGCCGGGCTTGACGGTCGCCAGCACCATAGTCATGATGGCGCTGCTCGTCCCCTGCACCGAAAAGAATGTGTGATCCGCTTCAAACGCTTCGGCCGCGAGCTCCTGCGCTTCTTTGATGGCTCCCGTTGGATGATGGAGATCGTCCAAAGGAGCGATGTTGATGAGGTCGAACGCTAAGGCGTTATCCCCAATGAACTCGCGAAACTCCTTGTTCATTCCCTTCCCGCGTTTGTGGCCAGGAATATGAAACTGTATGGGTTCACGCTTCGCGTGGTTTAAAAGCGCTGTGAAAAGAGGGGTTTCCTCCTGATTCAATCCGTTTTGTCTCCTCCCGCTCTCTGTGCCAATGCGTGTTGGGGCTAATGGGAAAGGTCGCTCCTGAGATGATTCAGTCAAACGCCTCGCGAAACGACGCTGAGGCATGTTCCCACAACTCCGCCCTCACCGATTTGAGGAACTCGGACAAGCCCTGTTTGATCTCCTCGGGGAGCGCAGAAATGTCTACGGTACCCTTGATGGCTCTCTCCATCCCATTGACCTGCTGAGCAAGCGACTTATAGCCGACGCCCGCGTCAGCGTCTATGTGGAGTTCGAATGGTACCGCGCCGTTATACCCCTGGACGCCGCCCTGCAAGCGATGGAGCGTAATCCACACGCCCCACACGTGCCTGGGATTCGGTACTTCGTCGACGGATTTGACGAACCGTATTCCTCGTTCAATCCGGCTCTTGCCGTGAATCCCCCCGTTATCGACAAATATGTCCTCGCCGTCCACGAAGACGGCTGACAGGCCCCTCATAGATTCATCGGTTCCATGTTTGGACGTCCCCGACAAACTCAGTTTCTCCATGCCTATATCCCTCCCTCTCATCCCAATTCAGATGGTTTCGGTCTGATTCACCGCATTGGTCTTTATTGTACCTGCGGGCGGCCTTCCTGTCACACGGTGCCCCTGCATGACTTTTCATGCACGGGGAAAGGTACAACTAGTCACCTGCGATATCTTCGGTTTCACGCACCGCTAGATTCACAACGATCTCGGCAATTCGCGTCATCATTTTGCGATAGTAAGGTGGGGATATCAGACAGCCATGAAAAGACATTACGCACTGGCCGTCGCTGGAGCCGTCACGGCAGCGACATGCCTTAGCCCGATGCCAAAAGCACAGGCGCAGATTGCCACCGTGTACAACACGTCCGAGCCCCCGACCATTCGGGTGGCCATTCGAGGCCTCAATCCGTGGGGAGAACCGGACCCCCGCGGACGGGTCATGTGGGTCCAGAACGTACCCTTCAATCAATACTGCGAAGATGTGCTGCCCAACGAGTGGATTCCTTCATGGGACGTCGACGCGTTGAAGGCTGGCGCCATGGCCATCAAGATGTTCGCGTGGTACCACCATCTACACCCCGTGACCATTGATGGATTTACGTTCGACGTCGACAACACCACTAATTTTCAAACGTTCGAGTATCTGTCGAGGCAACCGGAGACAACGGCCGCCGTCAATGCGATTCGCAACTTTGCGTACGTCAAACCGAATGGCGAAATCATTGAACTGAACTATCGAGCGGGCGATAAGGACAGCCCAAACTGGCAGTATCGAAACGCGCAGAAGATGGCCCAATGGGGATCCGAGTTTTGGGCGAAGCAGGGGCGAACCTACGTGCAAATCCTGCAGTTCTACTACATGGACAGGCGATTGCAACAGTACCGCTGACACGTGTTCCTGCGTGCCATAGGGAAAACATAACTCACATTCGTTTTTGGAGGAGTTTCCATGAAACGGCGCAAGATGTCGAAACAAGTGGTAGGCTATTCCATCGTCGGAGCGATGCTTCTCGCGCTCTCCGCTCCGGACTTGGGGAAGGGGCTCGCTTTGACCCACGTCCACCATCCCGCCCAGACTTACCACCACAAGTCGGTTCCCACCCTCGCACCCGGTTCGGCCGAGAGCATTCTTCCGACTGAACCTGGCGCACAACTTCTGGCTGTGGGGCCATCGACCCCCGGTGGAAGCGTCGCTCCGAAACCATCCGAGGTACAGCCGCCAGGTCCTCCTACAACACCACGGGCCGAAAGGCCGCCAAGCCCGAGCCCAAACCAACCGCCAGGACCCGCGGACAGCGCCGCTCCTCCGCCGACGCCAACCAATTTGCAACCCTTGTACCGCCTCGGCAAATTGCGCATACACGTCATCGACGGACGAACCACGAAACCCCTCTCGGGCGCCGAAGTCGTGTTAATTGAGACCGAACAGCGGCTTACCACCGATAAGGATGGGTACACGGGGTGGTTTGAGGCCCCCATCATCCGCAATCCTCGGTATCGTCCGTTAATCCAGGAATTACACGGACAGCTCGGGGTCGTCGTGTACAAGAACGGTTACCGCGATTCGGTCCACCTCGGGATTCGGATTCACGACGAAGCCCCCGCTCAAGCGACCGTGTGGATGTATAAAATCGGTCCCGGAGACACGCGCATTGAACCCGTACTGTACGAGGAACCTTATCACCATCTTTGGCTCATCGATCTCGCCGACAGGTTTCGCAGCAAATCCCAACTCGGCGAGGGCTTCCAGCACCCGTGACTCACTCTCGAAGTGACCCCGCGGCCGACGATTCGTCATTGTGGCGCAACGGGAGGCGTTCCTCAAAAGCAAAACCCACGTGCTAGGGACGTGGGTTTTGCTTTGGTCCGGTTGTGATGGTCGACAAAGCGCGTCAGGTTTTGGTGAACATGGACTGCTTGCGGTGAACCGCCACGCTGATGCACAGGCCAATGGCCATATAGTTTGCTACCAGCGACGTTCCTCCGTAGCTGATGAACGGAAGCGTGATTCCCGTCGCCGGGCTTAGGTACATATTCATCCCGATGTTCTCAAAAACCTGAAATCCAAACATGCCCGCGATACCCATGAGGATGTAAGTTCCGAACGAATCCGATGATAGCGCAGCCGCTTTCGATATGCGGTAAACGAGGATGAGGAACAACAGGATCAGGGACCCCGACGCGACGAATCCAAACTCTTCGCCGATGGCCGTGAAAATGTAGTCGGTGGTCTGATTGGGGACCCCCGCCGACGACGTGAGAATCCCCTTGAACAAACCCTCCCCAAACAAACCGCCGGAGCCAACCGCTATCTGCGCGTGGTGCACAGCGTACCCCGTGGTTTGTAGGTCGAAATTCGGGTTAATCCACGCGACGATTCTATCCACCTGAAAGCCGCGCAACACCTTATGCTTGACGAGGTTCTCGACGAAATTTGTGAACTGAACAGGCAATTGGATGGCCATGTACGCGACCCCCGCTATGATAATGAGCAACAACGAACTCAGCATGACAAAATGCGTCCGTTTTGCGAAGACGACGTACATGGTCATCACGATGGAAAACATGACCAAGGCCTGCCCAAGCGCGGGTTCCTTATAAGTAAGAGCGAAGGGCACAACGAGCAGCCCGAACGTGGGAACGAGGTTCCTTATCCCGTACTGAGGCTCCTCTTGCTCGTCGATGGCGGCCATGCTTGCCGCCACGGCGATGATGAGCCCGAGCTTCGCAAACTCGGAGGGCTCGACGGTGAACGATCCAAAATGAATCCAACTGTGCGCGTTGTTAATGGGCGAGAACCCGTACACCGCAATTAGCAGGAACAGGCTAATCCCGTAAATCCACCAGCGCCACTTGCGCAGAAGCCGATAATCATAAGTCGCGACGCCAATCATCGCAATGAGTCCGACGATTTCCCAAACCATTTGTTTTTCCACGATATGGGTTGTCCCAATAATGGCTGCCGACTTCCCGTAGGAGGCAGCCAGCAGGGCCATACAGCTAAACGCCCCAAGCGCGAGCACAACCACAAGTAAGATGGGATCAATTTTTTGAACCTGGCGTTTCCTAGCTTCCACCATCGTCATCCTTCACCGTAGTTTAAAGGCTCTATTGTTTGCTCAACAGCGAGAAACCTATTCCGTACAACCACGGCGAGCTGCGCGTCGTTGGAGACAATCGCATCGACCCCAAGGTCAAATAGAGATTCCATGGTCGTCGCATCATCAACGGTCCACACGTGAACGGCCACTCCACGCTGGTGCGCCGCGCGTACAAATGCCGGCGTCACAACCGCCATTGTGCCCACGCTTGCAGGGACCTGCAGCGCGACATAAGGGGATCTGCCCACCACGTGCGCCCGAAGCTTGACACCAAGAACAAATGCGGCAACTTCTCTCGGCGAGGCGCTGGTTGCAACGGATAAATTCATCCGCCTCACCACCCTAAGCGTCTCGTGGTGAAACGAGGCGACGAGAACCCTTGCCAACGCGCGACTCTCGTCGATGTCCGACATAAGGGTTGCCAGCGACCCTAAGCGGCGTGGCTTGATGTCCATGTTGACGCGCACGTCCGGAAACGTTCGCAGCACCTCGCGCAAGGTGGGAATGGCGACACGCTTCCCACGGTAAGGAAAAGTCTTCCCTCCGTCATCGGAAAATCGATACCCGAAATCGAGTTCCTTCAGTTGCGCGAGAGACATGTCAGCGATGGCCCCGTGTCCATCGCTCATCGCGTCAACCGTGGCATCGTGCGAAACGACAACGGCGTCGTCCTTCGTCCAATGAACGTCGATCTCGAGTACGTCTGCACCGGCGTCTACCGCCATGGCGAAGGCAACCATCGTGTTGGCCGGAGCCCTTACGCTATCCCCGCGGTGGGCCATTACCCACGGACGGTCGCTCTGCAGATAGGGGTGCCGTGGCTTTTTGTCCATCGTTAGGGTCCTCCCATGCGATTATAACGCAATATATGCCCGCTCTACGGTTCCTTGAAGGAGGAAAATTCGCGCTCTAACGGCTCCGTCCCTGTCCATCGGGGCCCCGCCAACGCAGGCTCCAATCACTGCGGGAGGCAAACGATCATTTTTGCGGCCTGTGCTCGTGCCCTCGGTGCATTCGCCCTGTCGTCTGGACGCGTATCCCATAGACTGATGTCGAGGCAAGGCATTCACACAGAGCGAGAAAGAAGGGTTGACAATGAGTTTGCGACATCAGGTCCTGCAATACGTGGGCCAGCACATCCAGTGCCATACGTATTACGGAACTTTTCACGGAGTCGTCGTACACTGCACAAAACATCACCTGATTCTTGCACCGCTCCATCCTCATACGGGCCGACCCGTTCCTCCGCCGCGCATCATCACCGCTTATGGACGCCATCACTACGCGACAGGCGGAGGCATGCGCCCGTTTGGCATGGGTCCGATGGGACCTCAAGGTCCCGGTCCGGGTCCCGGACCAGGGCAAGGTCCTTCAGGACCCGGACCGGGATCAGGGTGGCACATGGCCATTCCGTTGGCGGCTATCCTGGGCATCACGGCTCTCGGCATGCACTGGTGGTAGAAGTTCCGCCATAATTTTCGCTCACTGTGAAGGAAGGGGATTGGGCCAAACGCGTCGAATTGGGTGTCGGATTGCATCCTATTGTGACGCAATCAACCAGTCCTCTTTCTCAGGCGGGTGACTTACGTGACCGACAGACCGCACCAGCCAGACTACGTTCTTTATTTCACCGTCGTCATCCTGTGCGCCATCGGCGTGGTCACAGTGTATTCGGCTAGCGTTGATTTAGCGATTACGAACGGGCTCAAGGCGGACCATTTCGCTCTCTATCAGCTCGCGTTTGCCGCCACCGGGCTCGTGCTCATGTCTGTTTTCGTGCGGATTCCACCTCGGGTATGGTACAAGCTGGCGCCTCTTTTGATGCTCATCAACTTAGGCCTCTTGGTGCTTGTGAAATTCATCGGCAAAGAGGTGCTTGGAGGACGACGCTGGCTGGGGACGACGTCCGTTCACATCCAACCGTCGGAATTGGCCATCGTGGCCATCGCGATGTATTTAGCGTTCTTTTTCACCAAGAAGATCACCGTGCTGCACAGCTTCAAGCACGGCTTCGTGCCCGCCATCGTCGTCATTCTCATCAACTTCTTCCTGATTTTCATCGAGCCGGACATGGGCACCGCCATGACCCTCTTTGGCGTTTCGTATATCCTGCTGATTGCTTCCGGCACCCCGTTGCGACGGGTATTCGGGCTTTTATTGCCAGCCATTCCGGGCCTCCTTCTTCTTGCCCTGTCTGGCCACTACCGAAGCGGGCGGTTGACCGCGTTCATCCATCCGTTCGCACACCAGGGCGTGCAGTCGTACCAACTGTTAGCCGGATGGACAGCCATCACGTCGGGCGGTTGGTTCGGGAAAGGCTTCGGAATGAGCCTGGCGAAAACTGGCTACTTGCCCGAACCCTACACCGACTTCATCTTCCCGGTGCTCACCGAGGAGTGGGGCTACGTGGGAGCCATCGCCCTCATCATCACCTTCGGAGTATTGGTGTGGCGAGGATTCCTCGTGGCGAGGCACGCTCCGAATCGATTCATGGCGCTCTTCGCGGTGGGTTTGACGGGCAGCATTGCGATGGGAACGCTCATCAACCTCGGGGCCGTGACCGGACTGTTGCCTGTCACCGGAATCCCGCTTCCTTTCATCAGTTACGGAGGCACGGATCTCATGGTCAACCTCATCGCGATGGGGATGCTTCTTTCCATCTCGCGCTATACGCTCGACGAGGAGCCCGCTGCGGACGAGTTGGCCGAAGTCATCGAGGTGGACGACTTTCGCAGCACCCGTCCAAGTGCGGAGAAACGCGATTCGATTCCCATCATTGACAGGCCCGCAGCCCGCACCGGCCGCTCAGCGAAAGTCGAGCCGATTCGCCCCACTGCCAAGCAAGCAGCCGCCAAGACGAAGTCCTCCTCAAGCAAGATGCCAGCCGATTCGTGGCGAGCGCGCCAAGAGACCGCCGCGACCACGAGAGGGGGCGGGGGGCGTCCCAGCGGATCGAAAATGGGAGCCCGGCGCAACGTTTCCACGCCCACGGGAGGCACCTGGAGAGAGCGCCAGGAACGAGCCGATAGTTGGAAGTCGAGTCCTGGCAGCAAGAAACCGAAACGAAGGGATAGGTGATGACCGTGAAGCCTACCCAACTCTCGGACAAATTGTGGATGATTGACCTCATGGAAAACGGCCGACCGTACAGGACGGCCGCATACCTCATCGTGGATGAAAAGGTGACCCTCGTCGAGACCGGATCTGCGACTTCGCACGAGGCCTTGATACACGGACTGCGCGAAGTCGGCGTCCGTCCGGCGGATCTCGACTACATCATCGTGACTCACGTCCACCTAGATCATGCCGGGGGTGCCGGTCAACTGATGGACAAGGCCAAGAAGGCAACTCTTGTGGTCCACCCGAAGGGCGCGCGTCACATGGTGGACCCAACCCGACTGTGGCTAGGTGCGAGCGAAGTTTATGGCGACAAGGTGACCGAGTTGTTTGGCTCCGTCGTCCCCGTACCTGCCGATCAGATCTTGGTGAGAGAGCACAATGAGACCCTTTCCATCGGTGAGAGGACGCTCACGTTCTTCGATTCGCCAGGACACGCGAAGCATCATTTCACCATTTTGGATCCGGTTGCCCGCGCTCTCTACGCCGGCGATGCCCTCGGAATCGTGTACCGCAAGGAGTTCACGGGATGGGACTTCGAATGGGTCATGCCGTCCACGTCGCCGGTCGATTTTGATCCGGACGTGCTGCGCCGCACGGCCCTATTTCTTCAGCAACAACCGTTTGACACCGTGTACCATGCCCATTTCGGCCCATCGCCCAAAAGCCATGCATGTGAGGAAGCAATCCTGTACGGGGACGTGCTCGCAAAGTGGATTCTCGCGCATCCAAATCCAACGTTGCCGACTCCCTTGCTGGCGCGGGAACTGTTAGATCTCACGCTTTCCGAGTTGGCGAAACGGGGCTTCGCGCCGGGGCCGTCCGCCGAGAGCCTGTCTCTGGATATGTATCTGGATGCCATGGGGCTCGTCGTGTATCGCCAGCGAATCGAGGCTACTGCCTCGAATGAGCGCTGACCCAAAACCCACCCTCTAGCGCCAGGGACTTGCCGACCGGACGCGGCGAACTCGACTCCCTTTTCTCCGCCTTAGAACTCCTGTAGTATAGTCATGGACAGCCATCGCCGCCGAATCCCGACAGAGAGGACAAGAGAGCTTGTTCGGAATATGGATTGGAAAGGCCATCATCATGTTCCTTCGCCTGACGAAGAAGAGCGGCACGAGTCTTCCAGGAAAGGTCGCGCTCCGATTCAACAGTAGACTCATTGCGAAGTTGGGACGACAACTCACCACTTGCATCGTGGTGACCGGGACAAACGGCAAAACGACCACGGCCAATCTTCTCGGAGATATCCTCTTAAAAGATGGCCCGACGATTCAGAACCGGGCGGGTTCCAACATGCGGCAAGGAATCGCATCCACCTTGCTGTTGCATTCATCGTGGTTGGGACGGCTTAACACCAGACGCGCCTTGTTTGAAGTGGACGAAGCATCCCTGCCGCTATTGGCCAAAGAGCTTCCCATCCACGTCGCGGTACTCACGAATGTCTTTCGGGATCAATTGGACAGGTACGGCGAACTGGACCTTACCTTGAATAAACTCGTCGAGGGTATACAGCAAACCGAGTGCTCCGTGATTGCGAACGCGGACGATCCGCTCTCTCTTCACGTGGCTCAGGCGTCGGGCCGGCCCTACGCGTGCTACGGGTTCGAGGAAATTCGTGACAGTCAAAGTGAAGACATGGCCTTGACGAACCATCCCGCAGGTGAAGCGAACGAAGAGGACCCCTTTCCTCGGGACGGCCAGTTTTGCCTGGCGTGCGGAAATCGCCTGACCTACCGGCGGTACGTGTACGGTCAACTCGGGGACTACCTCTGTGAAGAATGTGGTTTTGAGCGCCCGATTCCCGAGTACGGGGGTCGTTTCGCTCACGGCACGCTCGTTGTGAACAAGGACTCCACAGCATCGGAGTACCCGTTGCCCGTGCGAGGTTTGTTTAACGCATACAACGCGCTTGCGGCCATCGGGTGCGCGCTCCATCTCAACTTCGAACCGCGCACCATCGCCGAAGGTCTTTTATCGTTTCGCCCTCCTTTAGGGCGCATGCAGGCGTTCCTCACAAAACCCGCAGCCGTTTTGAATCTCATTAAGAACCCCACGGGGGCCGACAACGTTCTGCGGGCCGTGCTGTCCGAGGAAGGTCGGAAAGTCGTCTGCCTTGTCATCAACGACAACGCGGCGGACGGACGCGATGTTTCGTGGCTGTGGGACACTCATTTCGGGTGGATCGCCGAAAACCCGAGCGTCTCCTTCGTCGTGGCGTCCGGCAGCAGGGCGGAAGACATGGCGCTATGCATGAAATACTCGGGGATGGACGTCGACCGTCTCACATTTTCGCCCAACGTGAGCGAAGGAATCGCTCACGCCTTCGCCGTGGCGCGTGAGGAAGAAGATTCCACGCTCTACGTCTTATCCACCTACACGGCACTTGTGCCTTCGGCTCAGTGCCTAAAAGGATTCGAGGAGATTTCCGACAATGACCACGAAGCCGCTCGTCATCGCGCATCTGTTTCCTGACCTACTCAACTTGTACGCGGATCAGGGCAACATCCTCACGCTCGTGAAGCGGTGTGAGTGGCGTTCCATTCCCGTGAAGGTGGTGCGCGTGAACTCCCATCACGATTTTCATCTGGCGGACTACCATCTTGTTCTGCTTGGAGGAGGTTCCGACAGGGAACAATCCTTGGTCGGTGAGCGACTGCTTTCTCGTCGTGAGGACATGAAGGCGGCTGTCGACTCCGGGTTGCCTATCCTCGCCGTGTGCGGCGGATACCAGCTGCTAGGAGAGTACTACGAGCTTGAGGACGGAACGCGCGTGCCAGGTCTCTCGGTCCTGGACTTGCGAACGAAGGCAGGGCGCCCCCGACTCATTGGCAATGTCGCCATCTCGAGCGAGGAATGTGGCAGCGTCGTCGGATTCGAGAACCACGGTGGAAGAACGGAGCACGAGCACGAGGCATTCGGCACCGTTGTCTCGGGCCATGGCAACAATGGGACGGATGGGAAGGAAGGAGTCCGGTACAAGAACATCGTGGGGACTTACATTCATGGCCCGCTGTTACCAAAGAACCCGCGCGTGGCGGACTTCATGCTCCGGCTCGCCCTCTGCTATTCCGGGCTCCCTGCAGAGCTCACAGAACTCGACGATTCTCTTGAGGAAACGGCGCATCAGGCCTTTAAAACCCGCAAGATTGGAGCCGTCGGCGGCAGCTGATTTTCTCTCTAAAGCTGGTTTTCCGTTTCGCGCGTTTTCAGCCCCGACCTTTACGCGCAGAATATCGCCCATCTCACGGTGGTAGATCAGGCGATTCGGGCTGCGGTTCGGGCGGCACCGCAAGGGGAGCCGAACCTTCTTTAGATGCTCGGATCTTTCTCATCTGGTCCGTCCCTGCGGTGCATGTCGATAACAATCTCGTCCTCTCCATTTACCGCGAGATAGGTCACGTCTTCTATGCTCTTTCCCCCATGTTTTATCACCTCATCCATGAGCCATTTGCGCGTGTGCCCTGTTTCATTCATCTTGTCCTCATCCACTTCTCCGTCGACAATGAGTTCAATGTACGGTCCCTGCCCGCGCTCTGACAGGTCTGGCCCTGCCACAAGATCCGCTTTCGAGACCGATTGGCTCTGCGGTGTCGGAAGAATGCTTAGATTCCCCGTGGGCTCGAGAATGGCGAATTCGATGTCCGAGTACGAGAAGTACCCCTTTTCCCGCAGGAGCATCATAAGCACATCCAGGTTTACTTGAGTGCGGCGCAGGTTTTCTCGCAGTATTGCGCCCTTGTGGATGATGACCGTCGGCTCGCCGTTGGCCACCCGCCGAAACTGACGACTTTTAATGGCGATGAATGCGGCGAGGACCGAGATCCCGGAGAACAGGATGAGGGCGTAGCAGTTTGACACCCAGGTGGACCTGTCGCTCGTGGTGAGCATGTTTGCGGCGACGTTGCCCATGCTGGCACCGGCAACCCAGTTAAAGAAGGTGAGTTGGGTCAACTGCGTACTTCCAATCCATCGGACCATGAGTAGGAGTATAGAGAATGTGACCAGCGTACTGAACGTGATAAATGCAAACGACACGTGCACCGACAGCAAAACCTCCATGGTGAGGGCGACTTCTTTGACGGTACCTAGTATGCGCTCCCGCGCACGACGCTGATTCTCGTGCCTGTTCGCATTCGTCGGGTGTGAAGTGTTAAGGGTTCAAACCAAACGTCCCTATGGGAGTTTGCAGCCGTGGTGTGTAAAATAGGAGGGAACGAATTCAATAGCACACGCCTTCACACCTTTGGGCGCCGAAGGGAGATAGTGACGTGCGTCAGGGAAAGATAGGGACGTTTTCGCTTGGCATCGCGCTGGTGGGCATGGGGTGTTTGGTCGCACTAGCCGGAGCGCACGTGGTTCCATGGTCCACTATCGCCGACGTCTGGCCGTTCCTCATCATCGTCTTTGGCCTTGAGCTCATCCTACTCAATAGGAAAAGAGGCGGTCGCCCGCTGGCATGGAACGGGCCTGCGTTCGCCGCATTATGCTGTTTGTTCGTGCTGAGCGCCTTGACTGCGGTGGGGTCTAAGGTGAATTCTACCTTTCGCGACAGTGCGCTTCCGTGGAACACAAGGCCCTACTTGCTGAACGTACAAGGACAAAATCCGGTGAGTGCAAAGGTGCATAACGTGGTCATCGAGATTGTCAACGCCGACGTGAGTGTAACGGGAACCACGGGTTCATCGCTGCAGTACAAAGGCAAGCTCGGAATCAGAGCGGGTTCGCACGCGGCCGCCCGGCGCGCCATCGCGAGCGACTGGAGAGTTTCCAGACGCGGAGACACCATCGACATGATGTTACGGGGGACGAAATCGAGCGCGTTTAGCTTTGCGACGAGCCTAACCAGAAAGGGCGATCTATCCGTCCTATTGCCGTCGAGACTTCACGTGACCGTAAAGACGCTGAACGGCAACATCCGCGTGACCAACACCAAGGCGATGGCGATCTGCAGCACGCTCAACGGATCGGTGTCCCTCACCGATATCGCCGGCGGCGTTCAGGTGCGGATCTTAAACGGCCAAATCTCGTTGAAAAACGTCCAGAAACGGCTGGACGTTCGTACCACCAACGGGAACGTCACGGCGACAAACGTATCGGGTTTCGGTAACTTGGCGGCCGTCAACGGCTCCATCAGCGCCGCACTCGGACGGATTGATGGCAACTGGACCTTGAGCACCGTGAACGGTGATGTCAACTGTAGCTTTCTGCGAAGGTCTTCAGACGCGCACGTGTTCGCCATCGGCCCACATATCGACTTTCGTCGGGGTCCTTGGAGCCGCTTGGTGCGGACCGATAGGAAATCTACGAGCGCCGTCCTCGGCAGAGCCATTCATCGGGTGAACCTGCGAACCATCAACGGAAGCATCGGCGTGAGCACAAGATGACCATCACGCTCCACTCGTCGCCCCGTCCACCGTGCGGGCGTTTTCTGTCGTCCTCCCGTTCGCTGCCATCCACTCTGCGACGACGTTTCGTTGCCTGACCTTGTCCTCGTATCCCCCTCTCGCCCCCCGCCTCGCAAGCAAGTATGAGATGGCTTCAACGTGATCCCCGAGGATCATCTTCTCAATCGGCCTACCCTGCTCTTGGCCGTGCAGGTCCGCGCGAATCCGGTTCGGCGTAACGACGTCGACCGGGTGAACGGTGCGCACCAGAAACCCTGAAAGGACGGCCTTTACGTGAGCGACTGGAGGTACGGCTAGGGACTCCATTCCGATAGCTTCGAGAACTCGTCTGTGGATGGAGTGCGGCACCGCGGTTAGCGATGCAGAGCCGAGATCCGGTCGTTCGAGCGCGATGTTGAGAAACCTCTTCACGACA